>NZ_SMKO01000002.1 GCF_004348685.1 Nonomuraea deserti | reverse complement strand
ACGTCCTGACGACGACCTTGCCGCCGGGGAACGACTCCAGCACGGCCCGGTAGGCGCGACGCTGCTCCTCGGCGGACGGCGCCTCGGCGCGATCGAGGAAGAGGAACTCGGTCCGGTAGAGCCCGATGCCCTCGGCCCCGGCGTCCCGGGCGGAGGCCAGGTCGGCCGGGCTGCGGTGCGCCTCCGCCGGGTCGTCCGTGACCAGCGCGACCGACGTGCCCGGGGCGACCAGGGGGCCCGGCACGTACACGTACTGCCGGAACACCGGGGCGCCCACCGCGAGCACCACGTCATGCGGAGCCAGCCGCTCCCGCAGGCGTTCCCTGTCGGCGGGCAGGACGCCCGCGTACTGCGGGTGGTCCTGCGGGAAGCCGGCGCGCGCCCCGAACGACTCCTGGAACACCGGGCACCGCAGCCGCTCGGCCAGCGCGACCAGGGGCTCCCACCCGGCGCCCGCGCCCGCCACGATCGCCGGGGACCGCGCGCCCGCCAGCAGCCGCACCAGCGGCGCCAGGTCGGCGTCGGGGACGGCGGCCGGGCGCAGCAGCCGGACCGGCGCCGCGAGGACCTCCCCGTCGAAGGGCGCCTGCCAGTCGTCCATCGGCACGGTCACCAGCGCGGGCCCGCGGGCCGTGACCGCCTCGTGCCAGGCGCGGGCCAGCGCCCCTGGTACGTCCTGCGCGCGCGCCGGCTGGTTCACCCACACCGGGTAGTCGCCGGCCAGCCCCTCCAGCCGCCCGGTCAGGAACGGCTCCAGCGCCAGGTGCCGCCGGTCCTGCTGCCCCACGAGGATCACCAGCGGCACCCGGTTGACCCGGGCGGTGGCGATGGCGCCGACCGCGGTGCCCAGCCCGGCGGTGGTGTGCAGCACGACCAGCGCGGGCGCTTCGTTCCCGATGGCCCAGCCGGTCGCCATCCCGACCACGGACGCCTCGTGCAGGGCGAGCACGAAGCGCAGATCGTCCGGCAGGTCGGTGAGCAGCGACACCTCGGTGGAGCCGGGGTTGCAGAAGATCGTGGTCAGCCCGCGGCTTCTCAGCACGTCGAACGCGGCGTCCCTGACGGTGCTCATCGTTCTCCCCTTGCCCGCTGGATCTGCCGGTAGACGTGCCCGCGCAGCTCCCCGAACCGGGGCAGCGAGCGCGTGGTCAGCTGGTCGCGTCCGGGTGGCAGGTCGATCTTGAGGTCCTCCATGACCTCGGTCGGGGACGAGGACAGGACGATCACCCGCTGCCCCAGGTAGACGGCCTCGTCGATGTCGTGGGTCACGAAGAGCGTGGTGACCTCGAGGTCGCGCCACAACCGGAGGATCAGGTCCTCGAGGTCGGCCCTGGTCTGCGCGTCGACGGCCGCGAACGGCTCGTCCATCAGCAGCACCTGCGGCTCGTACGCCACGGCCCTTGCGATCGCGACCCGCTGCTGCATGCCGCCGGACAGCTGCCACGGATGCGCGTCGGCCGCGTCGGCCAGGCCCACGGCTTCCAGCGAGCCGGTCACCAGTTCGCGCCGCCGCGCGGCGGGCACACGTTTCTCCTTCAGCGGCAGCTCGACGTTCTGCCGCACGGTCATCCAGGGGAACAGGCTGCGGCCGTACTCCTGGAAGACCACGGCCATCCGCGGCGGCGGCCCGGTCACGGGCACGCCGTCCAGCCGCACCTCGCCCCCGCTGGCCGGCAGCAGCCCGGCGACGCAGCGCAGCAGGGTGGTCTTGCCGCAGCCCGAGGGGCCGACCACGCACACCAGCTCGCCGGCGCCGACGCCGAGCGTGATCGAGCGGATCGCCTCGACCCGGCGTCCCGGGCTCTGGTAGGCCTTGTTCAGGGCGGAGATCTCAAGCACGCGCGGCTCCACTGCCGTAGTACCAGGAAAGGACCCGCCGTTCCACGCGGCGGAAGAGCGCCGACAGTCCCAGCCCGAGCAGCCCGAGCAGCAGGATCCCGCTCCACATCTCGGCGATCTGGAACTGCCGCTGGAACAGCACGATCGTGAAGCCCAGCCCGCTGGAGCTGGCGAACATCTCGCTGATGACCATGAGGATGATGCCGATGGACAGCGCCTGCCGCAGCCCGGTCATGATCTGCGGCGCGGCGCCGGGCAGCACGAGTCTTCGCAGCCTGGCAAGCCCGCGCACGCCGTACATGCGGCAGGTGTCGGCGAGCACCTCGTCCAGCGCGCGCACGCCCTCGACGGTGTTGAGCAGGATGGGCCAGAGGCAGCCCGAGACGATGACCAGCACCTTCATGGGCGTGTCGATCCCGGCGAGCAGCATGATCAGCGGCACCAGCACGGGTGGCGGAATGGCTCTGAAGAACTCCAGCACCGGCTCGAGCGTGGCGCGCAGCCGCGGCGACGACCCGATCGGCACGCCCAGCCCCACGCCGAGCAGCCCGGCCGCCGCGTAGCCCATCAGCAGCCGCCCGACGCTGGGCAGCACGTCGTCGGTCAGCCGCTCGGAGAACCAGGTCTCCGCGAACGCCTGCCCCACCCGGAGAGGGCTCGGCAGGTAGAACGAGCTCCCGCTGACCGCCCACCAGAGCAGCACCAGCAGGGCGGGCAGGGCCAGCAGGCGGACCGCTCTCACGCGGCCACCTCCGATCGTACGGCGGGATGCCAGGCCAGTACCCTGCGCTCCAGCAGCCGCACGCCGGCGTTCACCGCGATGCCGACCAGCCCGGCCAGCACGATCAGCGCGTAGACGACCGGCACGGCCCCGCTGCTCTGCGCCACCTGGATCTCGGCGCCCAGCCCCGGGCTGCCGATCACCAGCTCCGCCGTCACCGCGAGGATGAACGCCACCGTCGCCGCCAGCCTGAGCCCGGTCATGACGTACGGCAGCGCGGTCGGCCACACCAGGTGCCTGACCCGCGACCAGGCCGACAGCCCGTACGTCCTGGCGGTGTCGTGGGCCACGGAGTCGACGGCGGCGACCCCGTACAGGACCTGGATGAGCACCTGCCAGAACGCGGCGTAGACCACGAGCAGCATCGTCGAGCCGAGCGACGGCCCGAACAGCAGCGTGGCGAGCGGCACGAGCGCGACCGACGGGATGGGCCGCAGGAACTCGACGGTCGAGCTGGTCATGGCGCGCAGCCCCGGGACGGTCCCGATGACGACCCCGGCCACGACCGCCGCGCAGAACGCCAGCGCCAGGCCGAGCGCCCAGCCGCGCATGGTCTCGCCGAGCGCGATCCACAGCGCGGGCGTGGCGAGTTCACCGGCCAGCGTGGTGAGGATGCGCGAGGCGGGCGGCAGGAACCGTTCGTCGACCAGGCCGAGCCGGGGCACGGCCTCCATGAGGGCGAGCAGCCCGCCGAGCCCGGCCAGCCCGTGGCCGAGCCGGGCACGGGCGGAGGCGCGGGCGGAGTCACGGGCGGAGGCGCGGGCGGAGTCACGTGCCGAGTCACGGGCGGGGCCACCGGTGCGGGTCACGGCACCAGGGCCGAGACGTCGATCTTCTCCGTGAGCACCCCGTCGGCCAGCGCCAGGTCGGCGATGGTCTGCACGGACGCCTTGTTGACCTCGACCGGCCACTTCGGCAGGTGGATCTCGGCGATCACCTCAGGCGAGATCTTGGTGTACGTTCTCAGCACCTCGCGGACCTCGTCGGGGTGCGCGTCGGCGTACTCCAGCGACTTGCGCATCGCGGCGGCGAACCGTTCGGCGAGGTCGGGGTCGGTCCTGCCGGTGGTGAAGTACATGGCGACGGTGAGGTCGGGGGCGGCGTCGGCGAAGTTCCAGGCCACGGCGCGGGCTCCCTGGCTGAGCGCCTGGCTCACGAACGGCTCGACCACCCAGATGGCGTCCACCCGGCCGCTCTGGAGGGCGGCGGGCGCGTCGGGGAAGGGCAGCTCCACGAACTCGATGCCGCCGGGGTCGCCGCCGGCCTTGCGCACAGAGGCGCGCACGGTCGTGTCGCCGATGTTCTTGAGCTGGTTGACGGAGATCTTCCTGCCCGCCAGGTCCTTGGCGGTCTTGATCGGGCTGTCGGGCTTCACCAGCACCGCGCTGAAGTCCTTGCCCTGCTCGCCGGTGGAGGAGACGCCGTTGGCGACCACCTTCACGTCGAGCCCCTGCTGCTTGGCGGTCAGCAGCGAGGTCGTGTTCGCGAACGCGAACTGGAACTGCCCGCTCACCGTGCCCGTCACGCTGGCCGCGCCGCCCTGGACCGGGGTGATCGTGAGGTCGATCTTCTGCTCGGTGAAGAAGCCCTTGGCCTTGCCGAGATGGATCGGAGCGGTGTCGACGATGGCGATCACGCCGGCGTTGACCTTGGTCATCCCCGAGGCCTGGTCGGTGGCGGCGGGCTGCGGGGCACCGCACGCGGTGGCGAGGAGGACGAGTAAGGGGGCGAGGATCAGGAGAGCGCGACGCACGATGACTCCTATGTGTGCGCAATGCGCACATGTATTCTCTAGCCGAACAACCCTGTATCGCGGAAACTACGCCTCTGCCCGCTCCTGTCAAGGGATCACGATGGCCGATCATGTGCAGTCGCTGGCCCGCGGGCTCGCGGTGATCCGGGCGTTCAGCGCCGCGGAACCCGAGCTGACGCTGAGCCAGGTGGCCCGCGCCACGGGGCTGAGCAGGGCGGCGGCCAGGCGCTTCCTGATCACGCTGACCGACCTCGGCTACGTGCGCAACGACGGGCGGCTGTTCGCGCTCACACCCCGGGTGCTGGAGCTCGGGTACGCCTACCTGTCCAGCCTGTCGTTGCCCGAGGTGGCCGACCCGCATCTCGAACGGCTGGCCGCCGGGGTGCACGAGTCGGCCTCCGTCGCGGTGCTCGACGGCGAGGACGTCGTCTACGTGGCCAGGGTGGCGACGACCAGGATCATGCGGATGAGCATCAGCATCGGCACCCGGTTCCCCGCCTACTGCACGTCGATGGGGCGGGTGCTGCTGGCGGCGCTGCCGCCGGAACGGCTGGACGCCTACCTGCGGGGGGCGGAGCTGCGCCGGCTCACGTCGCGGACGATCGTGCTGCCCGCCGCGTTGCGGGCCGAGCTCGACCAGGTACGCGGGCAGGGATGGGCGATGGTGGACCAGGAGCTGGAGGAGGGGCTGCGCTCGATCGCCGCGCCGATCCGTGACCGCTCCGGCAGCACGGTGGCGGCGGTGAACGTCTCGACGCACGCCAGCCGTACGAGCATGCAGGCGGCCCGGCGCGACCTCCTGCCGCCGCTGCTGGCCACGGCCGCCAGGATCGAGGCGGACCTGGTCTCCCTGTCGACGGCCCGCGCCTGACCGGTCCGATCAGCGCGCGGTAGCGGTCGGTGGGATCCGATCAGCGCGCGCGGTAGCGGTCGGTGGCCTCCCTGGTGGCGCGGATGGCCGCGTCGGCCCTGTCGTAGGTGCGCTGCGCCAGCCCCACGAAGATGCAGTCGACGATCAGCAGCTGGCTGATCCGGCTGGCCAGCGCGCCGGGCCGGAAGGCCGTCTCGCGGCCCGCCGACACCAGCGTGTGGTGCGCCATCTCGGCCAGCGACGAGCGGGGGTTGTTGGTGATCCCGACGATCAGCGCGCCCGCCTCGGCCGCCGTCCTGGCGGGGACCAGCACGTCGGGCGTCTCGCCGCTGCAGCTGATCGCCACCGCCACGTCGCCTTTCCCGAGCAGCGCCGCGCTGGTCAGGGCCAGGTGCGCGTCGCTGAACGGATGGCTGGACAGCCCGATCCGCAGCAGCTTCTGCGACATGTCGGCGGCCACCAGGCCGGAGGCCGCCACGCCGTACACGTCGACGCGCCGGGCCGTCGCGATGGCCTGCACGATCTCACCCAGCTGGTCGGGGTCGAGCTGCGCCGCCGTGTCGGCCAGCGCCTCCGACTCGGCGCGCGCGACCTTGGCGATCACGTCGGTCAGCGGGTCGTCGGGCGCGAGGTCGCCCGGCACCAGCCGCTCGGGTTCCTTGGCGACGGCCGCGGCCAGCGCGAAGCGCATCTGCGAGTATCCGGCGAACCCGAGCGCCCGCGCCGTGCGCACGATCGTCGCCTCGCTGGTGCCGGAGACCGCGCTGAACTCGGTGATCGTGCTCCGCACGACCAGTCCGGGATCGTCGAGGATGATGCGGGCGATGGACTGCGCGGCGGGGGTGAGCGACGGCAGCACGGCGCGTACGGCCGCGACCGGGTTCGCGGGCTCGGCGGTCACCGAAGCAGCCATTCCGCCGCCGCCAGGGCGGACACGCGGGAGATGCCGTGGGTGGCCACGTGGGTGGCGCCGTCGGGCGGGGCGGGGATGCCGGTGTCGACCACGATCGCGTCGGGCCTGAGCGCGAGGGCCTTCGCCACGGTCTCCCGCACCCAGGCGTGCCGGGCGGCGTCGTGCACCACCAGCACGACCGGCCGTTCGTCGAAGGGCGGCAGCTCGCCCTGCGCCTCCATCTGCACCCTGGCCGTGTTCGGCAGCAGGGTGCTCAGGGCCGCCGTGACGCCGGTCGGCGTGGCCGGGTCGACCGCCTTGCTGAAGCGGGTGTTGACCTCGACGACCAGCGGCCCGCGGTCGAGCGCGGGAGTGCCGGAGGTGGTGAGCGCCGCCCTGGCGGCCTCCAGGCCGACGCCCTCGTCGACGTCGCCGCGGGCCTTGTCGCGCAGCTCCGTGCGGGCGGCGTACCAGCCGGCGAGCGCGCGGACCCTGGCGGCCGCCTCCGCCAGGCGCTCCTCCTGCAGCGTGCCCTCGCGCACCGCGGCCACGATCGCGTCGCGGATCTCGTGCAGGCTGTCCTCGGTGGACAGCCCCACGCAGATCGCGTCCACGCCCGCGTTGAGCGCGCGCACCGCGATCTCGCCGGGGCCGAACATGTCGGCCACCGCCTGCATCTCGATCGCGTCGGTGACGAGCATCCCGTCGAAACCGAGCTCGCCCCTCAGGAGCTCGGTCAGGATGGTACGGCTGAGCGTCGCCGGCATCGACGGATCGAGGGCGGGGATGAGCAGGTGGCCCGACATGATGGAGCGCACCCCGGCGCCGATCGCGGCGCGGAAGGGCGGGAGGTCGCGTTCGTGGAGGACCTCGCGCGAGGCGTGCACGGTGGGCAGCGCCAGGTGGGAGTCGGTGACCGTGTCGCCGTGCCCGGGGAAGTGTTTGGCGCAGGCGGCCACGCCCGCGCCCTGCACGCCGTTGACGTAGGCGACGGTGTGGCGGGCGACCAGGTCGGGGGTGGGGCCGAACGAGCGCACGCCGATCACCGGGTTGGCCGGGTCGGAGTTCACGTCCGCCGAGGGCGCGTAGTCGAGCGTGATGTCGAGCTCGGCGAGCATCCTGCCGATCTGGCGGCCCACCCGCTCGGTGAGCGTCACGTCGTCGACCACGCCCAGCGCCCGGTTGCCGGGGAAGGAGCTGCCGTCCGTGACCTCGAGCCGCGTGACCGCGCCGCCCTCCTCGTCGATCGCCACGACCGTGTCCGGGTTCTCGGCGCGGAATTGCCGTACGAGCTGCGCGTCGATGGCGTTGCGGGCGAACAGCACCACGCCGCCGAGACCCTCGCCCAGCGCCCGGCGCAGCCAGTCGGGGGCGCCCTGACTCTGACGGGTCCCCTCGTACCCCGGATGCAGCACCGTCATCGCCAGTCTGTACAGGTCACCGCTCATCGGCATTTTCCTTCACGATTGTTGATCTGAAGGTAATTTTCTGTCATTGTCGCCCTCGACACAACCACTTCCGAGAGGCCAACCCCCCAATGCCCAGCAGAAGGACTCTCCTGAAGGGCTTAGCCCTCGCCGCCGCCGCCTCCGCCGTCCCGCTGCCCGCCTACGCGTCGACGACCGGGCACATCCCGCCGCTGCGCCAGATGCGCGGCATGTGGATCGCCTCCGTGGTCAACATCAACTGGCCCTCCAAGCCGGGGCTGACCGCGGACGAGCAGAAGGCCGAATATCTCGCCTGGCTGGACGTGGCCGTGCAGCGCAAGCTCAACTCGGTGTTCGTGCAGATCAGGCCGACCGCTGACGCGTTCTGGCCGTCGCCGTTCGAACCGTGGTCACAGTATCTGACCGGGACGCAGGGCCAGGACCCCGGCTACGACCCGCTCGGGTTCGCCGTGGAGGAGACCCACAAGCGCGGCCTGGCCTTCCACGCGTGGTTCAACCCCTACCGCGTCTCGATGCAGGCCGACCCGGCCAAGCTGCACCCTGACCACCCCGGGCGCAAGCACCCCGACTGGATCCTGCCGTTCGGCGGCAAGCTCTACTACAACCCCGGCATGCCGGAAGTGCGGAAGTTCTGCCAGGACGCCATGATGGACGCGGTCACCCGCTACGACATCGACGGCCTCCACTTCGACGACTACTTCTACCCGACCAACACCACGGCCTTCGACGACAGCGCCGCGTTCGCCGAGCACGGCGCCGGCTTCCCCGACCTGGCCACCTGGCGGCGCCACAACGTCGACCTCATGGTCCAGGAGATGCAGCAGCGGGTGCTGGAGTCCAAGCCGGAGATCGCGTGGGGCATTAGCCCATCCGGCATCTGGCGCAACAAGGCCAGCGACCCGCTCGGCTCCGACACCAACGGCGGCCAGTCGTACGACAACCTGCACGCCGACACCCGCGGCTGGGTCAAGAAGGGCTGGCTCGACTACATCGCGCCGCAGCTCTACTGGTACATCGGGCAGCCGCCGGCCGACTACTCCAAGCTCGTCCCCTGGTGGTCCGACGTCGCCGCGGGCACGAAGACGCAGCTGTGGATCGGCCAGGCCGCCTACAAGGCCGGCGACCCCGCCCAGGCGGCGGAGTGGCAGGCGCCGGACGAGCTGTCCAGGCACCTGACCCTCAACAGGGACCACCCCGAGATCGGCGGCGACATCTGGTACAACGCCAACGATGTCAAGGTCGACAGGATCGGCTCCATCTCGACCGCGGTCGCCGACCACTATCAGCGACCCGCGCTGGCGCCCGTGCTGCCCAGGCTCGCCAAGGGGGAGCCGCCGCGCCGGCCGGTGCTGGCGTACGCGCTGCGCCGTCACGGTGGGGTCGAGGTGCGGGCGGTGGCGACCGGCCGGGACGAGCCGTTCGTGTTCGCCGTCTTCCGCTTCGACAGGGACGCGCGGTCCGGCGACTTCGCCGACGCGCGCCACCTGGTGGCCGTCGTGCCCGGCGACCGGCAGGTGCGCTGGACCGACCCCGACGGCGGACGCGGCGACCACTACTACGTGGTGGCGGTCGACCGCGCCAACAGGACCAGCAGGCCCAGCAACGGCTTCCGGGTGATCTGAACCGGTCCGCGGGCGTGCTGCGCCCGTACGTGTCGCCGGCCGGTCATCCGGCCGGCGATCACCTGGCATGCCCCGCCCGAGTGCATGCCCCCGCCACCGCTCGTGGAGGTTCCGACGCTGCCGGAACCCCTCGCCGTGGCCCCGGTCGCGATCCGGTCTACGCAGGTGGCCTTTCAGGCACCTAAGAAGCCCTTCGCCCAGCGGGCGACGGCTGCTCGGCGGCTCCCGACGACCTCTGTGGCGGCACCACGGGGGTCGGGCGTACCAGTCCGAGCGCGACGACCTCGTTGGCCAGCCGTGTGCGCCGGTTGGTGCCCTCGGGAATCCTGAACTTCTGGTAGAGCCGCAGCAGATGCTGCTTGACCGCGGCCTCGGTCACGACCAGGTCGTCGGCGATCTCGCGTGCGGTCGCCGGGGCGACGAACGCCTCGTCCGACAGCGCCGGCCTGCAGAGCGAGGTCAGCACATCGACCTCGCGCCTGGTCAGCTCGGGCGCGGCCGCCCTGCGCAGCTCGACCTCAGGGGTGAAGTCCTCACGGGGGACTCCACCGATGCGACCCCGGGCCGCGCCGAAGGAGACGACGTCGCCGTCGTCAAGGACCCTCCGGGCGATCGGCCTGCCGTTCACCCGTGTGCCGTTCCTGGACAGCCCCAGGTCGACGACATACAGGTAAGGTCCTCGTCTGACGAACTCGGCATGGAGTCGAGACACGCTGGGGTCGGTGAGCCGGATGTCCACACCCCGGCCCCTCCCCACCGTCGTGATCTCGGGGCGCAAGGGGACCACCTCGCCGGTGTCCTCGATGCGTATGAACGGCCCCTCCACTGGCGGTTCCTCCCCTGGGTTGACGCAGCGTATGAACGGCACGCCTACTCCTGGGCACGGCAGTTCCTCCCCAGGTAGCCCGCCGTAACTATTACTACAGCTCCGGCTTACCCAAACGAGGGGATGCGGAATCTCCTTTGCTGAAAGGAGAATCCGACGTGAAATTGGTCTGGACCTTTGAAGCCGGTTTTGCCTGCTCACGGGTAGACTCCGAGGGAAGATAAGCGGAGGAAACACCCATGGCGGACAAGCCCACGAAAGGTCTGGCCGATGTCGTCGCCGCGTCCACAGCGCTGAGCGACATCGACGGAAAGGCCGGCCGGCTCTTCTACCGTGGATACGACATCCACGACCTGGCCGGCCGTGCGACGTTCGAGGAGACCGCACATCTGCTGCAGCGCGGCAAGCTGCCCAACCGGGCCGAGCTCGACGCGTACGGCGCCGAGCTGGCGCGCGGCAGGGAGCTCGGTGCCCTGGTCTCGGCGAACATCGCCGAAATCGCCGAGAAACAGAAACCCATGGAGGCGCTGCGCTCGCTGGTCTCGCTCTCGGGCGCCGACGATCCGGACAAGGACTCCATCACCCCGGACGCCAACCTGCGCAAGGCCGCCCGGCTGACCGCGCAGCAACCCCTCCTGGTCGCCCGCTTCCACGCCGCCCGCAGCGGCGGGAGCGTTCCCGACCCCGACTCCTCGCTGAGCATCGCCGCGAACTTCCTGCTCCAGGTGACCGGTCGCACTCCCGACCCCCGTGAGGTCGAGATCTTCGACGAGTGCCTGGTGCTGCACGCCGACCACACCATGAACGCCTCCACGTTCGCCGCCCGCGTGTGCGCCGCGACGCTGTCGGACATGCACTCCGCCATCGTCGCCGCCATCGGCACCCTCAAGGGCCCGCTGCACGGCGGGGCGAACGAGCAGGTCATGAAGACCCTGGAGTCGTTGACGCCCGGCAGCGTGGCCCAGGCCGTGCGCGACAAGCTCGCGGCCGGCGAGAAGATCATGGGCTTCGGCCACCGCGTCTACAAGACCGAGGATCCGCGCGCCACCCACCTGCGCAGGATGTCCGCCGAACTGGCCGAGTCGTCCGGGGACGACATCTACTACCGGATGTCCAAGGAGATGGAGGAGGTCGTCTTCGAGACGAAGGGCCTCTATCCGAACGTCGACTTCTACGCCGCGTCCGTCTACCACTACCTGGGCATCCCGACCGACCTGTTCACGCCGGTCTTCTCCATCAGCCGCATGTCCGGCTGGACCGCCCACGTCATCGAGCAGCACGCCGACAACCGGCTCATCCGCCCGGACAGCGAGTACATCGGCGAGACGGACCAGAAATGGAAACCGGTCGACGAACGATGAGCCAGGCGAAGGCGGACGTCGGCACGAGCGGTGAGCCGGGCCGGGGAGAATGTGACCATCAACAGGTGCGATGACTGATGTGACTGTGAGCGGATGCGTTGAGCCAGGGGACTGAACGCGAGAGCTGGGGACCGTACCCGCTGATCCTGGTGGGTGCGGTCGTCGGCGTGCTCGTGACCTACTTCGTGAACCTGCGCTGGGGCGGGTTCACCATGGGCGCCGTCATCATGGTCGCCGCCGCCCTCCGCTTCGCCGGATACGGCGGGCAACTGTCCGTGCGGAGCAGGCGGACCGACGTCATCACGCTGTCGGTCTTCGGCTTCGTGCTGGTCCTGACCTCGCTGCTGCTGTACAACAACGAGCTCAAGGCGCTGATCCTGTCCCTTTTAGCCCGGTGACTTGACGGTCCGATAGCCTCAACGCATCAATTCATTGAAGGGGAACCATTCGCATGCCCAAGATCAAGGTGGAGGGTCCAGTCGTCGAGCTTGACGGCGACGAGATGACCCGGATCATCTGGCAGTTCATCAAGGACCAGTTGATCCTTCCCTACCTCGATGTCGACCTGAAGTACTACGACCTCGGCATCGAGCATCGGGACGCGACGGACGACCAGGTCACCATCGACGCCGCCAACGCCATCAAGAAGCACGGCGTGGGCGTGAAGTGCGCCACCATCACCCCGGACGAGGCGCGGGTCGAGGAGTTCGGCCTCAAGAAGATGTGGAAGTCCCCCAACGGGACCATCCGCAACATCCTCGGCGGCGTCATCTTCCGCGAGCCGATCATCATGTCCAACGTGCCGCGGCTCGTCCCGGGCTGGACCAAGCCGATCGTCGTCGGCCGTCACGCCTTCGGCGACCAGTATCGCGCCACCGATCTGAAGGTCCCCGGCGAGGGCACGCTCACCCTGACGTTCACGCCGAAGGACGGCTCCGAGCCGATCGAGCTCGACGTGTACGACTTCCCCGGCAGCGGCATCGCGATGGCGATGTACAACCTGGACGAGTCGATCCGCGACTTCGCCCGCGCGTCGATGCGCTACGGCCTGTCCCGTAACTACCCGGTCTACCTCTCGACGAAGAACACGATCCTCAAGGCGTACGACGGCCGCTTCAAGGACATCTTCGCCGAGGTCTACGAGTCGGAGTTCAAGGCCGACTTCGAGAAGGCCGGCCTCACCTACGAGCACCGCCTCATCGACGACATGGTCGCGGCGGCGCTGAAGTGGGAGGGCGGCTACGTCTGGGCGGCGAAGAACTACGACGGCGACGTGCAGTCCGACACCGTGGCGCAGGGCTTCGGCTCGCTCGGCCTGATGACCTCGGTGCTGATGACCCCCGACGGCCGCACCGTCGAGGCGGAGGCCGCGCACGGCACCGTGACCCGCCACTACCGCCAGCACCAGCAGGGCAAGCCCACCTCCACCAACCCGATCGCCTCGATCTTCGCGTGGACGCGCGGCCTGGCCCACCGGGGCAAGCTCGACGGCACCCCCGCGGTGATCGACTTCGCCGACAAGCTGGAGCAGGTCTGCGTCGAGACCGTCGAGGGCGGCCAGATGACCAAGGACCTCGCGCTGCTGGTCGGCGGCGACGCCCAGTGGCTGACCACCCAGGACTTCCTGGCGGCGCTGGACGAGAACCTCAAGAAGAAGATGTCCGCCTAGTCGAATACGGCCTCTACCTGTGGTTTCGCTGCGTGGTAGGGGCCGTTTCGCATGTCTGTGGGCCGTCACGGCGCCGGATCGGGCGCGGACACGGCGGCGAAGGGCGCGGCATCTAACGGATCTGTAGTCCCGTTACGATGGGAGGCAAGCAGCCTCGTCGTAAGGGAACTCCGGTCCTGACAAGTGCCGCAAGGAGCCAGCCATGGTCACCGCGCCGCAGCCCGGCACCGTCCGCCCCGGTGGGCGCACTGCTCGCGTCCGCGAAGCCGCCCTTCGAGCAGCCGGTGACGTGCTGGTCGAGAAGGGCTTCGACGCCCTCGACCTCGCGGAGATCGCACGCAGCGCGGGGGTCGGCAAGACCACCGTATACCGGCGCTGGGGTACTCCCGGCGCGCTCGTGGCCGACCTTCTCGACGACATGGCCGAGCAGTCCCTGCCCCGCGCCCGCACCGGCAGCGTCGACGACGACCTGCGCGAGAACGCCCACCTGGTCGTCAAGACCCTCACCGATCCCCGCCAGGGACGGCTCTTCAAGGCGTTGATCGCCGCCTCCCTGTGCAACGAGCACGCCGCCCACGCCCTGCGCCGCTTCTACGCCGTCCGCATCGACCAGTGGGCCGGCTGCGTCGTCGACGGCATCGAACGAGGCGAACTGCCCGCCGGGACGGACCCGCGCCGAGTGATCGCCGACGTCTCCGCCCCGCTGTACTACGCCCTCCTCAACACCGGAGAGCCGCTGGACGAAGCCGCGGCCGACCGCGCCGCGGCAGCGGCCCTGGCCGTCGCGCGCGCCGGGGTGGCCGACCGCCCGCAGCGATCGGCGGGGACCAGGTGATCAACCCAACGTGCCGGGCGCGCGGTCGGCGAGGCCGCCGCGGTCGGGCAGGGTGCCGGCGACATCGCGCGCCGGGATCCGCTGAGCAGGCCGTACGGCGAGCCGCGCCGCGACCGCCAGCACGGCGACCGCGCCGATCGTCAGGCCCGTGCCCGCCCAGATGGGCGAGGTGAAGCCGAGGCCCGCGCCGATCGTCAGCCCGCCCAGCCAGGCGCCGAGCGCGTTTCCCACGTTGAAGGCCGCGATGTTGCTGCCCGAGGCCAGCGTTTCGGCGCGCCCCGCGTAGTGCATGATCCGCATCTGCAGGCCCGGCGCGGTCGCGAAGCCGAACGCCCCCATCAGCAGCAGCGAGACGAGGGTCAGCACCTGGCTTCGCGCGGTGAGCGCGAACACGGCGAGCACGACCGCGAGTGCGGTGAGCACCACCGCGAGAGTACCGTCGATGGTCCATCGGTCGGCGGCCTTGCCGCCGGCCAGGTTCCCCACGAACAGGCCGCCGCCGAACAGGATGAGGAGCCACGGAACGGTCGTGGTGGCGAAGCCGCTCACCTCGGTCAGGGTGAAGGCGATGTAGGTGAAGGCGCCGAACATCCCGCCGAAGCCGAGAATCGTCAGGAGCAGCGAGAACCACACCTGCGGGTGCGCGAACGCGGCGATCTCGGTCCGCAACCCACCCGAGCGTGTCGCGACGGGCCGGCCCGCCGTACGTCCGGGCACCAGCAGTGCCACCCCGCCCAGCGCGGCCACCCCGATAAGGGTGATCATCCAGAACGTGGTCCGCCAGCCGAACTGCTGGCCGACGAAGGTGCCGAGCGGCACCCCGAGCACGTTGGCCGTGGTCAGCCCGGCGAACATCGTCGCGATGGCGCCCGCGCGCCGGTCGGGTGCCACCAGTCCGGCGGCCACGACCGAGCCCACCCCGAAGAACGCGCCGTGCGACAGGGCGGCGACGATCCGTCCCGCGAGCATGGCACCGTAGCCGGGGGCGAGCGCGGAGATCATGTTGCCCGCTATGAAGATCACCATCAGGCCGAGCAGCACGTGCTTGCGGTCGACCCTGGTCACGGCTGCGGTGAGCCCGATGGCGCCGACCGCGACGCTGAGCGCGTAGCCGGAGATGAGCCATCCGGCGACCGGTTCCGTGACCCCGAGGTCCGTCGCGACCTTGGGCAGCAATCCCATGATCACGAACTCGGTGAGTCCGATCCCGAAGCCTCCGATAGCGAGAGCGAGCAGGCCGAGAGGCATGACTCATCCATCCTTAGTTGTGCAGGCTATTAGAGCGCGTCTGCAACTAACCGCGCGAGCAGCAACATACTTGCAGGCGCGGTATATTTCAAAGCGGGCAATCTTGGTAGGAGGATGGATCGTGGGCATCTCCGACGACGCCGTGCAGATCCGCGCTCGGGGCTGGCGCACCCTGGCGGCGCTCCACGGCATGATCGACACCGCTCTGGAGAAGGCTCTTCAGTCCCGCCTCCGGCTCTCCGTGGTGGAGTACACCGTCCTCGACGCGCTGTCCCGCCAGGACGGCTGGCACATGCGCATGCGGCAACTCGCCCGCGCCGCCGCCCTGTCGAGCAGCGCCACCACCCGCCTCGTCACCCGCCTGGAGGAGCGCGGGCTGCTGACGCGCGTCCTGTGCCAGGACGACCGGCGCGGCATCTACACCGAGCTCACCGACCAGGGCTGGACCCTGCTCCTCCAGGCCCGCCCCGTTCACGACGAAACCCTCGCCGCCACCCTCGCCCGGGCCGGCCAACTCCCCGAGCTCGCTCCCTTGGTCACCGCGCTCCACGACGTGGCTGCCTCCGCGTGACTTCCCGCCTCCCCGGCGGGACGGGGAGGCGGCACGAGCACCTGAAGCGGCCGGTGCTGAACCAGGGAATCGGGGGCAACCGCGTGCTCACCGACGGCCGTTCCGCAGACGCAGGTCACCGCCGCGCAACTCATCGAGGGACACCGGGCGCTGATCAAGCGTGCCCGCGCCAGGGGCGTCAAGGTGGCCGGCGCGACGCTCCTGCCGTACAGGGGTTCGCAGTACTTCAGGGCCCGCGGCGAACGCGTCCGCGACGCTCTCAACGACTGGATCCGCACCTCCGGTGCCTACGGCGCGGTCGTCGACTTCGACAAGATCATGGCCGACCCGGCGGACTCGGACCAGATCAACCCGGCCTACGACAGCGGCGACAAACTGCACCCCGGGGATGCCGGATACCGGGTCATGGCCAAGGCCGTCAACCCGCGCATCCTGGGCTGAAGCACGCCTGCGGGCGGGCGCACGAAGCCGTCCGCCCGCGGCGACGGCGGCGCAGGTGCCGCAAGACAACCCCTACCTGCGGTCATGCGGGCCGCTTGCACGTTTCTCCGAGATCTCCAGACCATCTCTTGACGGTGCGTACGCGTGGCGTATTTGATCACCTGGGTATGAGCCTCCCTGTAGGTGCGCATACCGCTACCTACCGTAACGGTCGTTCGTGTCTCGGGGGGTTCGGATGCGACTGGGAATTCTGGGCGGGCTGGGATTGATCGCCGCCGTCGCGATGGTGTCCGGCTGTGACTCGCCGCCCGACACCGCCAAGCTGGCGGACAGCAAGGCCGACGCCGCCACCAAGGTCAAGGTCAGCAAGGCGGCCAAGGCCAAGGCCGCGGCCGCCGTGAAGGCGAACGAACTGGGGCAGATCCCGGTGCTGATGTTCCACCGGGTCATCCCCAAGCCGACCACGACGGACGACCGGACGCCGCAGCAGTTCCGCGCGGACCTGGAGCGGCTCGTCAAGGAGGGGTACGTGCCGATCACGGCCGCCGAGATGGTGTCCGGCAGGATCGACATCCCGGCCGGCAAACATCCCGTGGTCCTGACCTTCGACGACTCCTCGCCGTCGCAGCTGACCCTGAACCAGATGGGCGTGCCGCAGAAGGACACGGCCGTCGAGATCCTGCTCGACGTGGCCGACAAGAACCCGGGCTTCCGCCCGGTCGCCACCTTCTACGTGACGCGCGACATGTTCGGCAAGAGCACCCCCGAGGAGCAGGCGCAGATGCTGCTCTGGCTGAAGAACAACGGGTTCGAGATCGGCAACCACACCCGCGACCACCTCAACCTGCGCGGGCTCTCGCACGAGAAGGTCGAGGAGCAGATCGGCTCGATCGCCAAGCAGGTCGGCACGCTGTCCTCGGTCAAGCCGACCACGATCTCCCTGCCCTACGGCAACCAGCCGCGCAAGAAGCAGTGGGCCATGCGGGGCAAGCACTTCAAGCACCAGGGGGCGTTCCTGGCCGGCTACACGCCCGCCGCGGCCCCGTTCAGCAAGTCGTTCGACCCGGCCGGCATCCCGCGGATCAAGGTCATGGAGAAGAAGGGCGACTGCAAGCAGTTCTGCTCGCACGCGTGGCTCGACTGGCTCAAGCACAACCCGGACATGCGCTACACCTCGGACGGGGACCCGCGGACGGTCGCGTACCCGAAGTACAAGGCGCCGTACCTGCGGAAGTCGTTCCTCACGTGGAGCCTGCCCTACTAGGGCCGGGGGCGGAGCCCGGCCATAACCGCCGCAAGCACGCGCGCACGCTCGTCCAGGGCCGCGTCAGCCCGATCGTGTGGTGAAGGTGATGCCGGCCGCCCGCAGCCGGTCGATGAGCGGCCGGCCCATGGCCGAGGCGGTCGTGAGCTGGCCGGCGAGGTCGGGCACGTCGTCGAAGGCCAGGCAGAGCGCCGACTCGGCGAGCATCTTGGCGGTCTCGTCGTAGCCGGGGTCGCCGCCCGCGACCTCCGTGACGACCCGCTCGCCGCCGCCCTCGCCCAGGAACGTGACCTTGAACCAGCTCTTCGCGCGCTGCTCGGGCGACGGGCCCCCGCCGGGTTTCACCCTGCTCTGGAGCCAGCCGCGTACGGCGGGGAACTGGGAGAGCGTCGCGAACGCCCCCGCGCCCGCCACGACCGCCAGCGCGGCGGGGAGTGTCTTGACGGCGATGTGCTGGCGGTAGGCGAAGTCGGGGCCGTAGCGGTCGAGGAGGCGGGCCGAGCGGCCGACGATGCGCGGGTCGACGGTGGGCATCGGGAGCGCCCAGCCGCCCACGTAACGCAGGCCGCCCGCCCGGGCGCTCACCCTGCGGTCGAGGGGTCCGATCTCGGCGGAGCGGCGCCGGGCGGCGGCCTCGGCCGCCTGCCTGGCGCGCCCGACTATGGAGATCGCGCTGGTCAGCGTGCCGCCGGAGAAGCGCGCGTTGGCCCGCAGGAAGGCGCTGACCGTCAGCGGGACGTCCTTGGGCAGCTGGGAGACGGTGTAGAGGGTGCCGAGGTCGAAAACGATCGAGTCGAAGCCGCAGGCGTGCACGATCTTGGCTCCGCTGCTGACGGCCCGGTCGTGGTGGCGGACGTAGACCCGGTCCACGAACTCCGGCTCGCCCGTGAGGTCGAGGTAGTGGGTGCCGGCGTCGGCGCACGCGGCGACGAGCGGCTCGCCGTACGTGATGTAGGGGCCGACCGTGGTGGCCAGGACGCGCGTCCGGCGGGCCAGCTCGGCCAGCGAGCCGGCGTCCGTGGCGTCGGCGAGCAGGATGGGTACGTCGAGCCCGAGTCGCTCCAGCTTGGCCCGGTCGCGCCCGGCCAGCGCCCACCGCGTGCCGGGGCCGGCGGCGCGGGCGAGGTAGGCGGCGGTGAGGGCGCCGGTGAATCCGCTCGCACCGAAAAGTACGATGTCGTAGGGACGGTCCATGATCAGCGGCTCCTGGTGATCGTCTGCTGCACATTCGACCGTGCCCATGGCCACGCCGGCAAACCCCAAGGTCTCGAAGGCTTAACAAATCCCTGGGAAGTGGCTGGGCGTCGTAAAGTTTGCGTCGTTGGGGTTAAGCACACGTGGGGATGACGAATGCCGCGAATCGCGCCGTTGGTGGCCGGCGATCCCGACCACCTGGGGTCGTTCCGGCTGTCCGGACGGATCGGAGAAGGCGGTCAGGGCATCGTCTACCTCGGCGTCAACGACGAGGGGGAGCGTGCGGCCATCAAGCTGCTGCACGTGAAGTTCAGCGGCGACACCATCGCACGGTCGCGGTTCGCCAGGGAGCTGAAGGCCGCGCAGCGGGTGGCGTCGTTCTGCACGGCCCGGGTGATCGAGGCCGACCTCGACGGTGACACCCCGTACATCGCCAGCGAGTACATCGACGGCAGGGCGCTGCGGGACCTCGTCGACGCCGACGGGCCGCTCACCGGCACGGCGCTCGACCGCCTCGCCATCGGCACCGCCACCGCGCTCACCGCCATCCACCACGCCTCGATCATCCACCGCGACTTCAAGCCCGACAACGTGCTGATCGCCGCCGACGGGCCGCGCGTGGTCGACTTCGGCATCGCCCGCATCATCGACTCCACCGGCACGATCACCAGCCGGGCCATCGGCACGCCCGCCTACATGGCGCCCGAGCAGATCGCGGGCGACGACATCGGCCCCTACACCGACGTGTTCTCGTGGGGGGCGACCATCGCCTTCGCGGCGACGGGAGAGACCGTCTTCGAGGGCAAGTCGATCGCGGTGGTGCTCAACCGCATCCTCAACCACGAGGTCGACGTCGACATGATGCCGGAGCCGCTGCGCAGCGTGGTGAGCTCGGCGCTGGCCAAGTCGCCGGCCGAGCGGCCCTCGGCCGACCAGATCCTGCTGCGGCTGCTCGGGCAGTCGTCCACGGCGGGGGCGTCCACGGCCGTGCTCACCAAGGGCGTGCAGCTGGCGGGCGACGACACGACGCCCTTCATCCGGGTGTCCGCAGGGTCGATCACCGACCACCCCAGCCGGCGGGCCTCCGCCGTGCCGACCCACCAGGGGCCGTCCGACGGGACGGGCCACCATGCCGCGGCGGGCCGGCAGGCCGGGACGGGTTGGTCCGCGACGGGCCACGCCGTGACGGGGACAGGGACAGGGACGGGAGCAGAGCCAGGGACGGGGGCCGGTCACTCCACGACGGGACAGAGCCCCGCGACGGGCCATCAAAGGGCGGGGCAGCAGACGGTGCCCCCGGGCGAGTCCGGGCCGCCGCCCGGCGAGGCGGGGCCGCCTGAGGGCGGCGGGCCCCCGTACCCGGCTGAGGAGTCCGCCGCTCCCGGTCGGCGCGGGCGGGCGAAGGCCTGGGCGGCGGCGGCTATCGTGCTCGTCCTCGTCGCGGCCGCCGCGGTGGCGGCGATGATGAACGGCTGGCTGCAACTGCCGTTCGGCGGCATGCCGGAGCCTTCGGTCGACTCCTCCCGCCTGACCGTGGTGGACAAGGTGGCCGGCACCGGGCGGATCGTGATCGGCGTGCGGGGCGACCTGCCCGGCGTCGGCCTGCGGAACGGCGACGGCTTCGACGGCTTCGACGTCGACATCGCCAGAGAGGTCGCCGCGGAGCTCGGCGCGAAGGAGACGAAGTTCGTCCAGGTCAGCAGGGCCGACAGGGCAGAAGCGCTGGAGAAGGGCCAGGTCGACCTCGTCGTCGCCGCGTACTCCATCGACAAGGGCAGGACGCAGTTCGCCGGCCCCTACTACCTGGCGCACCGCGACCTGCTGGTGCGCGCGGACAGCGGTTTCGACACGATCGCCGACCTGAAGGGCGAGAAGGTCTGCGCCGCGAGCAGCTCGTCACTCGGCGAGGTGCAGGAGAAGGTGACGGTCGAGCCGGTGCCGGCCAGCGACTACGCCGCCTGCATGGACCTGCTCAGAAGCGGCAAGGTCGCCGCGGTGCCGGGAGAGGACGTGGTCCTGGCCGGTTTCGCCCAGCGCGAGAGCATGCGCTACAAGATCCTCGGCGCCAAGCTCAACAACGAGCGTTACGCCGTCGGCATCAGGAACGGCGACGTGAAGACCTGCAAGGCGGTCAAGGCCGTCATCGCCGACCTCTACGCCAGGGGTGTCGTCAAGCGGCTTCTGACCAGCCGGTTCGGTAGGGTCGATTTCGAAATGGAGCTGAAGGTACCCGCGATGGAAACCTGTTGATGACGTGCGGGTAACATCCCGAAGGTCAACGAATCGTCCTGCGAGTTAGGGGAAGGCCATGGCGTCGTCAGCCACTGCGCCCGTCAAGGTGACCGTCACCGGAGCAGCCGGCCAGATCGGCTACGCGCTGCTGTTCCGCATCGCGTCGGGCCAACTGCTCGGCGCCGACGTCCCGGTCAAGCTGAGCCTGCTGGAGATCCCGGCGGCGGTGAAGGCGGCCGAGGGCACCGCCATGGAGCTCGACGACTGCGCGTTCCCGCTGCTGTCCGGCATCGAGATCGCCGATGACCCCAACGTCGCCTTCGCGGGCGCCAACGTCGCCCTGCTGGTCGGCGCGATGCCGCGGAAGGCCGGCATGGAGCGCGGCGACCTGCTCGGCGCCAACGGTGGCATCTTCGGCCCTCAGGGCAAGGCGATCAACGACCACGCCGCCGACGACATCAGGGTCCTGGTCGTGGGCAACCCGGCCAACACCAACGCCCTCATCGCCCAGCGCAACGCGCCCGACGTGCCCGCCGACCGCTTCACGGCGATGACCAGGCTCGACCACAACCGCGCGCTGTCGCAGCTGGCCGCCAAGCTCCAGGTGCCGGTCACCGAGATCAAGAAGATGACGATCTGGGGCAACCACTCCGCGACCCAGTACCCTGACCTGTTCCACGCCGAGGTGGGTGGCAAGGTCGCGGCCGAGCAGGTCGACGGCGACTGGCTGCGTGACACGTTCATCCCGACGGTGGCCAAGCGCGGCGCCGCGATCATCGAGGCGCGCGGCGCCTCCTCGGCCGCCTCGGCCGCCAACGCCGCGATCGACCACGTCCACGACTGGGTCAACGGCGCCGAGTGGACGTCGGCGGCCGTGGTCTCCGACGGCTCCTACGGCGTGCCCGAGGGGCTCATCTCGTCGTTCCCCGTACGCGCGGCCGGTGGCACGTTCGAGATCATCCAGGGTCTCGAGATCGACGCGTTCTCCCGCGAGCGCATCGACGCCAGCGTGCGCGAGCTGGAGGAGGAGCGCGACGCCGTGAAGTCGCTGGGCCTCATCTGAGCGCACGGGCCTGATCGTGCGGGCCTGATCGTGCGAGCCTGATCACGCGAGAAACGCGCGTCCTCGTCGCAACGAGGGCGCGCGTTCGCGTTCAGGCCGGGGCCCGCCCCGGCTACGGGCAGGCCGCGGTGGGCACGATGGGTGCGGCGGGCACGGACTGGATCGACGGCACGGGCAGGATCGCCGGCGTGGGCTGCAGGGCGGGCGCCGGCTGCGACGTCGCGAACAACACGCCGGCGGCGGCCATCAGGCTGCCCGCCACGACGAGGGCACCGTAGAGCAGCTTCGTGACCCTTGGTGAAAAGCTCCTCACGTTTCGGTATCCCAGCACAAATCGCGCCTCCGTATCAGGTGTTTCGCGAAAGCGCTCTCCAGGCATCGGAGACGATGTCGCCCAACGCCGCCCGCTCGGCCTTCCAGCCCAGCTCGCGCTGGATCTTCGCGGACGAGGCGACCAGCACGGCCGGATCGCCGGGCCGGCGGTCGCCGACGACGACGGGGATCTCGTGGCCGGTGACCTCGCGGCAGACCGAGATCACCTCCTGGACGCTGAAGCCGGTGCCGCTGCCCAGGTTGTAGATCTTGTGCTCGCCCGGCGTGATCGCGCCGAGCGCCAGCAGGTGCGCCCTGGCCAGGTCGGACACGTGGATGTAGTCGCGCACGCAGGTGCCGTCGGGCGTCGGGTAGTCGGAACCGAACACGCTCACGGAGTCGCGCTCGCCGGTCGCGACCTTCAGGACGTTGGGGATGAGGTGGGTCTCGACCGTGTGCCGCTCGCGGTAGCGGCCGTGGGCGCCGGCCACGTTGAAGTAGCGCAGGCTCACCGCGCCCAGGCCGCGCACCTCCGCGAACGCGGTCAGCGCGGTGTCGACGGCCAGCTTGGAGGCGCCGTAGGGGTTGGTCGGGCGCGTCGGGTCGCTCTCCTGGATGGGAGAGCGCTCGGGCTCGCCGTACGTGGCCGCGGTCGAGGAGAACACGATCCTTTCCACGCCCCTGTCCCGCATGGCGTCGAGCAGGGCCAGAGTGCCGCCGAGGTTGTTGGCCCAGTAGAGCCCGGGCTTGGCCACCGACTCGCCGACCAGCGACTTGGCCGCGAAGTGCAGCACCGCCTCGGCGCCGTCGAGCGCGTCGTGCGCGTGGGCGATGTCCGCCCGGACGAATCGGGCGCCTTCCGGCACCGCGTCCTCGTGCCCGGTCGACAGGTCGTCGAGTACGGTCACCTCGTGGCCCGCCTCGACGAGCTGCGCCGCGACGACGCTGCCGACGTATCCGGCACCCCCCGTGACCAGCAGCCTCATGTTCACTCCTGTTCAAATATGTTTGATTTTGTACGGCTTGCCGTTCAGCATACGCGGGAAAGTGGCCGAGTACGCTGCCAACCACCATGTTTGACACCGTCGCGGCCAACATCGCCCTGGTTCTGCTCTTCATTCTGATCGGTGGCTTCTTCGCCGCCGCCGAGATGGCGATGGTGTCCCTGAGGGACAGCCAGGTACGCCAGATCTCACAGCGGGGCCGCAGGGGCGAGCGTGTGGCCAAGCTCGCCCGCGATCCCAACCGTTTCCTGTCCGCCGTGCAGATCGGCGTGACGGTGGCCACCATGCTGTCGGCCGCGTTCGGCGCCGACCGGCTGGCCGCCCAGTTCGTGCCCGTGCTCGAAGCGTGGCGGGTGCCCGGGGCCGTCGCCCCGGTCATGTCGCTCGTGCTGGTGACGCTGGCCATCTCGTACGTGTCGCTCGTGCTGGGGGAGCTGGCGCCCAAGCGGCTGGCGCTGCAGCGGGCCGAGGGGCTCTCGTTGTACGTGGCGCCGTTCCTCGACCGGCTCGCCGCCCTGTCGCGCCCGATCATCTGGGCGCTGTCCAAGTCCACCGACGGCGTGGTCCGGCTGCTCGGAGGCAACCCGAAGGCCGACAGGGAGGAGGTCACCACCGAAGAACTGCGCGAGATGGTGGTCGGCCACACCGACCTGACCGCCGACGAGCGCAAGCTGATCGCGGAGGTGTTCGCCGCGGGCAAGCGGCAGCTCAGGGAGGTGATGCTGCCGCGTACGGAGGTGGAGTTCATGGAGGCGGACACGCCGCTGGACGACGCCGCCCGCCTGGCCGCCACGCTCCCGCACTCGCGCTTCCCCGTCTACCGCGAGTCGTACGACGAGGTGGTCGGGTTCGTGCACGTGCGTGACCTGCTCGATCCCGAGCTGGCCGGGCGGAGCGATCCGATCAGCGCGGTCGTGCCGATCAGGACGGCCAAGTTCGTGCCCGCGTCCAAGCGGCTGCTCACCACGCTCAACGAGATGCGCGCGGAGGGCCAGCACCTGGCCATCGTGGTGGACGAGTACGGAGGCACGGCGGGCATCGTCACCCTGGAGGACCTCGTCGAGGAGCTGATCGGGGACATCAGGGACGAATACGACCTGGAGGCCGACGTCGTGGTCCTGCCCGCGGGCGAGATCGAGATCGACGGCCTGACGAACCTCAACGACTTCGCCACCGAGACCGGCATCCGGCTGCCGGACGGCCCCTACGAGACGCTGGCCGGGTTCGTCATGGCCATGCTGGGGCACGTGCCCGTCGTCGGGGAGAAGGTGGAGGTGCTGGGCTTCGAGATGAGCGTCACCGAGCTCGACGGCCGCCGTATCGCCAGGGTACGGGTGAAACGCCGTCCGGTCGTCGAGTCGCCGCCCGACCAGGATTCCTGACACAATTGCCTGCTATGGCCAGACCTCGTGTACTCTCCGGCATCCAGCCCACAGCGGACTCCTTCCACCTGGGCAACTACCTGGGTGCGGTCCGCCAGTGGGTCACCTTGCAGGAGACCCACGACGCGTTCTACTGCGTGGTCGATCTCCACGCGATCACCGTGCCGACCGAGCCCGACGCGCTGCGCCGCCGCAGCCGCGTGGCCGCCGCGCAACTCTTCGCCGCAGGCCTCGATCCCGAGCGGTCGACCATCTTCGTGCAGTCGCACGTGCGCGAGCACAGCGAGCTCGCCTGGATCCTGAACTGCCTCACCGGGATGGGCGAGGCGGCCAGGATGACCCAGTTCAAGGACAAGTCCGCCAAGTTCGGGGAGAGCGCCGCCAGCGTCGGCCTGTTCACCTACCCGATCCTGCAGGCGGCCGACATCCTGCTCTACCAGGCCAACCGGGTCCCGGTGGGAGCCGACCAGAAGCAGCATCTCGAGCTCACCCGCGACCTGGGCGGGCGCTTCAACCACCGTTACGGCGAGACGTTCACGCTGCCGGAGCCGTACATCCTGAAGGAGGTCGAGAAGATCACCGACCTGCAGGAGCCGACGGCGAAGATGTCCAAGTCGTCCTCCAGCCCGGCCGGCATCCTCGACGTCCTGGAGCAGCCCGGCCCGCTGCGCAAGAAGGTCATGCGCGCGGTGACCGACACCGGCTCGGAGGTCCTGTTCGACGAGGAGAACAAACCGGGCATCAGCAACCTGCTGCGCATCCAGTCGGCGCTGACCGGCACGTCCATCCCCGACCTGGTGGCCCGCTACGAAGGGCAGGGCTACGGCACGTTCAAGAAGGACGTGGCCGAGGCGGTCGTGGAGGCGTTCTCCCCGATCAGGGAGCGCACGGAGAAGCTGCTGTCCGACGAGAAGGAGCTCGACCGGATGCTCGCGATCGGCGCCGAGCGCGCGTCGGCGGTGGCCAGGGAGACGATGGCCCAGGTCCGCGACCGGGTCGGCTTCCTGCCCACGCTGTAGGGACGGCTCCACGACGACAGGCCCGCCGGGGGTGCGGCGGGTCCTCAGACGTCGTCGCGCAGGATGGGGCAGGTCATGCAGCGCGCGCCCCCACGGCCCTTGCCCAGCTCGAAACCGTCGATCTCGATGACCTCGACGCCGTGCTCGCGCAGCTTGCGGTTGGTGAACTGGTTCTTGCGGTAGCCGACCACGACCCCGGGGGCCAGGGCGAAGAAGTTGTTGCCCGAGTCCCACTGCTCGCGGGCCCGCTGGTGGTCGTCGCCGCCGGTGGGGATGACGTCCAGGCGGGCCAGGCCCAGCGACTCCTCCAGCGCGCCCACGAAGCCGGTGTCGCGGCGCACGTCGAGGGTGCCCGGCTTGTCGCCCGGCCGCAGCGAGTAGGTGGTCGCCGACTCGAGGAACGGCGGATACGCCGTGGCCTTGTCGACGTCGAGCAGCGTGAAGACGGTGTCCAGGTGCATGTACGACCGGCTCTTCGGCACGTGGACCGCGATGACCCGCTCGGCCACCTCCGCCGCGAACAACGACAGCGCCAGGTGCTCGATGGTGCGCGTGGTGGTGCGCTGGCTGATGCCGACGGCCACCGTCCTGTTGCCGATGGGCATCATGTCGCCGCCCTCCATCGCCGCCGTGCCGTAGTCCTCCTCGTCGAAGCGCTGGTCGTCGCCCGCGAACGGATACCAGAAGCCGAAGTCCCGCCGCGCGAACATCGGATGGTGGTGGTAGATCGTGGACTGGTTCATCGTCTCCAGCAGCCGGACGTGGAAGAACATCGGGTTCAGCGAGACGCCGCCGTACAACCAGGCCGAGGGGTCGCGCTGGTAGAGCGAGTTGGGCAGCGGCGGCAGGATGAACTCCCCGCTCTCGCCCGCCGCTGCGACCAGCGAGGAATGCTCCAGCGCGGCCGTCCCGAACTCCTCCTTGGTCAGGCCGCCGATCAGATGGGCGGCGAGCCTGTCGCCGCTCCACCCGGCGAGGGTCTCCCTGACGGGGTCGACGAGGATCGGGCCCACCGTCAGGTGGGTGACGGTCTCCTCGATGGCGTGCCACTTGGCGTCGAAGCTCGTGTCGAGGGCCTCGGCCAGCAACTGCTGGTGGTAATAGACCTCGATGCCGCGCTCGCGCATCAGGGCCACGAACGCGTCGTGCTCCCGCTGCGCCTGCTCGACCCAGAGGATGTCGTCGAACAGCAGCTGGTCGCTGTTGGACGGGGTGAGCCGCCTGAGGCTGAGCTCCGGCCGGTGCACGATGACCTTGCGCAGCGTGCCCACCTCGGAGTGGACGCCGAACCGCTGATCGTTCATGGTGATCTCCTCGGACGGTGATCAGCGAACCCGCCGAACCCCGCGTGAACGCCGGGTCGGGCTCCCGAACATCCCCGTCCGGGTCACCGGCCAACCGCGCCGCGAAGTGCCTTGGAGATTTCCTGCCTCTCCCATGGGAGGCGTGAACGACCTGGCGCGCGGGGGTCAGCCGCGCCGCACGACCCGGTGCACCCGCAGCAGCGCCCGCAGGGCGGCCAGGCTCGGCCGGGTGAACCGCGTCTCGCCGCGGACGGCCGTCCAGCCGGAGGGGTCGCGGTCGAAATCCCAGCCGGGAAACTCGCGCACCGCCTCCTGGAGCAGCTTTTCCATGACGAGATCGGCACTCGGCGCTGAGGTCATGAACGCAGAGTGGCATCCGGACGCCGCACGGTGACGAACTGAGGCGAAGGATCTCCCAGTTCGCATGGACCGAACTCAGAGTTCGTTCCTCAGATCAGGATTCCGTGCCGCTCGGCCAGGAACCGGACCTCCGGCGCCCACGAGGGCCGCGCCCGCCGTGCCAGCGCCCGGACCATCTCTCTCAGCAGCGGCTTGTGGTCGAGCTCCTCGGGGCTCTCCCGCTCGAGGCGCAGCAGGTGGAGCAGGCTGGCGGCGTCGTCGCCGAGGTCCTCGCAGGCGCGGGCCACGTGGCCGAGGTGGGTGGTCCGCCGCTCGATGGACGGCGTGCGGCGCAGGTCGATGTCGTCGGCGATGCGCAGCACGGCGTCGGGGCGGCCGGCGTCGTTCTCGATGCTGGCCATGTGGATGGCGACGTTGGTGGGCCCGAAGAAGGCCAGGTCGTAGCCGTCCGACCTCTCGTGGACCCGCTCCGCGAGCTGCGTGGCGGGACCGCGCAGCCGTTCCCTGGCCTCGTCGTCGTCGCCCGAGCGGGCCGCGCCGACGGCGGCGAGCAGGTGCAGCGCGCCGAGTGCCTTCCTGTGGCGGTCGTCGCCGTCGGCGACGTGGGGTTCGAGCACTTCGAGGCCCCGCCGGGCGACGTCGTACGCGATCTGGTGCATGTCGTCGGACAACATCGACTGCCCCAGGCTCCAGTACGCCCACGCCGTCATCAGCGGATCGGCCGACTCCTCGGCGAAGCGCATGGCCCGATCGGCGGCGAGGTGGGCGAGGTCCACCCGGCCCAGATGTTTGAGCACGCCTCGGGCCAGCAGGTACGCGTCGGTGGCGACGCTGTAGGAGCCCGGGGTGCGTTCGAGCGCGAGGTTCTCGGCGTCGGAGACGAGCGAGGGCAGGGCCGCCATCAGGATCGAGTAGCGGCGGGTCGAGGCGAACCAGGCGTTGCGGGCCGCCGCGACGCGCTCGGTGAGCTGCTCGGCGTCGGGCGGTTCGAGGTCGGGGGTCAGCGTGCGGCAGGTGAACAGGGCACGTTCGATGTCGCGGATCTGCGGGCGGCTGGGCTCGTGGGAGTCGCGCGGCGTCTCTCCTAAAAGGACCGTGGTGCGTACGCCGAGCACCTTGGCGATCTCCCGCAGGAGGGGGAGTGACGGGGTGCGTTTGCCGTGTTCGATCAGCTCGATGTGCCTGGCGGTGCAGCCGGACTGGGTCGCCAGCGCGGTGGTGCTCATGCCCCTTCGTTCGCGCTGGAGCCTGACCATCTGCCCGGTGCTGATTTCGGCCATGGGCGTGGCGCCTCCTGGGTCGGTCCTGACTGCACAGGCTAGGGCTCACGAAGATCGCCTGTCCTGGATTCTGCCCTGCTCAGAGGAGGTCCAGCCGGGCAGTGCGGGGGGCACCGCGGCGGGCACTGCCGTGAGAGGCTGATCGTCCAGGGAATGAGAGTGAGATGGCGAGTCTGGCGGAGCGCATCGAGCCGGTGAAGGCCTGGAGCCGGCGCAAGGTGGACGACTGGCGGGTCCGCCGGCCGTCGATCGACCACCTCATCAGGGCGGTGCAGCGTTACCAGCTCCAGTCGGGCGACCGGCTGGCCGGCGCGGTCACCTACTTCGCGTTCCTGTCCTTCTTCCCGCTCCTCGCGCTGTCGTACGCGGTGCTCGGGTTCGTGGTGGCGACCAGCGACGCCACCCGCGACGCGCTGCAGCGGGCGATCGCCGAGCGGCTGCCCGGTCTGGCCTCCCAGCTCGACCTCGAGGGCATCGCCCAGGCCAGGGAGACCGCCGGGATCATCGGCCTGCTCGGTCTCCTCTACGCCGGGCTCGGCGCGCTCGACGCGTTGCGCGAGGCGTTGCGCGAGATGTCGATGACGACCGCGCCACCGCTCGGCTTCGTCGCCGGCAAGCTGCGCGACCTCGCCTCGCTCGTCATCGTCGGGGCGACGATGATCCTTTCGGTGCTGGTGGCCGGGTTCGCCACCACGGCCACGGACAGGGTGCTGCACGTCCTGTTCGGCGACTCGTCCGTGCTGGTGACGCTCGGGCTCAGGATCGCGGGAGTGGTGGCGAGCGTGGGCGCCGACTGGCTGCTGTTCCTGATCCTGCTCGGGTGGGTGGCCAAGGCGGGGCTGCCGTTCCGGACGATCGCCAAGGGCGCGCTGCTCGGCGCCATCGGGTTCGGGTTGCTCAAGCAGGCGGCGACCCTGCTGCTCGGGCATACGCTGAGCAACCCCGTCTACGGCGCGTTCACCGTCATCGTCGGCCTGCTGGTCTGGATCAACTTCTCGGCCAGGCTCGTGCTGTTCGTCGCCGCGTGGACGTCGACGGCGGGGTTCAGCCCGCCGCCGGCCCCGTCGCCGGTGCCCACGTCGGGCACGTCGTCAGAGCCGTGACCTGCCGCGCTTGCGGCGGATCCCGTACGCGAGCCAGATCAGGCCGAACAGCAGCCCGCCGCCGATCACGAGCGCCCCGACGGTCCTGGTGGAGTCGGTCTGCTTCGAGGCGGCCCGGTCCAGCAGCGCCGGCTGGGCGGCGGGCGTGACGGACGTGGAGGCCTGCGGTTGGGGCGCGGCCTGCGGGTCGGGGAGCGGGTCGACGAGCTTCCCGACCGGCGTCGCCTTGCCGCGCACGGAGAAGCCCCAGTCGAGCAGCTTGGCCACTTCGTCCCAGAAGAAGCCCTCGTGCCGCATGATGCTCACCACGATCGTGTGGCCGCCACGGGTGGCCGCGCCGACGAAGCTGGCCCTGGCCTTCGAGGTCCAGCCGTTCTTGACGCCGATCATGCCCTTGTAGCGCCAGAGCAGCTTGTTGTGATTGCTGATCTGGTAGTGCTTGCCCTTGGGCGCGGGGAAGTTCGCGGTCTTCGTGCTGATATAGCGCTTGAAGTCGGGGTTGGCCAGCCCGGCGCGGGCGATCAGCGCCAGGTCGTAGGCCGAGCTGCTCTGCCCCGGCTTGTCCAGGCCACTGGGCGTCTTGGCCACCGTGTCGTTCGCCTGCAGCCGCTTGGCCTCGGCGTTCATGTCGCGCATGGTCTTGTCCAGGCCGCCGTTCGTCTCGGCCAGGGCCATGGCAGCGTCGTTGCCCGACGACATCATCAGGCCCCTGAACAGGTCCTCGACCTTGTACTTCGCCTTGACGGACAGGCCGACCGCGCTGCCCTCCTGGTTGCAGGCGTTGCGGCTCGGCCGGATCACGCGGTCCTTGTCGAGTTTGGGGATGAGGGTGAGCGCGGTCAGCGCCTTGAGCGTGCTGGCGGGCAGGTAACGCCCGTGGGCGTCCTTCGCCGCGAGCACGTTCCCCGTGGTGACGTCCGCGATGACGTACGACGTAGCCTTGCTCTTGGGAGGTTTCTTGACGCCCTCGGGCGACACCAGGCCATGGCTGCCGAGCGCCTCGCCGCCGACCGGTGCCGTCGGTGCGGCGTACGAGGTCCCGCCGGTGAGCGAGACAGAGGTGATGAATGCCGCAATTGGCACGATTTTGGTCCACATGGCGGTCTCAGCGTAGCTCCGTGTGAATGCCCATGTGGCGACACATCCCCCGGAGATCCACCTTCGATACTAGAGAGATGGGCATGTCACGAAAGATCGCCGGATTCCTCATCGTCCTCGGCGTTTTCATGATCTTCGAGTGGGTGAACCTGGGGTTTAACTTGGCCGACGGCCATCCGACCAGCTTCTACGTGGTGCACGGCATCCTCGTCGTGGTGAACGTCGTGCTCGCCGTCATCCTGGCGGTCATCGGCTGGCGCGGCCTGCGCGGCGGCACAGGCGGCGACCCGGGTGGCGGCTCGGGCAGCGGCGCCCCGCTCGGTCACGGGCCGCAGTAGAGACGCCGGGTGAGCGCGTGCAGCTCGTCGGCCTCCTCCCGTGAGTTCCCGATCGAGGTGAAGCCCAGCTTGCCGTGCTCGGGCACGGCGCCGAGCAGGTGGAAGACGTTCCCGGTGCGCCGCTCGGGGTCGAACCCGACCCCGAGCCGCTCGGCGGTCCTGACGATCTCGCCGGGGGTGCGACCGCGCAGGCAGACCGAAGCGCAATTGTCGGTCGCGGTGTAGAACTTCGGCTGATTTCCGGACATGAGGAGACCGGTGGCCGGATCGTACGCGGCCCCGGTCGTCAACATGGCCGCGCCGAACGGGTGCGTGGTCCCGCCGATCCGCAGGTTGATCTCGCACAGCAGCGCCGCGTACCCGGCGTCGGCCTTGAGCGCGAAGAAGTCCATCCCGAACACGCCCACCACGCCCCGCTCGGCCAGGGCGCGGGCGATCCGGCCCGCCGACGCGCCCACCTCGGAGCGGTACTCCTCCGCCGCGGGGAACGTGCAGCCCTGGTAGACCTGGCCGCTGTCGCCGCCGAGGATCTGGTCGTGCGTGGCCAGCACGCGCGCGTCCCCGCCCGGCGTGATGCAGGCGAGCGCGCTCGGGTAGTAGAGCGGCCGGTGCTCGATGTACTCCTCGACCACCGCGCCGCGCTCCTGGATCTTGGCGATGTAGCTGGCCCAGGTCTCTCCCGCCGCGGAGAAGCGGGTCAGCGACCTGTCGGACTTGTCGACGATCACGTTGCCGAGCCCGGAGTAGCCGTCGTTCAGCTTGACGATCACCCGCTCGCCCGGCACCCCCTCCATCGCCTCCTCGATCTCGACCTCGGTGCGCAGGTCGCCGAAGCCGCGCGGCATCGGCACGCCCGCCTCATGTCCCACCTCGCGGGCTCCGCTCTTGGAGCCGTAATAGGAAAGGGACGTGGCCGGACCGTAGAGGGGCACGTTGAGTGACGAGGCGAGCTCCTCCTCCAGCTCGCTCAGGACGAACGGCACCAGCCAGGCGTCACCGTCGATCGCCGATCGCAGTTGCTCCATCGCGTCGGGGCGGGAGAGCAGGGTCCTGGTCAACGGCTGAGACCAGGGATCGTCGAGGGTGATCAGCGTGAGGCGCTTGGCGGCGTCGTCAGGGTCGGGGAGGAAACCGAAGTAATAGTCGATGATGTCGGGATCGATGGGGGCGGAGGAGAGATAGATCACCCTGACCCCGGGCTCCCGCAGCGTGAGCAGCAGGAAGAGCAGGCGCTCCTCGTACGACCTGACTCCCGTGATGCGGCGGAGCTCGTCCTGCGGAAGCGAGAGCGAGGGCACGACCACCAGGGTCCCCTCGACCGGCTCGAAGATGCTCAACCCAGCATACTTCTCCCCGAACGGGATATTAGTGATCATATAGCGAGTGAAGCACGCATTCTTCTCAGAGACAGCCATCGTCGAAGTGTGATGACCATGACGGAAGGTGACAGGATTCGGAATCGCTGACCACGTTTGGAACTGGCGACAACGGGTCACCATCTACTGATCCCTTGTGACTATTTCGGGATCACGCAACCCCTGACTCAACGTGACCCACCCCAGGTTACGGGCATGCCATCGGCTAACTTTTGGGGTATCTGTCGCCGAGGGGCCGCACGGGAGCGATAAAGTCGAAGCATCGCCATCGGGCTCACGGCCGACCGCTGTGCTCCCGGGCCGCGGCGGCACTCGCGACTGACGAACGCAAGCCCGTGCTGACGATCTCGCGCACCTGACACCAGTGGGTGTGTTTTGCTTCGCCGAGCGGCCGCCCGATCCGGGCGCCCTTGCGGGGATGGACGAGTTTTCACAGCGCATCAGCCGCGTTGCCCGAGACGTTCGGGGCAGTGCGGCCTTGGGACGGGACGGTGACATATGCGGGGACGTGAGCTTCGGGGGGAACTCGACGCGTTCCTGGCGGAGAGCGAGCAGGATCTCGTGGCGTTCCGCCGCGACCTCCACATGCATCCTGAGCTGGCCTTCGCCGAATACCGCACGACACAGCGCATCGCCGAACGGCTCACGGCCGCCGGTCTGGCCCCTTCGGTGCTGCCCCGCGGCACCGGCCTGATCTGCGACGTGGGCAGCGGCGACGGCCCGACCATCGCGCTGCGCGCCGACATCGACGCGCTGCCGCTGCAGGACGAGAAGGACGTTTCCTACCACTCGACCGTGGCCGGGGTCTGCCACGCCTGCGGTCACGACGTGCACACCACGATCCTGCTCGGCACCTCGCTCTTCCTCGCCCAGCAGGCCGCCGCCGGCCTGCTGCCCGGCCGCGTACGCCTGATCTTCCAGCCCGCCGAGGAGCTGCCGGGCGGCGCGCTCGAGGTCATGGCCCACGGCGGCATCAGCGGCGTCGACCGCATCTTCGGCCTCCACTGTGACCCGCGCGTCGACGTCGGCCAGGTCGGGCTCAAGAACGGCCCGATCACCTCCGCCTGCGACAGGCTGGCCGTCAGGGTCTCGGGCCCCGGCGGTCACACCGCCCGCCCCCACCTGACCGCCGACCTCGTCTTCGCGCTGGCCAAGATCCTCACCGAGCTGCCCGCCGCGCTGTCGCGCCGCGTCGACCCGCGCTCGTCCCTCAGCCTCGTCTGGGGCAAGGTCGAGGCCGGCTCGGCCGCCAACGCGATCCCCGACGACGGCGTCGCCGAGGGCACGGTCCGCTGCCTCGACGAGAACGCCTGGCACGCCGCCCCCGACCTGATCAAGTCGCTGCTGGAGTCGGTGGCCGGCGCCTACGGCGTCGAGGCCACGATGGACTACACGCGCGGCGTGCCGCCGGTGGTCAACGACGAGGTCAGCGTCGAGATGCTGACCGAGGCCGCCGAGCGCGCGCTGGGCGCGGGCGCGGTCGTCCCGACGCAGCAGTCGCTCGGCGGCGAGGACTTCGCCTGGTATCTCGAGTCGATCCCCGGCGCGTTCGCCCGCCTCGGCACGCGCTCGCCCGACGGCTTCACCTACGACATCCACCAGGGCACGTTCGACGTCGACGAGAAGGCGATCTCGATGGGCGTGCGCATGATGGCCACCACCGCGCTGACCGCGCTGTGGGAGGTCGGCCCGCTCGACTCGATCACCTCCGCCCTGGCGTGAACCTGGCGTGACGGCCCGCCGCAGAGTGCGGCGGGCCGCCCCATCCGATCAGCCGGTCACGTCAGCCGGCCCCACACCACGGGCAGCCGGAGCGACGAGCGCCCCGGCGCGACCGTGATCCTGGTCCCCGGCGGATAACGCAGGGTGTAGTCGACGTCGGTCGAGATGATCACCAGGCCCAGCCGGTGCCCCTTCTTGAACACGTAGTCGGTCGGCTGGAAGTCCCAGGTGAAGCCGTACTCCTTGCCGGGCCGCAGCGGCTCGGTCCGGTCCGGGCGGTGCCGGTTGCGCACGTCCAGCCAGCCCCGGGTGACGATCTTGTAGGGGGTCACGGCGGTGCCGAGCCTCCTCAGCGTCGTGCAGCCCGAGTCGTCGGGGACGCTCTCGCCGTAGCAGTAGCTCTGGCCGGTCGAGACGAGGGTGCCGTTCGGGCGCTCGTCCGTGCCGTAGTCCACCAGCAACGCCGTCAGGTACGGCGACGCGCCGTCCTTCAGCGCGGCCCGCACCGAGACCGTGGGCGTGCCGGAGACGCGCACGTCGGCGGGGAGCGTGCCGGTCGTGTACGCCAGCCGGTTCGGATCGGTCCCCGTGGCCTCCACGAGCTGCTCGGCCGTCCTGGACTTCTGGTCGGTGAACGACTCCTTGCGCGACAGCGGGTGCGGCAGCAGGCTCAGCTTCGCGCCCGAGCCCAGCCAGAGCGGCACCGTGGCCGTCCCCGGCAGCGGCCACGAGGCGTGCTGGGCCCACTGGCCGGCCGCGCTCTCCACGTCCGCCTGCGGCTCGCGCATGATGCCGGAGTCGATGCCGTGCAGCCAGTGGTCGAACCAGCCGTGCAGCTGCCGCAGCCACTCGGCGGTACGCAGGTTGAAGGGGCTCATGTGGGTGCCCTGGTGCAGCCAGATCTTGCGCGGCACGTCCCGCCTGGCCAGGGCGTACCACCACTGCGCGAACTGCTTGGTCTTGACGTTCCAGTCGTTGAGCCCGTGCACGAGGAAGACGCTCGCCCTGACCTTGCCGACGTCGTTCATGTAGTTGCGGGCGTCCCAGAGCGGGCTGTAGTCGCCGGTGACCCGGTCCTGCTCGGTGGTGAGCCGGTCCATCAGCGCGCCGCAGACCTCCTGGCCGTTCTCCCTGGTCAGTACGTATTTAGCGAGCACGTCCAGGTCCTCGCCCTGGAATCCGCCCGGCGCGAGGACGCCGCCGTTGGCGCGGTAGTAGTCGTACCAGCTGGAGATCGCGGCGATCGGGACGATCGTCTCCAGCCCTTTGACCCCGGTCGCGGCGACCGCGTTCGGCAGCGTGCCGTTGTACGAGACGCCGATCATGCCGACCTTGCCGGTGGACCAGGTGGCCTCGACGGGCTCGCCGTCGGCGTCGAAGCCCTTGGCGCGGCCGTTCAGCCAGTCGATCGCGGCTTTGGGCCCGGCCGTCTCGTTGCGGTCTCCGGAGGTCGGGCAGCCGGTGGCGCGTCCGCTGCCGAGGTTCTCCACCAGGGCGATGGCGTAGCCACGCGGGACGAAGTAGTTGTCGTAGTAGCCGTCGAAGGGCTGGGGCACCGTCTTGGCCGCGTCGGCCCGCAGGCCGGGCAGCGGGTTGCCGTTCTCGTCGACGTCCACGGGGTGGTTGGAGACGTCGTTGCCGCCGGCGTAGTAGGGGCTGGCCTCCATGATCACGGGGACTTTCAGGCCCTCGTCGGTCTCCTTGGGCCGCAGGATGTCCACGGCGACGCGGTCCGGCTTGCCGTCGTCGTCGCTGTCGGTCCCCTCGACCTCGACGAACACGGTCTGCGCGATGGCGTCGGCCCTGGAGAAGATCGGTTGGGTGGCGTTGCCGTCGATCTTGATGGCGGGAGTGCCGGCTGTGGCGGGCGGGGTGCCGGTCAAGGTCGCGACGAGTAACGCGACCAGGGGCACGGACAGGACCTTGCAAGGATGCATACGGTGCTCCGATAGGAAATTTCCGCCGTCGCTGGGAATGTCCGCCATGATCTGCTTGGGGGCAAGGGTGATCGAGACCCAAACTTGAGCAAAACTTTTCCCGGCCCTGACGCCCGCTTCAGGTCACGGACGCGCTTGATGTCGATAACGGAGCGGTTGCGACCCTGTGTGCTGGTTTGGTCTGCCCTGGTCAACCAACTATCTTCCGTGCAGGTGCCGTACGCTCCTTGGCGCGCGCGACGAACTCGCAGCGGAGGAAGACGGCGGGGAAATGGAAGGAGTCGCCTTGCTCGGCAAGCGATTCAGCAGGATGGCGGTCGGCACGGTGGCCGGCGTCATCCTCATGGCAGCGGCCGCCTGCGGCGGCGACACAGGTGGGGGCACCACGGCGAGCGAGGCGCCGGCCGGCGAGTCCGAGGGCACGCTCAAGGTCGGGCTCGCCTTCGACATCGGCGGGCGCGGCGACAAGTCGTTCAACGACGCGGCGTACGCGGGCCTGGAGAAGGCCAAGACGGAACTCGGCGCCGAGATCAAGGAGCTGAGCCCGGCCTCCGACGGCTCCAACCGCGGCGACCTGCTGCGCCAGCTGGCCGACGCCGGCTACAACCCCATCATCGGCGTCGGCTTCGCCTACGGCGAGGACATCAAGAAGACCGCGGAGGAATACCCCGACATCCAGTTCGCGGTCGTCGACTCCGCCTCCAACGCGCCCAACGTGACCGGCCTGCTGTTCGCCGAGGAGCAGGGCTCCTACCTGGCGGGGGTCGCGGCCGCGACCAAGGCGGAGAGCGGCCACGTCGGCTTCGTCGGCGGCGTCGAGAACGACCTGATCAAGAAGTTCGAGGCGGGCTTCGTGGCCGGCGTGAAGTCGGTCAAGTCGGACATCAAGATCGACGTGAAGTACCTGACCCCTGACGGCGACTTCTCCGGTTTCAAGGCCCCCGACAAGGGCAAGGTCGCGGCCGAGAAGATGTTCCAGGACGGCGCCGACATCGTCTACCACGCCGCCGGAGACTCCGGCCTCGGCGTGTTCCAGGCGGCCGCCGCGGCCAAGAAGAAGGCCATCGGCGTCGACTCCGACCAGCGCCAGACGGTCAAGGAGAGCAACCTCCAGTCGGTCATCATGACCTCGATGCTCAAGCGCGTCGACGTCGGCGTGTTCGAGTTCATCAAGGCCTTCCAGGGCGGAGCCAAGGGCGGCACCAACATCACCTACGACCTCAAGGTCGACGGCGTCGGACTGGCCACCACGGGCGGCGAGATCGACGACATCAAGGACAAGCTCGACGCGGCCAAGAAGGACATCGTCGACGGCAAGATCACGGTCCCGTCCAAGCCGTAATCAGGGACATGACCGACGCGAGGGCCCGGAGTCCGCAACTTCGGGCCTTCGCCTATGCCGCCCTGCTTCTAGGAGAGGCGAAGTGAGCCAGCACCGACCAACGATCTGGGAGCGGTGAGCACATGAGCTCGGACACCCTCGACGCGGCGAGACCCGCCGTCGAGCTCGAGGGCATCACCAAGCGCTTCCCTGGCGTCGTCGCCAACCATGACATCCGCATCTCCGTCCGGCAGGGCACGGTGCACGCCATCGTGGGGGAGAACGGCGCCGGCAAGTCGACGCTGATGAAGATCCTCTACGGCATGCAGAAGCCGGACGAGGGCACGATCAAGGTCGACGGCAAGGACGTCAGCTTCCGCTCGCCGAGCGACGCCATCGACGCCGGCATCGGCATGGTCCACCAGCACTTCATGCTGGCCGACAACTTCACCGTGCTGGAGAACATCGTTCTCGGCGCCGAACCGACGAAAGCCGGCAGGCTCGACGTCGGCGCGGCCACGAAGCGCATCACCGAGCTGGCCGCCGCCCACGGCCTGCGCGTCGACCCCGGCAGGCTGGTGGAGGACCTCGGCGTCGGCGACCGCCAGCGCGTGGAGATCCTCAAGGTCCTCTACCGGGGCGCCCGCATCCTCATCCTCGACGAGCCGACCGCCGTACTCGTCCCGCAGGAGGTCGACGAGCTCTTCCAGAACCTGCGCGAGCTCACGGCCGAGGGCCTGACGGTCATCTTCATCTCCCACAAGCTCGACGAGGTGCTCGACATCGCCGACGAGATCACCGTGATCCGGCGCGGCACGACCGTCGCGAGCGTCGATCCCCACGAGGTGACCGCCCGGCAGCTCGCCGAGCTGATGGTGGGCAGCGAGCTGCCCACGCCCGAGACGCGCGAGTCCACGGTGACCGACACGGTGATGTTGAAGGTGTCGCACCTCACCATGGAGGCCGACGGCCACCGCGCCGCGCCCAAGGGCATGCCGGTCGAGCGCTACGTCGACCTGCTGCGCGAGGAGGGCAGGCGGCTGCTCCTCGACGACGTGTCGTTCGACATCCACAAGGGCGAGATCCTCGGCCTGGCCGGCGTCGAGGGCAACGGCCAGAGCGAGCTGATCGAGGCGATCATGGGCATCCGCCCGGCGCACGGCGGCATCGCGCTGGGCGAGCAGGACCTCAGCGGCTGGTCCACGCTGAGACGCCGGGAGGCCGGCATCGGCTACATCCCGGAAGACCGCCACCGCCAGGGGCTGCTGCTGGAGGCGTCGCTGTGGGAGAACCGCGTGCTCGGCCACCAGACCAGGCGACCCGCGCGCAGCGGCATCTGGATCAACCGGCGGGCCTCCAGGGCCGACACCTGGCGCATCATCGAGGACTACGACGTACGCACGCCCGGCGTCGACACGCTGGCCCTGGCGCTGTCCGGCGGCAACCAGCAGAAGCTGATCGTGGGCCGCGAGATGAGCGGCGAGCCCCTGTTCCTCATCGCCGCCCACCCCACCCGAGGCGTGGACGTCGGCGCCCAGGCAGCGATCTGGGACCACCTGCGCGAGGCCAGGGCGGCCGGGCTGGCCGTGCTGCTCATCTCCGCCGACCTCGACGAGCTGATCGGCCTGTCCGACTGCATCCAGGTGATCTACCGCGGCCGCCTCGTGGCCGCGCTCGACCCGTCCGACATCACGCCCGAGCGGCTGGGCGGCTACATGACCGGCGCGATCGCCGGCACTGAGGAGTCGTGATGCCCGCGGGGCTCAACCGGGCGCTGTTCACCGTCGCCGGCGCCGCCGTCGCCATCGTCCTGGCGATCGCGATCTGCAGTGTCGCCATCGTCGCCGCGGGAGCCGACCCGCTCGCCGCGTTCGCCGCCTTCTTCGACTTCGGCGCGAGCGCCCGGTCGCAGTCGAACGGCATCGCGGCCTTCCTCAACCGCGCGGTGCCGCTGTTCATCGCCGGTCTGGCGGTGGCCGTGGGCTTCCGCATGAACCTCTTCAACATCGGCGTGGAAGGCCAATATCGTCTGGCGGCCATCTGCGCGGCCTACGTGGGCTCGACGTTCACGGCGCCCAAGCCGATCCAGATCACGGTGATCATCCTGGTCGCCGCGGTCGTCGGCGGCCTCTACGCGCTCATCCCCGCGGTCATGAAGGTGACCAGGGGCGTGAACGAGGTCATCGCCACGATCATGCTGAACTACATCGCGATCAACCTGACCTCCTACCTCGTGCGCGGCCCGTTCGCGGGGCAGCGCGCCGAGGGCGAGCTCACCACCACGACCCCGGATCTCCCCGAATCGGCCATGTTCCCCAACCTCAACTTCTTCTTCGACTGGTTCGGCGTGCTCCCGCCCACCCGGGGCGGCGGAGTCTGGGGATTCCTGCTCGTGGCGGTCGTGCTCGGCCTGGTGGTCTGGGTGGTGCTCGAACGCACCCGGTTCGGCTTCGACGTCAAGGCCAGCGGGCTCAACGGCCCGGCCGCGCTCGCCTCCGGCGTCAACCCCAAGACGATGGTGATCGCGGCGATGGTGATGTCCGGCGCGATCGCCGGGCTCATCGGCCTTCCCGAGATCCTCGGCGACCGGGGCGCCTTCAACTCCAACTTCACCCCCGGGCTCGGCTTCCTCGGCATCGCGGTGGCGCTGCTCGGCAGGAACAAGCCCGTGGGCATCGCGATCGCCGCGCTGCTGTTCGCGTTCCTCGACCGGGCGCAGGGCGCGCTGCAGATCGCGGAGGTGCCGCCGTCCGTCATCACGATCATCCAGGGCGTGATCGTCCTGCTGGTCGTCGTGGCCAACGAGGTGACCAACCGCCTCGCGCTCAGACTCGAAGAACGCAGGGCCGCCCGGCAGCTCGGCAGGAACTCTCCGGTTGAGGTGGGAGCATGACCAGGGTCGGGAAATACCACGTGGCGCTCGTCGGCGTCGCCGTGCTCCTCCTGCTGCTGTCGCTGGTCCGGCTCGTGTCGGGCTACGACGACATCACCTCGTCCGGCACGTTCGCCGCCGCGCTGCTGCTCGCGGTGCCGATCGGCCTGGCCGGGCTGGGCGGGCTGTGGGCCGAGCGGGCCGGCGTGGTCAACATCGGCCTCGAGGGCATGATGGTGCTCGGCACCTGGTTCGCCGGCTGGGCCGGATACCAGTGGGGCGCCGTGGCCGCGCTGGTCGCGGGCCTGCTCGGCGGCGCGCTCGGCGGCCTGCTGCACGCGATCGCCACCGTGACGTTCGGCGTCGACCACATCATCAGCGGCGTCGCGATCAACCTGCTCGGCCCCGGCGTCACCCGCTTCCTGTCGGAGGTGCTCTACAAGGAGGGCACTCAGGCGGCGGAGGCGGGCGCGGGCATCACCAGCTCACCCGCGATCACCTCACCGCCGCCGCGGGTCAGCCTGCCGCTGCTGTCGGACGGGCCAGACCTGCTCGGGCGGCTGGAGAGCACCCACTGGTTCCTGCTGTCCGACCTCGCGGGCATCCTGCGCGGGCTCACCCACAACGTCAACATGCTGGTGGTCCTGGCCGTCCTCCTGCTGCCGCTGACGTTCTTCGTGCTCTGGCGCACGGCCTTCGGCCTGCGGCTGCGCTCGGCGGGCGAGAACCCGTGGGCAGCCGAGTCGCTCGGCGTGAACGTCTATCTGATCAAGTACGTCGCCGTCGTCATCTCCGGCGCGTTCGCCGGGCTCGGCGGCGTGTTCCTCGTCTTCGTCTCCACCAAGTACGTGGAGGGGCAGACGGCGGGCCGCGGCTTCATCGGCCTGGCCGCCATGATCTTCGGCAACTGGCGCCCCGGCGGGCTCGCGGCCGGCGCCGCACTGTTCGGCTACGCCGACGGCCTGCAACTGCGCAGCTCGGGGGCGGTCACGTCGTTCTTCCTGTTCGGCGCGGTGCTGCTGCTCATCTACCTCGGCCAGCAGGTACGCCGCCTGCTGGCGTCGGGCGAACCAGCCGAGATGGTGACCAGGGGCGCCAGGCAGTACACGATGATGGCCGCCGCCGCCGCGGGTATGGTCGTGCTGTTCTGGCTCTGGCTGACCGTCGACCAGCTGCCGAACGAGTTCGTCTTCATCACGCCGCACGTGCTCACGCTGATCGTGCTGCTGGTCGCCTCGCAGCGGCTGCGCATGCCCAAGGCCGACGGCGTGAGCTACCGCAGGGGGGAGCAACATTGAGCATCGACTGGGAGAGCCTCCGCGCCAGGGCCGCCGAGGCCATGCGCAACGCGTACGCGCCCTATTCCAAGTTCCCCGTGGGGGCCGCGGCGCTGGTCGACGACGGCCGGGTGGTCACCGGCTGCAACGTCGAGAACGCCTCCTACGGCGTCGGCCTGTGCGCCGAGTGCGGCCTGGTGTCGGCGCTGCACCAGTCGGGCGGCGGCCGGCTGGTGGCCTTCACCTGCGTCGACGGCCATGGCGAGCTGCTGATGCCGTGCGGGCGCTGCCGTCAGCTCCTCTACGAGTTCGGCGGCGACGACCTGCTGGTCGAGACCGTCGACGGGCCGAAGCCGATGGGTGAGATCCTGCCGTACGCGTTCGGCCCGCACGACCTCAGCCGGAGCTCGTGATGGACGCGATCGAGGTCATCCGCGCCAAGCGCGACGGCGGCGAGCTGACCACCGCCCAGATCGACTGGGTCATCGACGCCTACACCCGCGGCGGCGTGGCCGACGAGCAGATGTCCGCGCTGGCCATGGCGATCCTGCTGAACGGAATGGACCGGCGCGAGATCGCCGCCTGGACCCAGGCGATGATCCGTTCGGGCGAGCGCATGGAATGGTCCGCCCTCGACCGGCCGACGGCCGACAAACACTCGACTGGCGGGGTCGGCGACAAGATCACGCTGCCGCTGGCGCCGCTCGTGGCGGCGTGCGGGGCGTACGTGCCGCAGCTGTCCGGCCGCGGCCTCGGCCACACCGGCGGCACGCTCGACAAGCTCGAGTCGATCCCCGGCTGGCGCGCCTCGCTGTCCAACGACGAGATGCTGCACGTCCTGCGCGAGGCCGGGGCGGTCGTCTGCGCCGCGGGCTCGGGCCTCGCGCCCGCCGACAAGAAGCTGTACGCCCTGCGCGACGTCACCGGCACCGTGGAGTCGATCCCGCTGATCGCCTCCTCGATCATGTCGAAGAAGATCGCCGAGGGCACCGGCTCGCTCGTCCTCGACGTGAAGGTCGGCTCGGGGGCCTTCATGAAGACCACGGAGACGGCGAGGGAGCTGGCCGAGACCATGGTCGCGCTCGGCACGGACGCGGGCGTGCGCACGGTCGCGCTGCTGACGGCCATGGACCGGCCGCTCGGGCGGGCCGTGGGCAACGCCCTGGAGGTCGAGGAGGCCGTCGAGGTCCTGGCCGGCGGAGGGCCCGCCGACGTGGTGGAGCTGACCGTACGCCTGGCGCGGGAGATGCTGGCCGCCGCCGGGGTGTCCGGGAAGGACCCGGCGAAGGCGCTGGCCGACGGCTCGGCGATGGACGCCTGGCGCCGCATGATCGCCGCCCAGGGCGGTGACCCGGGCGCCCCGCTGCCGAGGGCGGCCGAGACGACCACGGTGGAGGCGCCGGCGACGGGCGTGCTGACCCGGCTCGACGCGTACGCCGTCGGGCTGGCCGCCTGGCGGCTCGGCGCGGGGCGGGCGCGCAAGGAGGACCCGGTGTCCGCGGGGGCGGGCGTCACGCTGCACGCCAAACCCGGTGACCCGGTGCGCGAGGGGCAGCCGCTGCTGACCCTCCACGCCGACGAGACGGCCCGCTTCGAGCGGGCGCTGGAAGCGCTGGACGGCGGCTACGCGGTGGGCCCCGCCGACGTGGAGCGGCCTCCACTGATCATCGAGCGCGTCACCGCCGCGTGACCACGCCCCCGCCGGGCGCGACCGGGGCGGGGGCGCCGGCGAAGACCTGGAGCAGGACGGCCCGCTGCGTGGGGAGGGCCTCGGCGTGCCGGGCGCGCCCCGCGTCGGTGATGCACACGTAGACGCCCCGCCGGTCGGCGTCGCACACGCCGCGCGAGACCAGCTCGGCCTTCTCCAGCCGCGCCACCACCCGTGACAGGGCGCTCTGGCTCAGGTGGACCTCGTCGCAGAGCTCCTGGATGCGCAGCTTCCTGTCGTGGTGGACGATCCGGTCGAGCACCTCGAACTCGCTGGGACCCAGGCCGTGCCGGTCGCCCAGCTCGCGCTCCAGGGCGCACATGGCCTTGGCGTGCTTGCTCAGGACGTAGTGCCAGGTGTCGACCACGTACTCCTCGTCCATGTTGCGGAGGGTACCACCTCGGTTCATGCATTTGCATAGGTTCTTCGGGACGGTTGCTCGCCCGGCTCTGTCTCGGACATGTCCGGGCCCGTACGGCGGGCGCCAGGGCGCACGGGACGGCCCGGCCGTGAAGGGCCTCGGGTGATGCGTGGCCCTTTGCGCGTTTCGCGCGGTCGCAGGCCCGAGAGAGCGGCGCGGTCTGCGGAAACGCGGCTTGCGGCGAGGCGAGGCGGGGCATCTACCGGGCATGCGCTCGCCATCCCCGCCCGGCCGCCGGTCGTCGCGCTCGCGCGCCCTGGCCTCGCTGGCCTGTCTCGCCGCGCTCACCGCCTGCGGCCCGGCCCAGCAGACCGCCCTGCCCGGATCGCCGGGCCCGACCAGGTCGTCCACCACGGCCCGCGACACTCCCGGCCGCAACGTCCCGACGAGCACCGCCGAGGTGGACGTCCGGCGCGACGGCATCGAGCTGGCCATCGTGACCGGCGTGCGGTACGCCGGGCACAGGACGTTCGACCGCGTGGTCATCGACCTCGACGGCGAGATACCCGGCTACAACGTGCGATGGGTGGACGAGTTCGTGGAGGACGGCTCCGGCCGGCCGATCGAGGTCCGCGGCGGCGCGTACCTCCTCGTCACGCTCTTCCCCGCCAACGCCCACGACGAGGACGGCGCGCCCACGTGGGAGGGCGGCCCGATCTACCGCGCGAAACTGCGCAACCTCACCGACGTCGTCAGGACCGGCGACTTCGAGGGCCGCGTCGGCATCGGGCTCGTGCTGGACAGGCGGGCCGCGTTCCAGATCCAGGAGCAGGGCACACCCAGCCGCCTGATCGTCGACGTGGCCCACTGACCTGCGGGACACCCCGCATGCCACGGGACCGCGGAAAGGCCTTCTCTGCCGGGGGCGCCCCGCATGCCCCGGGACCGCGGAAAGGCCTTCTCTGCCGGGGGCGCCCCGCAGGCCGCGGGACCGCGGCAGGGGCTAGCCTGGGCTGGTGGTGAGAAAGATCGAGGGCGGCCCCGCCCGCATTCCGGTGCCCGGCGGCAAGATCATTGACGAGCACGTGGGCCGCGTCAGCAGCGGCGACGAGGCGATCTCCATCGCCCGCATGGTGGCGCCGGCCGGCTGGGAGGAGCCCGCCCAGACGCCGTCGTTCACCGAGTACACCGTGGTCCTGCGCGGCACGGTGATCGTGGAGCACGCGGAGGGCACGACCGAGGTCGAGGCGGGGCAGTCGGTGGTGACCTCGCCGGGGGAGAAGGTCAGGTACAGCGCCGGCCCCGAAGGGGCTGAATACATCGCCGTGTGCCTGCCCGCGTTCAGCCCGGAATCGGCCGGTCGCGACTGAGCCGTAACCCGGAGAACCGGGCGGTGCTCATATCATGGCCTGATGAGCCCCACGCTTGACCAGATCCGGCGGGCTCCCAAGGTGTTGCTGCACGATCACCTCGACGGCGGGCTCCGCGCCGAGACGATCGTCGAGCTGGCCCGGGAGACCGACTACGGCCGGCTGCCCACCCATGACCCCGACAACCTGCGCCAGTGGTTCGAGGAGGCATCCGACTCGGGCTCGCTCGAGCGCTACCTCGAGACGTTCGACCACACGGTCGGGGTCATGCAGACGCGCGAGTCGCTGGTGCGCGTCGCCTCCGAGTGCGCCCAGGACCTGGCCGCCGACGGGGTGGTCTACGCCGAGGTGCGCTTCGCGCCCGAGCAGCACACCTCCAGAGGGCTGAGCCTCGACCAGGTGGTCGAGGCCGTGCTCGAGGGGTTCAGGCAGGGGTCGCAAGGGCGTGACATCCACGTCGGCACCCTGCTGACGGCCATGCGGCACCAGGCGCGCTCCATGGAGATCGCCGAGCTCTCCGTGCGCTACCGCGACGTGGGCGTCGTGGGCTTCGACATCGCGGGCGCCGAGGCCGGCTACCCGCCCACGCGGCACCTCGACGCGTTCGAATACCTGCAGCGGGAGAACGCCCACTTCACCATCCACGCGGGCGAGGCGTTCGGGCTGCCGTCGATCTGGCAGGCCATCCAGTGGTGCGGCGCCGACCGGCTCGGCCACGGCGTGCGCATCATCGACGACATCTCCGTGGCCGGCGACGAGTCCGCCAAGCTGGGGCGGCTGGCCGCCTACGTGCGCGACAAGCGCATTCCGCTGGAGATGTGCCCGACCTCCAACCTGCAGACCGGCGCCGCCGCGTCGATCGCCGAGCACCCCATCGGGCTGCTGCGGCGGCTGCACTTCCGGGTCACGGTCAACACCGACAACCGGCTGATGAGCTCGACGAGCGTGTCGCAGGAGTTCCACAAGCTGGTCGAGGCGTTCGGCTACGGCTGGGACGATCTGCAGTGGTTCACGGTCAACGCGATGAAGTCGGCGTTCATCCCGTTCGACGAGCGGCTGGCGCTGATCAACGGCGTGATCAAGCCCGGGTTCGCGCAGATCAAGTGGCAGCCGTGAAAGAGTCCTACCGTTCCAGGACCGCGTTCGCCCTGGCGTGGGTGTGGCTGGCCTTCGTCGCGTTCAACGTATGGGACCTCATCGCCCACTACACCGGCAAGTCGTCGCTGGTGGCGCTGGCCGTGCTGGGGGCGCTGACGGCGCTGGTCTACGCCATCGCGCTCAGGCCCGCCACCGTGTTCACGGAAGAGGGCCTGGTGGGGCGCAACCCGTTCCGCACCACGTTCCTGCCGTGGGCCTCCATCGACGACGTCACGGTCTCCCACTCCATCAACGTCCACCACGGTGACGAGCGGGTGCTGCGGCTGTGGACCCCGATGAGCAGCGCCAGAGAGCGGGCCAAGGCGCAGCGGCGCGGGGCCCCCAGGCAGCAACGCGGGCGTTTCACGACCGAGCCGACGCTCTCCAGGTCCGAGCAGGCGGCGGTCGAGGCGTTCGCGGGCAAAACCCACGCCGACTGGGTGGGCGACCAGATCCGCGAGCGCGCCGAGGCGGCCAGGCGCCGCGACGAGCAGGCGGCGCCGGCCCGGGTCACCTGGTCCTACGACTCCATCGCCGTGCTGGTGGCCGCGATCGCCCTGGTGGTGGCCGCGATCGTCGTCGCCTAGCCGGGGGCGTTCCGGCCCGGCCGGCGCGTACGGTCGACGAACCTCTTCATGCCCGCCTGGGCGATGCCCGCCTCCTCCACGAGCCTGGCCGCCTCCGTCTCCGCCTCGAAGGCCCGCTCGACCTCGCCCACCGGCGGCCGCAGCAGGCCGAGGTGCACGGCGGTGGCCGTGCCCGGCGCGGTCCAGTGGTGCACGCGGGCGATCGCCGCGTCGAGCAGCGCCTCCGGGGCGACGATCTCGTCCAGCAGGCCCGCGGCCAGGGCGTCCTGCGCGCTCATGCGGGTCGAGTCGAGCACCAGCCGCAGCGCCCGCGCGCCCACCAGGCGGGGAAGCAGGTAGCTTGCGGCGTTCGAGACCGACAGGCCGATGTGGTTCTCGGGGAGGAAATAGTCGGCCGACGGGGTGCCGATGCGCGTGTCGAAGCAGAGCGTCCACTCGGCGGCCCCGCCGACGGCCAGTCCGTTGACCGCCGCCACGACCGGCACGCGCGTCTCCAGCACGGCCCTGGTCATGTCGTGGAACGACGCCACCTCGTCGACCAGCGAACGGCCGGCGGCCTGGTGGATGTCCTCCCCGGCGGAGAACGCCCGGCCCGTGCCGGTGACCACGATGCCCCTGGCACCCTTGCCGTCGCCGTGGCCGCGTACGGCCGCCGCGAGGTCCCTGCGCATGCCGGAGGTGAGGGCGTTGAGCTTGGCGGGACGGGCGAGGGTGATCAGCGCCACCTCGTCGCGTTCGGTCACTTCGATCATGATCTCTCCTTGCCGACGGGGATGGCGGGAGCGGCGCGCTGGTCGCGTTCGGGGTGGAGCAGGTGGCGTTTCTCGATTCGGGCCGACGGGGTGAGCGTGAACGACTCGACGAACTCCACGTACGCGGGGATCTTGAAGCGGGCCAGCCGGCCACTGGCGTGCTCGATGACCTCCATGGCGGTCCGGGCGTCGGGGGCGTGCCCGGGGCGGAGCTGGAGGAACGCCTTGGGCAGCTCGCCCCACAGGTCGTCGGGGATGGGCACCAGCGCCGCCTGCAGGACCGCCGGGTGCTGGGTGAGCACCCGCTCGACCTCGGCGCAGGAGATGTTCTCGCCGCCTCTGCGCACCATGTCCTTCAGCCGCCCGGCGTGGCGGACGTAGCCGTGGTCGTCGCGGATGCCCAGGTCGCCCGTGTGGTACCAGCCGCCTCTGAAGGCGTGCATGGTCGCCTCCGGATGGTTCCAGTAACCCTTCATCATGGGCACGCCCCTGACCAGGATCTCGCCGTTGTCGTCGAGCTCGACCTCCTTGCCCGGGGGCGCGACGCCCATGGCGCCGGTGCCGACCGTGTCGTCCGCGCCGACGGGCACCACCAGGTCGGGGCCGCTCTCCGTGGAGCCGTAGAGCTCGCGCCACGGCGCGCCCCAGCGTTCCTCGAACGTGCGGTGCAACTCGGGCGGGATGCCCGAGCAGAGCACGAGCCGCATGCGGTTGTCGCGGTCACGCGGGTGGGGCGGCTGCTTGTGCAGCAGCAGGGGCATGGTGCCGAGCACGTACGTGAGCGTCGCGCCGTGCTCCCTGGCCGAGTTCCAGAAGCCGGAGGCGGAGAAGCGGGGGAGCACCACGAGGGGGATGCCGCCGGCGAGGCAGAGCACGGTGACCCATTGGGGGTCCATGTACGAGTACGCCTGGGCGATGATCACGACGTCGTCGGGGCGAAGGCCTGCCTGGTCGGCGACGATCTGGGCGGTCCTGAGCCAGTAGTCGTGGGTGAGCATGCAGGCCTTGGGGAATCCCGTGGTGCCCGACGTGTACTGAAAATTGGCGACATCATCGGCTTTGACGGTGACCAGAGGGCTCCGGTCGCCCGCCTGCCGGATCAGGGACCGCGGGTCGTGGCACGGGCCCGGGTTGATCGCGGCGTGGTCGTCCGTGGTCAGTGTCAGCACCGCGCCCGAGTCGTCGAGCACGTGAGCCAGGTCGGCCGCCTGGTAGCGGACGTTCACCGGGACCGCGATCGCCCCGGCCTTCAGGATCGCGAGCCAGCTCAGCGGCCATTCCGGCACGTTGTCCAGCATGATCGCCACCCGGTCGCCCGGGCGCACGCCCTGGCCGGTCAGGGCCGCGGCCAGGCGGTCCGACTGCGTGTCCGCGGCGTCGAAGGTCAGCGAGGTGTCGGGGAAGCGGAGGAACTCGCGCGTGCCGTACGTTCTAGCGGCGTGCCTCATCAGGTCGGGGATCGTTGTGTGCATCCGGCGGCTCCCACGGGAAGTCGGGCAGCAGGGAGTAGTCAGGACTTGTCGTGACCTGGGCGGGGGCGCGTACGGCGGCCAGGCCGATCGTGACGAACTCGGCGCACACCTGCTCCAGCGTGGAGTCCCCGTCGGGGCGGTACCACTCGCTGGTGCCGGTGCACATCGACATCAGGGCGAGACGGGTCAGCTTCTGGTCGGCGACGCGGAACGTGCCCCCGGCGACGCCGTCGGCCAGCGTGCGCCTCCAGTGGGCCTCGTACACGTCGCGCAGGGCGATGATCTCGTCGTGGGCGGCCGAGCCCGGCGTCAGGGAGCGCAGCTCGCCGTCCATGACGCGGGTGGTCAGGGGATTGCGGGCGTGGACGGCGGTGAGCGAGCCGATCAGCAGGGCCAGCCGGTCGGCGGGGGCGCCGGCCGTGGCCAGCATGCGTTCCGTGGCGTCGTTCAGGCCCTGCTGGGCGACGCGCATGAGGTCGGCGAGCAGGGCCTCCTTGCTCGCCACGTGGTGATAGATCCCGGCGTTGGTCATGTGGACGGCCCGGCCGAGGTCCCTGATGCTCGTCGCGGCGTAGCCCTGCCGGGCGAACAGCAGCACCGCCGCCGTCCTGATCCGCTCGTGCGCGTCACCGTCAGGGTCCGTGAGGTCGATGATCATAGTTCCTACCGAACGTTCGGTCGCCTCCTGAAGCTATCCCAATTCCCGACAAATCGCCATAGGTTGACTCTGACACCGTGTGAGGCCCTAGACCGGAGACGTCATGTTCAACATCGGAGAGTTCGCCAGGCTGGGGCTGGTGTCCGTACGCATGTTGCGGCACTATGACGCGATCGGGCTGCTGCGCCCCGCGCACGTGGACCAGGTCAACGGCTACCGCTCCTACCAGGCCGCGCAACTGTCCCGGCTCAACCGCATCGTCGCGATCAAGGACCTCGGCTTCACGCTGGAGCAGGTCAGGGCCATCCTCGACGAGAAGGTCAGCCCGGAGGAGCTGCACGGCATGGTACGCATGCGCCGCGCCCAGCTCGAAGCCCGGATCAGCGCCGACCTGGCCAGGCTGCGCAGCGTCGAGGCACGCCTGCGGACGATCGAGACGGAGGGCTACATGGAGAGCGCGGAGGTCGTGCTGAAGCGCGTCGCCCCGATCAGGGTCGCCGAGCTCAGCGCCAGGGCGGCCAGCTACGAGGGAGAGGACATCGGCCCGGTCATCCAGCCCCTCTTCGCCGAGATCTGCCGCCGCGTGGAGGCGGCCGCGGTCAAGGTCGTGGGCCCGGGGATCGCCTACTACGAGGAGGAGGACGACGGCTCCGTCATGGTCCACGCCTGCCTGCCGGTGTCCGTGGCGCCCGGCGACCACGACTTCCAGGTGGTCGACCTGCCGGCCATCGAGGCGGCGGCCACGATCATCCACCACGGGTCGATGGAGGAGGTGGGGCAGACGTTCCAGACCCTGGCCCACTGGATCGAGGAGCACGGCTACCGGTCGCTCGCCCTGGCCAGGGAAATCTCCCTGCACTGCCCGGAGAACCTGGACGAATGGGTGACGGAGCTCCAGATCGAGGTGGCTCCGGCCGGATGACGGACGTAGAGGAGGAGCTCGAACACCACCGGGTGGCGCTGACCGGCTACTGCTACCGCATGCTCGGCTCGGGCTTCGAGGCCGAGGACGCGGTGCAGGAGACGTTCGTCAGAGCCTGGCGGACGTACGATCCCGCTCGGGGCGGGCTGCGCGCGTGGCTGTTCCACCTGGCCACGAACGTCTGCTTCGACATGCTCAGGGGCCCGCAGCGCCGCGCCCGCGCGATGGACCTGGGCCCCGCCGCCACCCCCGGTGACGCGCTGGGCGAGCCGCTCCCGGAGAGCCGCTGGATCCAGCCCGTCCCGGACGTCCGGGTGCTCGACCCGGCCGAGCTCGCGGTCACGCGGGAGACGGTCCGGCTGGCGTTCGTGGCGGCGCTCCAGCACCTGCCGCCCCGGCAGCGCGCCGTGCTCATCCTCCGCGACGTCCTCAAGTGGTCGGCCGCCGAGACGGCCACCCTGCTGTCCACCACCGTCACGTCGGTCAACAGCGCGCTCCAGCGGGCCCGCGCCAAGCTCCCCCCGGCGGCGGAGGCCGACGAGACGGTGGACGAGAGCCTGCTGGCCCGCTACGTGTCGGCGTTCGAGCGGTACGACGTGGCCGCGCTGGTGTCGCTGCTGCACGAGGACGCGACGTCGTCCATGCCGCCGTTCGCGTGGTGGCTGCGCGGGCGCGAGCACATCCGCACGGTGCTGACCGCGGCCGCCGCGAGCGGCGATGCCCCGTGCGCGGGCTCCCGCCTGCTGCCGGCCAGGGCCAACGGCTCCCCGGCGTTCGGCCAGTACCTGAACGGCGAGCCGTTCGCCCTGGTCGTCCTCGACGTCGCCGGTGGCCGCATCGCGAGCGAGACCACCTACCTGGATCCCGGTCTGTTCCCGTTCTTCGGCCTGCCGATGAGTTTCGCGGCGCCGCTCCGTACAGGCTGATGAAGGAGGAACAGAACATGCCACAGATCGTCGAATTCCCCGAGCGGCCGTACGTCGGGGTGCGCGGGACCATCACCATGACCACCTTCGGCCTCGTCGCCGACCGGATCGGTGAGATCGTCGGCTGGCTCGCCGAACGCGGCCACACCCCTGCCGGAGCGCCCTTCCTCAGGTACGACGCCGTCAACCTGCCGGAGGACCGGCTGGTGGTGCAGGCAGGCGTGCCGGTGGCCGCGCCGGTGGCGGGCGAGGGCGACATCTTCGCCGCCACCCTGCCCGCCGGCCGCTACGCCACGGTGTCGCACCACGGCCACCCCGACCGGCTCGCCGGCGTCATCGACGCGCTGCTGAAGTGGGCCGCGGAGCAGGGGCTCGCCTGGGACATGACGGAGAAGGACGGGACGGAGCACTGGGGCTGCCGCCTGGAGCTCTTCCGGACGGACCCGCGAGTCGAGCCCGACATGCACAACTGGGACACCGACCTGCAGTTCCGCCTCGCCGCGCCGGAGTAGGTCCCACGGTTGAGACCAACACCCGCTGTTGGTCTCAACCGCCGCCCCTCGCGGACTGACTTTCGTGTTGGTCTCCTCGCTGAGACCATTCGTGCTCATCGCCAGACGTCGACCAGGTGCTCCGGGGTGATGTGCGTGACGCCCTCCACCCCGCAGCCGCTGCGGGAGACGGCGTAGAGCGGCGTGGAGGAGTCGGCTCCGGGCATCTTGGACCGGTGGACGATGAGCTCGCTCAGGTCATGATGATCGAACGGGCGGTTCTCCAGCCACTTGATGGAACCGACCATCGTGACCTGCTTCGCGACCGGCTCCCGGTCGGCGCCGACGATGTCGATCTCCGGATTGTTGGACCTGGTCCAGAAGCCCCTGATCGCTCCTGTCGCCTCGGGCAGACCGTCCATGCGGCGAAGCGACTCGCGGATCAGGGGCTCGACGGCGACTCCGCGCCAGGCCGTCCATGAACGTTCTATCTGCCGCAGCACGAGGTCGCCGCGGGCGCGATCGATTTGCGGCAGGCCGGGTTCGATGAAGGACAGCCAGAAGCGCAGGTGCGTGTCCGCGATGTGGTAGCGGCGTTCTTTCGACGGGCGGACGGAGAGCGGAACCTCCGCCGTGACCATGCGCTTCTCCTGCAGGATCTGCAGACCGCGCTGGACTGACGAGCCGGGCACTCCTCCGGAGGCCTTGGAGAGCGACGAGTAGGTGCGTTGTCCCGATCCGATGGCCCTCAGCAGCGTCCTCGGCTGTGCTTCGGGCGGGAACTCCGCCGCCATGGCTCGCACCCCGCTCACGGTCAGCGCCGAGGTCGGATCCGGAACGGCGGTCCACAGGAACTCTCGAGCCGTGGCACCGGTCGGCCATTCGTCGAGGATCATGGGCATGCCACCGGTGATCAGGTGCGCGTCGACGGCCTCCGTGGCGGGCAGGTCGAGCTTGTCCGCCACGTCGGCGACGGTGAGCGGATTGACCACCATTTCCGATGCCCGCATATAGAACGGGCGGTCGTACTGGTTGATCGCTTCCATGATGGACATGTCGGAACCGATGAGGATGAGGAGCATCGGGCGGCGCGAGAAGTGGCGGTCGAAGACGTACTGCAGCTTGCCTTCGAGATAAGGGTCCTGGTGGATCATGTAGGGGAGTTCGTCAATGACGACGATGCTCGGCGCGTCTTGGGGGACGGCCTGAGCCAACAGCACGAGCAGGCTGTCCCAGGAGGTGGCAGTGGCCTGCTCGAAGAGCGACGCATCAGGCAGGTCTGAGGCCGCCGCGCTCGCGATGAAGCTTTCGAGCTGGTCCGCCAGCGGTTGCTGGGCCGCCGTGAAGAAGAGGCTGGGCAGGCCGCTCCGGCGGATGAACTCCTCCGCGAGGCGCGACTTCCCCACCCGACGCCTCCCTCGCATGAGGATGGCTCGGCCTGGCCGATCTCCGGTGCCTACCCGGTTGGAGTAGCGGCCGAGAGTATCGAGCTCACGCTTGCGCCCGATGAAGCGGTCCATAGGGAAGCCTCCAGCGACGAAGCATCCAGCGATGGTTCAATCATATGTGGGACAACCAATAATGGTTGCTTCATCCTGACGGCCGCCATGGTGGTCCCACGGATGAGACCACCGACGTCGGAAAACGGCTACGGCGTTGCGTCCGGTGGCTCGTTGTCCTGGGAGCGCGGTGTGACGGCGGCTCGGACGATCAACGTCGCCACCCGTCCGATGAACGAAGGGGTGAGCACCGCGCCGGCCGCGCCTTGGCGGGCCGGGCCGAACGTCATCATCTGCGTGGCCCGGCCCGCGCCGAGGCAGGCCGTGGATGCGACGGCCACGGCCACCCACGGGCTGTAGCCTCGGGGAAGCAGCATGACCACGAAGATCAGGTAAGTGGCCAGCGCGCCCACGAAGGCGATCACCGAGGACCGGCCCCGGGGGTGTCGCCCGCCGGACGGCTGGACGGGTGCAGGGGCCTGCCGGCGGCGGCTCCTGCCGGAACGTGCGGGCGATGTCGCCATCGGCGACCTCCTCGAATCCGGGAACATCGGTTTTCTGTCGTGACTCCAGGTGGGTGCGTCGAAGCGGCACGGAATGTGGCCGCTTTTCTGCGCCGGTCCGATGAGGGCGCTCGTGTTTCTCTTCTCCTGGGCAAACAGGAGAGCGGGAGCTCCTCGCGGTGCGGTAAGCATGGCATGACGACTCGTGCTCACGCTAGGTGATCGGACCGAGAGTGAGCTGCCTGATTGAGTCGCGGCGCGTGGAGGAGAAAGGCGAAGAGGTCTCCCGTTTGCCCGGGAGACCTCTTCTACCAACGGTTTTCCGGCGCCCACCTGGAGTCAGCGGACAATCATCCGGAATCAGAGGAGGGGGCAGGGAACGCTTGCCTTGATGTGCTTTCCCGTGCCCCTTCTCGGCCTTGCGTCCACGCGATCGGACTCAAGGTCATGGCGTTGATTGTACAGGTGAGGCGGGCTGATGTCCTTGCTTCCGCGATCCGGTCGAGGGGTGACTTGCCAGGAATGTGCGTCGTGTGGGGTAGGTTTGCGCGCGAACTGAGAATAATTGATGGCTTCGGGTCGGATGACATGTCATGTGGCGGTATGAGGTGACTTTCCGGCCTGCGGAGCGGGCGACACCCTTTCGCCGTCGTACGGCGGACGGCCGGCGTCGGACGGAAATCGCCGGCCTTTTCTGGTTCGTCTCGCGGTCGCGAATCACTACGTGCTTCCTGGCCCGGAACAAACGCATTCCTGGGGGGTACGGAAAAGGAACAGCGATTCCCTCGGGTGCCATTCTTCAATCGGCATTCCAGGAGGGCGCGGGCGGCTTGGGTAAAATTATTGACGTGGGCGTGTCGGGCTATGGGCGGCGCTCCCGAATATCACCCTGCGTCTAGCCGGAATAACGCAGGGTAACGATCGTCAGAGGTCGAGCAGGGCGGCGAGTTCTCTCTTGAGGAGGTCGAGCTCGCGGGCCGCCCCGGCCCGTGCCTCGGTGACCTCGCCCGCCACCGGCACGACCACCTCCAGGTAGCACTTGAGCTTGGGCTCCGTGCCCGAGGGGCGCACCACCACGCGGGCGCCCCCCGCCAGCGCGTAGCGCAGCCCGTCGGTGGGCGGCAGGCCGCCGTCACCCCTGGCCAGGTCGTCCGCCCGCAGCACCGCGCGCCCTCCGAGGATCGCGGGCGGGGCCGCGCGCAGCCGCGACATGGCGCCGGCGATCAGCGAAAGGTCGGACACCCGGAAGGAGAGTTGTTCCGTGGCGTGCAGCTCGTGGCGCCGGGCCTGGTCGTCGAGCAGGTCCAGCAGCGTACGCCCGGCGCGCTTGGCGGCCGCCGCGATGCCCGCCACCACCAGGGCCGCACCGATGCCGTCTTTGTCCCGGACCGGGAGGCCGGCGTCGGTGCCGACGCAGTAGCCGATGGCCTCCTCGTAGCCGAAGACCAGCCCCGGCCCCGCCTTGGTGATCCATTTGAAGCCGGTCAGCGTCTCGCCGTAGCGCACGCCGTGCGCCCGCGCGATCTTGCCGAGCAGCGTCGAGGAGACGATGGTGGTGGCCACCATCCGGTCACCGGTGGTGTGCGCGATGACGTGCTCGGCCAGCAGGCCACCGACCTCGTCGCCGGTCAGCATGCGGCAGCCGCCGCCGGGCAGCGGCACCCCCACCGCGCACCGGTCGGCGTCGGGGTCGTTGGCCACGACCAGGTCCGCGCCTACCTTGGCGGCCAGCGCCACGGCCAGGTCCATCGCGCCCGGCTCCTCCGGGTTGGGGAAGGGCACCGTGGGGAAGCCGGGGTCGGGGGCGCGCTGCTCCTCGACCGCCAGCGGCGACGGGAACCCGGCGGCCAGGAACGCGCCCGTCAGCGTGGCGGCGCCCACCCCGTGCAGCGGCGTGTAGGCCACCCTCAGGTCGCGGGCGTCGCCCAGCGGGAGCGACGTCACGGCGGCGATGTAGTCGTCGACGATGCCCTCGCCCAGCTCCGTCAGCGTGCCGGGGCCGTCGATCAGCAGCTGGTCGACGCGGCCGACGGCGTCGATGGCGGCCGAGATCTCACGGTCGATCGGCGGCGCGATCTGGGAGCCGTCGTCCCAGAAGACCTTGTAGCCGCTGTCGCGGGGCGGGTTGTGACTGGCGGTGACCGCCACGCCCGCGTCCGCTCCGAGCCGGCGTACGGCGAAGGCCAGCACGGGCGTGGGCAGCGGGCCGGGCAGGATCGAGGCGTGCACCCCGGCGCCCGTCAGCACGGCGGCCGTGTCGCGGGCGAACACGTCGGATTTGTGCCGCGCGTCGTAGCCGATGACCACGTGCTTGCCGGGCCCGAGCACCGCGGCCAGGCCGGCGGCGGCGCGCATGACGGTGACGCGGTTCATCCGGTTGGGGCCGGCGCCGAGCTCGCCGCGCAGGCCCGCCGTGCCGAACTCCAGTCTGGCGCGGAAACGTTCTTCGAGCGCGGCGAGGTCTTCCCGCTCGACCAGGGGGGAGAGCTCGGCGCGGGTGTCGGGGTCGGGGTCCTGGGACAGCCACTCGCGCGCCTCCCGCAGCACGCTCAAAGCCGGTCCACCACCTTGGCAAGCAGCACGCCCATGCGGGCCGCCGTGGACCGGCCGACCTCCAGGACCTCCTCGTGGTCGAGCGGCTCGCCGGACAGGCCCGCCCCCGGGTTGGTGACCAGGGAGATGCCGAGCACCTCCAGATCGGCCTCGCGGGCGGCGACGGCCTCCAGCACGGTGGACATGCCGATCATGTCGCCGCCCAGGGTGCGGAGCATGCGGATCTCGGCGGGTGTCTCGTACGTGGGCCCGCGGAAGGCGACGTAGACGCCTTCGGCCAGCGTCGGGTCGATCTCGCGGGCCAGCGCGCGCAGGCGGCGGGAGTAGACCTCGGTGAGGTCGAGGAACGTGGTGCCGGTGATCGGGTTGGCCCCGGTCAGGTTGATGTGGTCGCTGATCAGGACGGGGTCGCCGACGTTCTGCGTCTCCGGGCGCAGGCCGCCGGCCGCGTTGGTCAGCACGAGCGTGCGGACCCCGGCGGCGGCCGCCGTGCGCACGCCGTGGACCACCGCGTCGACTCCGAGCCCTTCGTAGAGGTGCGTGCGTCCGAGGAACACCAGCGCGTGCCGCCCCTCGGAGGTGCGGACGACGCGGATCCTGCCTCCGTGCCCCGCCACGGCGGGGGCGCGGAACCCCGGCAGGCCGGTGAACGGGATCTCGCTCACCGTCTCGCCGATCGCGTCGGCGGCGGGCACCCACCCCGACCCCATGACGAGCGCCACGTCGAAGGTGTCGAAACCGGTGGTGGCGCGAAGCGCCGTGGCGGCCTCGCCTGCCAGGGTGTACGGATCTTCACTCACGTTTCAGTAGTTTAGGAGGAACCTGTCCAGAACTCGCACGCCGAAGTGCAGCGCGTCCACCGGCACCCGCTCGTCCACGCCGTGGAACATCGACGCGAAGTCCATGTCCGCCGGCAGCCGCAGCGGCACGAACCCGAAGCCGCGCACGCCCAGGTCGGCGAAGAAGGTCTTGTTGTCGGTGCCGCCCGACATGCAGTACGGGATCGCCCGCGCCGCCGGGTCCTCGGCCTTCAGCGCCGCGATCATCGACTCGACCAGCGCGCCGTCGAACGAGGTCTCCAGCGCGATGTCGTGGTGCACGAAGTCGCGCCGCACCTTGGGCCCGAGCAGCGAGTCGACGGTCTTGAAGAACTCCTCCTCGAACCCCGGCAGGAACCGCCCGTCGACCACGGCCGTGGCCTGGCCGGGGATCACGTTCGACTTGTAGCCGGCGTCGAGCTGGGTGGGGTTGGTGGTGTGCCGCAGCGTCGCCCCGACGAAGCGCACCAGCGGCCCGATCCTGTCCAGGATCGGCTGCGGGTCGTTCTCGTCGAACGGCATGCCGTAGGCGTCGGCGACCTCGGTGAGGAACCGGCGGACCGTGGGCGTGTAGGTGAGCGGCCAGTCATGCTCGCCGATCCTGGCGACCGCCCTGGCGATCTCGGTGACGGCGTTGTCGTCGTTGAGCATGGAGCCGTGGCCCGCGGTGCCGTCGGCGGTCAGCCTCATCCAGGCCAGGCCCTTCTGGGCGGTCTCGATGAGGTAGAGCCGCAGCGACGGGTCGACCTCCAGGGAATAGCCGCCGACCTCGCTGATCGACTCGGTGACCCCTTCGAAGAGCTCGGGGTTGTTGGCCGTGAGGTATTTGGCGCCGTAGACGCCGCCGGCCTCCTCGTCGGCCAGCCAGGCGAAGACGATGTCGCGGCGCGGCCTGCGCCCTTCGCGCTTCATCTGGCGCAGCACCGCCAGCATCATCGCGTCCATGTCCTTCATGTCGACCGCGCCGCGGCCCCAGATGTAGCCGTCGCGCACCTCGCCCGCGAACGGGTCGACCGACCAGTCGGCGGCGTTGGCGGGCACGACGTCCAGGTGGCCGTGGACGAGCAGGGCGGGCAGGGACGGGTCGGTGCCCTCGACGCGGGTGACGACGTTGCCGCGGTTCGGCTCGCTCTCGACGTACGTGGACTCGAGCCCGACCTCGGCCAGCCTGGCCATGACGACCTCGGCCGCGGCGCGCTCGCCGGGCCCGCTGCCGTCCCCGTAGTTGCTGCTGTCGACGCGGATCAGCTCCACGCAGAGGTCGGCGACTTCCTTCTCGGCAGGTGTCATGGCGTTTTCTCCCAACGGTGATCCAGCGTGAGCAGTCCGGACTTGAGCAGGTGGCCGCGCTTGTGCGCGCGGGTGATGAGGGTGAGGTCGATGTCGGTGATCTCGTCGTGCCGGCCGACGACGCCGGTCAGGAAACGGTAGAGGTCGGCCTCGTGGGCCGCCACCACCTGCACGATGAGGGAATGGGTGCCTGTGGTGGCGGCGCAGTAGCGTACGTCCTGGTGCGCGGCCAGCCGCCGGCCCACCAGGTCGAGCCCGTGCGGGCGGACCTTCAGCCAGAGCATGGCCTCGACCTCCAGGCCGAGCAGTGCGGGCTCGACCTCCGCCCGCGGCAGCAGCAGCCGCCGTTCGAGCAGCGAGGTGACGCGCCGGCGGGCGGTCGGCACGGAGATGTCGAGCCGCTCGGCGACCGCGGTGAAGGCGATCCTGCCGTCGTGGGTGAGCAGCTGGGCGATCTCCTCCTCCAGCGGCGACAGTCCGTCCTCGTCGGGCAGGCAATCCGGCGGCGGCGGGGGCCGGAGCTCGGCCACCTCCTGCTCGGTGAGGTAGGGCGCGTGCCATTCCGCGACGGTCGTGAACGTGTGGAGGACGACCTGGGTCTGCGTCTGCACGACGCCGTCGATGTCGCTGATCTGCGCGGAGACGATGTGGTGCAGGTCCTCGCGGGAGGGGGAGACCAGCTCGCTGCCGAGGTCGGCGGCGCCGGTCAGCGAGTAGACCGAGCGCGTGTCAGGCCGGTCGGCCAGTGCCTGCGCGACCTTGCCCGCGGTGCCGGGACGCACCTGGACGTGCAGGTGGACGGGGCGGCCGTGCCCGGTGCGCAGGTCGTCGTAGATGGCCGTGACCCGGACGATCCCCTCGGCGATGAGCCGCTGGAGCCGCCGGGCGACGGTGCGTTCGTGCTCGCCCACGGCCCTGCCGAGCTCGCCCCACGAGGCGCGGGGGCTGACTTGCAACGCGGCGACCAGGCGCCGGTCGAGAACATCCACCTACAACCATCTCATTGTCGGGTATGTAAATAAATTCCCAGATAATTGACTGTTTCGGTCGTCCCATGCACAGTAGGCCATCACCGCACTTGTCAGCAAAGGAGCCATCCGTGGCGACCTCCCCCACCACGCAGTCACCACTCGGCATCCCCAAGAGCCGCCTTCGCCAGCTCACGGCAGCCAGCATCGGCAACGTCGTCGAGTGGTACGACTGGTACGCCTACAGCTTCCTCGCGATCTACTTCTCCAGCCAGATCTTCCCCGAGAGCGCGGGCAACAGTCTGGTCCCGCTGCTGAGCTCGTTCGCGGTGTTCGCCGTCGGGTTCTTCATGCGCCCGCTGGGCGGCCTGCTGGTCGGCGCGTTCGCCGACAGGTACGGCCGCAAGGTCGCGATGACGGGCACCATCGTGCTGATGGGCGTGGGCTCGCTGCTCGTGGGCCTGACCCCCACCTATGCGGCCGTCGGCGTGCTGGCGCCGATCATCCTGGTCGTGGCCAGGCTCATCCAGGGCCTGTCGGTGGGCGGGGAGTTCGCCGCCGCGACCACGTTCCTCGTGGAGTCGGCCCCTCCCGGCCGCCGCGGCCTGTTCTCGAGCTTCCAGTACGTCAGCACCACCATCGGCCAGTTGCTGGCCTCGGGGCTCGCGGCCGTGCTGGCCACCATGCTGGTCCAGGCCGACATGGACGCGTGGGGCTGGCGCATCCCGTTCTTCGTGGGGGCCGTGCTCAGCCTCGTGGGCCTGTGGATCCGCAAGGGCGCCGACGAGACCTCGGCCGTGGCGGAGGAGGTCCGGCAGGGCAGGGCCGAACGGCAGAAGATGTTCGAGTTCCTCAGGCTCCACCCGAGGTCGGCCGCCACCATCGTGGGCATCACGATCGCCGGCACCGTCGCCTACTACACCTGGACCACGTTCCTGCCGACGTACGCGCAGATCACCGTGGACTTCGACAAGGCCGACTCGCTCCAGATCGGCACGATCTCGCTGGTCTTCTTCATGATCCTGCAGCCGCTGCTCGGCATGCTGTCGGACCGGATCGGGCGCAAGCCGATGCTGATCGCCTTCGGGCTCGGGTTCGTCCTGCTGCCCGTGCCGCTGCTGGGCCTGCTGACCGACGCGTACGGCAGCCTGCTGACCGTGCAGCTCGTCGGCATGGTCTTCCTGGGCGGCTTCACCTCGATCTCGGCCGCGGTGAACTCGGAGCTCTTCCCGACCAGGGTGCGGGCGGCCGGCGCGGGCTTCCCCTACTCGCTGACCGTGGCGCTCTTCGGCGGCACCGCCCCGCTGATCGGCACCGCGATGCAGGAGATGGGCAACCCGGGGCTCTTCCCGTGGTACATGTCGGGGCTGGCGCTGATCTCGACGCTGGTCTACATCTTCGTGCTGCCGGAGACCAAGGACCAGCCGCTGCGCTAACCGCCGACCGAGGTGCAGGGGCGCTCCCGCAACTCCTTGACGTAGTCGTCGGGGGCGCCCGCCCGCTCGGCCGCCTCGGCCAGGCTGCCGAGGTAGCGGGCCGAGGGCAGGCCGCCCTCGTAGCCGTCGAGCACGTAGAACCAGGCCACGACCTCGCCCTCGAGGGTCTGCACCCGCAGCCGCACCTTGTGGTAGCGCCCGCGGACCGCGCCCTCCCACTGGTCGAGGGAGGTCTCCTCCCACTCGGGCACGTCGTAGAGCACGACGAACACGTGCTCGTCGGGGTCTTCGACGATCGTGGCGACGGCGCCCTCCCAGGCGAGGTCCATCCCGCCGAACGTCAGGCGCCAGCCGGGCAGCCAGCCGACCCCCCAGATGGGGGAGTGGGGGGCGCGCATGGCCATCTGCTCCGGGTCCATGTTGGTGCCGTAGGCGGCATAGAGCCTGAGGTCATTGGACTTGCCCGAAGGATTCGAAAGCCACGCCACGATCCACCCCTCTCGCCGGGTGCTGCTTCGTCATCCAGCTACCGCGCCATCCTGCCACGCCGCCCGCCGGAGTCGATCCATCCGGATCGGGTGGCGTGGCCCGGTTGCCGCCTGCCCCACCGCGTACGGGACAATGGGGGATGTGACGAGGATCGCGATCATCGGTGGCGGACCAGGCGGCTACGAAGCAGCACTCGTGGCCGCGCAGCTAGACGCGCAGGTCACCCTGGTCGAGCAGGACGGTCCGGGCGGAGCGTGCGTGCTGACCGACTGCGTGCCGTCCAAGACGCTGATCGCGACCTCCGTCCGCAAGCAGGCCCTCCTCGACGCCCCTTCGCTGGGGGTGTCGTTCTCCGGCGGTCCCGACGGCGACGCGGGCGCGGTCGGCGTCGACCTGCCGCTGGTCAACCAGCGCGTCAAGGAGCTGGCCCAGGCACAGTCCGCCGACATCGCCACGCGGGTGGAGGCCGAGGGCGTCGAGATCATCAAGGCGCGCGGGCGGCTGGTCGACCCGCAGGTGGTGCGCGCGGGCGACCGTACGATCAGGGCCGACGTCGTGCTCGTGGCCACCGGCGCGACCCCGCGCGTGTTGCCGGGCGCCGAGCCCGACGGCGAGCGCATCCTCACCTGGCGCCAGCTCTACGACCTGGACGAGCTGCCCGAGCACCTGATCGTGATCGGCTCCGGCGTGACGGGCGCCGAGTTCGCCGGCGCCTACCGCTCGCTCGGGGCGGAGGTCACGCTGGTCTCCAGCCGCGACCGGATGATGCCCAACGAGGACGCCGACGGCGCCGAGGTGCTCGAAGAGGTCTACCGGCGGCGCGGCATGAACGTCATGGGTCGCTCGCGCGCCGCCTCCGTCAAGCGCACCCACGACGGCGTGGTGGTGACGCTGGAGGACGGCCGCACGGCCGAGGGCTCGCACGCGCTGATGACCGTCGGCATGGTGCCCAACACCTCCGGCATCGGCCTGGAGGAGGCCGGGGTCCAGCTCGACGAGGGCGGCTTCGTCAAGGTCGACAAGGTCTCCCGCACGTCCGCGCCGGGCGTCTACGCCGCCGGCGACTGCACGGGCGTGCTCATGCTGGCCTCGGTCGCCGCCATGCAGGGGCGCATCGCGGTCTGGCACGCGCTCGGCGAGGCCGTGCAGCCGCTGCGGTTGTCCACCGTGGCCTCCAACATCTTCACCGACCCGGAGATCGCCGCGGTCGGGGTCGCGCAGCGGGCGATCGAGGCCGGCGAGGTCGAGGCCAACGTGGTCAAGCTGCCGCTCGCCACCAACGCGCGGGCCAAGATGCAGGGCTTCAACGACGGGTTCGTCAAGGTGTTCTGCCGCCCGCACACCGCGATCGTGCTGGGCGGCGTGGTGGTGGCGCCGGGCGCGTCCGAGCTGATCCTGGCGGTGTCGGTGGCCGTGCAGCAGCGGCTCACCGTCGACCAGCTGGCGCACACGTTCGCGGTCTACCCCTCGATGTCGGGCTCCATCACCGAGGCCGCCCGCCGCCTCATGCAGCCCGGCGTCGCCATCTAGGCCCCCCGTTTCCTGCGGCAAAGACCCGTAGACCCGGCCTTGGCCTTAACCGACGGCGAACTGCGGTATGGCTCGTTCGCGGGTGAGGTGCTCCCGTGTGCGGGGTGCACGCGCACCGGCATTCCATCGACACGACCATCGACGGGGAGCACCATGCCCTACGTAGCCACGCGCGACGGCACGCAGATCTTCTTCTACGACTGGGGCAGCGGCCCGCCGGTCGTCTTCTCGCACGGCTGGCCGCTCAACGCCGACGCCTGGCACGACCAGATGAAGCTGGTGGCCGACAACGGCTTCCGGGCGATAGCGCACGACCGGCGCGGGCACGGCCGCTCCAGCCAGCCGTGGGACGGCTACGACTTCGACACCTTCGCCGACGACCTGAACGACCTCATCACCGCGCTCGACCTCCACGACGTCACGCTGGTGGCCCACTCGATGGGCGGTGGCGAGCTGGCCCGTTACGTCGGCAGGCACGGGACGTCCCGCCTGCGCAAGGCGGTGCTGCTGTCGGCGATCCCGCCGCTGATGCTCAAGACCGACGCCAACCCCGAGGGGACGCCGCAGGAGGTGTTCGACGATCTGAAGGCCGGCATCCTCGCCGAGCGCTCGCAGTTCTGGCGCGACAGCGCGGAGGCCTTCTTCGGCGCCAACCGCCCGGGCAACAAGGTGACGCAGGGCAACAAGGACGCCTTCTGGCTCATGGGCATGGCCGAGAACATCCAGGCGGGGGTGCTCTGCGTGGACGCGTTCTCCGCCACCGACTTCACCGAGGACCTCGAGAAGTTCGACATCCCGACCCTGATCGTGCACGGAGACGACGACCAGATCGTGCCGATCGCGGCGGCCGGCGACAAGTCCTCACAGATCATTAAGAACTGCTCGTACAAGGTCTACGAAGGCGGCTCCCACGGCATCGCCCTCGTCCCGGGCCAGAAGGAGCGGTTCAACGGCGACCTGCTGGAGTTCCTGCGCGGCTGACCGGCCCCGCGATCCGGGCGGGCTCCCGGGTCGATCCAGCTCTCCGGCATGGAGGCGCTCCCGCGTGCGCGGGGTGCCCGGGGCCGCTGACCGTTGACGTTTGTTGGTATGGACAGCAAACTAACTCACGAGTTGGCGCAGCCGTTCGAAGGAGCCTCCATGCCCTATCACCCCCCGCTGGTCGCCCACGAGTACTTCGTGGCGGACCCGCCCGAGCTGCCGGTCCGCGCGCGAGGCGAGGGCGGGCTGTCGGCGCTGACCGCCGCCGAGCTGGTCGCGGCCGACGGCGCCGAGGTGATGCTGAAGGCGGTCACCTCGGCGGAGGAGACCCTGGTCGTCCAGGTGGGCGTGGCGGGGGAGGGCGTCATCCGGGTGCGGCTGTCGGAGGACGCGACCGCCAGGCCCCGCTCGGAGAGGGCGATCTCCCTGGTGACACCCGGCAGGTATCCGGAGGCCAGGGCCGAGGTGGCGCCGGGCCAGCCCATCGTGATCGACGCGGGCTCCCTGCGCGCCGAAATCAGCCTCGCGCCGTGGCACCTGCGCTTCACCGACGCCTCCGGCGCCACGCTGGCCGAGCAGGACCGCGGGCACACCGACATCAGCGGCAGGCTCCGTACGCTGCCGTTCGGCCGCTCCTCGACCGGCGGCACGCCCGTGGCCTACCACGAGAGCTTCGCCGCCGCGCCCGACGAGGCGTTCGCCGGGTTCGGCGAGTCGTTCACCCGGCTGGACAAACGCGGCCAGCGGCCGGTCATGTGGAACTTCGACGCCTTCGGCGCCGAGTCGCAGCGGGCCTACAAGAACGTTCCCCTCTACCTGTCGAGCAAGGGGTACGCCGTGCTCGTCGACAGCGGGGCGCCCGTGGAGTTCGACGTGTGCCAGTCGACGCACAGCGTGGTGCAGATCCTGGTGCCCGACGACGTGATGGACTACTACGTGATCGCCGGACCGGGGCCCGCCGACGTGCTGGACCGTTACGACCGGCTGACCTGCCGGCCCGCGCTGCCGCCGAAATGGGCGTTCGGCACCTGGATCTCCTCCGGGTTCTGCGTGGACAGCCAGGAGCGGGTGCTGGCCAGGGGGCGCACGATCAGGGAGCGCGGCATCCCGTGCGACGTGCTGCACCTGGACACGTACTGGCAGGCCGACGGCCACTGGTCGGACCTGCGGTGGGATCCGGTGAACTTCCCCGACCCGGAGGGGATGCTGGCCGAGCTGGACGGGATGGGGTTCAAGGTCTGTCTGTGGATGAACCCGTATGTCTCCCATCTGAGCCCCGCCTTCCAGGAAGCCGCTGAAGCCGGATATTTCCTGAAGAATCGTGAGGGCGAGGTCTACGTCGCCGACTGCTGGCACGGTTCCTTCCCGCCCTGCGGCATCGTCGACTTCACCCGCCCCGCGGCCGTCGAGTGGTTCACGGGCCTGCTGCGCGGGCTGCTGCGCCAGGGCGTCGCGGCGTTCAAGACCGACTTCGCCGAGGGCGTGCCCAGCGACGCGGTCGCCGCCAACGGGATGACCGGCACCGACCTGCACAACGTCTACACCCTGCTGTTCAACGACGCGGTCGCCGCCGTCACCCGCGAGGTCCACGGCCACGACCTGGTGTGGGCGCGCTCGTCGTACCTCGGGGGGCAGCGCCACAGCGCCCAGTGGAGCGGCGACACGTACACCAGCTACGCCGCCATGGGCAGCACGATCAGGGGCGGGCTCGCGCACGGCCTGTCGGGCGTGCCGTTCTGGAGCCACGACGCCGGCGGTTTCACCGGCCGCCCGTCCGACGACCTGTACGTGCGCTGGACCCAGTTCGGCGCGCTCTCCCCGCTGCTGCGCCTGCACGGCACCACCACCCGCGAGCCCTGGGAGTTCCCCGGGGTCGAGGAGGCGGCGGTGGCGGCGCTGAGGCTGCGCTACCGGCTGATGCCCTACCTCTATTCGGCGGCCGTCGAGGCAGCGCGCACGGGCGCGCCGATGATGCGGGCGCTGTGCGTGGACCATCCGGACGACCCGGTGGCCTGGCAGGCCGACCTGGAATATCTGCTCGGCCGCGACCTCCTGGTCGCCCCCATGACCGCGCCCGAGGGCGTCCGGCAGGTCTACCTGCCACGCGGCACGTGGATCGACTACTGGACGGGCGACGTGCTGGAGGGCTCCCGCCACGTCCGGGTGAGCAAGCCGCTCGACCAGGTCCCCCTGTTCGTCCGCCACGGAGCGCTCATCCCGGTCGCCCAGCCCGCGGACACGATCGGCGTGCCGGCGGAGATCACCCTCCTCGCCTTCGGGGGCGTCGACGGGACCACCGAGATCCACGACACCGACGGCGTGACGGTCGCCGTCGCCACCAGGGACGGCGACGAGCTGCGCGTCGCCGTCACCGGCCCGAAGCGGGTCACCGAGGTCGAGATCGTCCCGGTGCCCGGAGCCCCCGCGCGAACCGTCATCGTGTGACACCCCCTGGAGGGATCATGGTCAAGTTGAGAGGCGCCGCGGCGCTGGCCGCCGTGGTGCTCGCCCTGTCGGCCTGCGGCTCGGGCTCCGACAGCCCGTCGCCCGCGGACAGCGGCCAGCCGCGCGTGCTGAGACTGTGGCACTACGAGTCGGCCCAGAGCGCCATGGGCAAGGCATGGGCCGAGGCGATCAAGAAGTTCGAGGCGTCCCACCCGAACGTGACCGTCGAGTTCGAGGAGAAGAGCTTCGAGCAGATCCAGAAGACGGCGAGCATGGTGCTCAACTCCGACGAGGCGCCCGACCTCATGGAGTACAACAAGGGCAACGCCACCGCCGGCCTGCTGTCCAAGCAGGGCCTGCTCGCCGACCTGACGGAGGAGACCACCAAGCGCGGCTGGGACAAGCTGCTGACCGGCGGCCTGCGAACCACCGCGATGTACGACGACCGCGGCGTGATGGGCTCCGGCCAGTGGTACGGCATCCCCAACTACGGCGAGTTCGTGATGGTCTATTACAACAAGGACCTGTTCGCCAAGCACAAGGTCGCGGTGCCGAAGACGTTCGAGGAGTTCACGGCGGCGCTCGACACGTTCGTCGAGGCAGGCGTGACGCCCGTCGCGAACGCCGGCGCCGAATACCCGGCCCAGCAGATCCTCTACCAGCTCGCGCTCACCAAGGCGCAGAAGCCGTGGCTGGCGGCGTTCCAGTCCTACAAGGGCAAGGTCGACTTCCACGGCCCCGAGTTCACCTACGGCGCCGACACGTTCGCCGACTGGGTGCAGAAGGGCTACATCGCCAAGAACTCCTCCGGGCTCAAGGCCGAGGACATGGGCGTGGCGTTCATGAACGGCGAGTTCCCCATCATGATCAGCGGCAGCTGGTGGTACGGCCGCCTCGCCTCGGAGATCAAGGATTTCGACTGGGGCCACTTCCTCTTCCCCGGCGCCACCATGTCGCCCGGTTCGAGCGGGAACCTGTGGGTCGTGCCGGAGAAGTCGGAGAACAAGGACCTGGCCTACGACTTCATTGACATCACCATGAGCAAGGAGATCCAGAACCTGCTCGGCAACTCCGGCGGCGTGCCCGTCGCCGCGGACCCGGCCGCGATCACCGACGAGAAGAGCAAGGAGCTCATCGAGACCTTCAACAAGCTGACCGCCGCCGACGGCCTGGCCTTCTACCCCGACTGGCCCGCGCCCGGCTACTACGACGTGCTGGTGGCCGGCGTCCAGAACCTCATCAACGGCAGCAAGACCACCTCCGAGGTGCTGGACGAGATCGCCGGGCCGTACGAGGACAACCTCGCCGACCTTGGCTTCTAGTTGACCTCCTCCGCCGCCTAAGGCGGGGGATTCCAACCGTCGCCGGTCGGCCTTCCTGCTTCACCGCCGGTTGCCCGTCCGAGAGGACTCTCGTTGAGGTCTTACACCAGCTCCACAGGCGTTTCAGCTCTCCCCCAGCTTGGCGGCGAGCACGTTCTTCGCGGCGTTAACGTCCCGGTCGTGGACGGCGCCACAGTCCGGGCACTCCCACTCGCGGACGTTCAGCGGCATCGTGTCCTGCAAGGTGCCGCACGCCGAGCACAGCTTGGAGGAGGGGAACCAGCGGTCCACCGCCACCGACGTGCGCCCGTACCAGGCGGCCTTGTACTCCAGCATCGACCGCAACTCACGCCAGCTCGCGTCCGAGATCGCGCGGGCCAGACTGTGGTTGCGGACCATGTTTCGGACGGTCAGGTCCTCCACGGCAATCACTTGGTTCTCGCGAACAAGCCGTGTCGTGACCTTGTGCAGGTGATCCCTCCTGCGATCAGCGATGCGGGCGTACACCCGCGCCACCTTGAGCCGGGCCTTGGCCCGGTTGTTCGACCCCTTCTCCTTGCGGGCCAGCGCCCGCTGCGCCTTAGTAAGCCGCCTGCGGTCGGCCCGCTCATGCTGGGGGTTGACGATCTTCTCGCCGGTGGAGAGCGTCGCCAGCGCCGTGATGCCCGCGTCCAGGCCTACCGACTGCTCCACCGGGGCAAGCGGAGCGATCTTCTCCTCCACCAGGATCGACACGAACCAGCGTCCGGCCGCATCCCGGGAGAGCGTGACCGTGGACGGCTCCGACCCTTCCGGAAGGGGGCGGGACCACACGATGTTCAGCGGCGCATCCATCTTCGCCAGCGTCAACCGGCCATCCCGCCAACGGAAGGCGGAGCGGGTGTACTCGGCGGACGCGCGGGACTTCCTCTTGCTCTTGAACGCCGGGTACTTGGCCCGCTTGGCGAAGAAGTTCGCGAATGCGGCTTGCAGGTGCCGCAGCGCCTGCTGGAGCGGGACCGACGACACCTCGCCCAGGAACGCGAGTTCGGGTGTCTTCTTCCATTGGGTGAGCGCGGCCGAGGACTCCACGTAGGAGACGCGGCGGCCTTGCAGGGTGTAGGCGCGAGTGCGCTCCTCAAGGGCTTTGTTATAGACGAGGCGGACGCAGCCGAACGTCCGGGCAAGCTCTTCGGCCTGCTCGGCGGTCGGGTAGAAGCGGTACTTGTAGGCCCGCTTCACGATCTGCGCCACGCCTTACATCACACCGCGCGATCGGTTAAAGACCGCTCTGTCGTTGTAGACGGCGGTCCGCCTGGCGGCGAATCGCCTGCCCCTGTCCTGCTCCGCAGGAGTCCGATTCCTCCCCCGTCTGAAGGCCGGGCTTTCCTCGGAGGTTTCTGATGAGGGGGCCTACGAGGGGATACTGGCTCTACCTGGTCCCCAGCCTGCTGCTGTTCCTCGCCGTCATCGTCGTGCCGTTCCTGATGAACGTCGGCGCGAGCTTCACCCGCTGGTCGGGGGTGGGCACGCCGCGGTGGATCGGCTTCGACAACTACACCAGGCTGCTCGGCGACGAGCGGTTCTGGGAGTCGTTCCAGCACAACGTGGGGCTGATCGTGGCGATGGCCGTCGTGCCGACCGCGATCGGCCTCGTGCTGGCGGCCGCCCTGTTCGACTACATCGGCCGGCGTTTCGGGACGCGTACGGCCTCGGCGCTGCGGGCGATGTACTACCTGCCGCAGGTGCTGCCGGTGGCCATCGCGGGCGTGGTGTGGGGCTGGATGTTGCACCCGTCGTACGGCGCGGTCAACCAGATCTCCGGGCTGGAGCTCGACTGGCTCGGCGATCCCGACCTGGCCCTGGCCACGGTCATGGCGGTCATGGTCTGGTTCCAGCTCGGCTATCCAGTGGTGATCTTCATGGCCGGGTTGCAGCGCGTGGACCCGTCCTACTACGAGGCGGCCGAGATCGACGGGGCCTCGTGGTGGCGCAAGTTCTGGCACATCACGGTCCCGCAGATCCGGCCGGAGATCTTCGTGGTGCTGCTGACGTGCACGATCGCCGCGCTCAAGGTGTTCGGGCCGATCTTCGTGCTGACCCGCGGCGGGCCCGGCAACGCCACCATGGTCCCGTCGTACTTCTCGTACCTGAACTTCTTCCAGAAGAGCAACGTCGGGTACGGCTCCGCGATCGCCACGGTGCTGGCCCTGATCATCGTCGTGGTGACGTTCCTGTTCCTGCGCGTGCAGGAGCGTGAGCCGTGAGGGGCCCGGGGCGCTGGGCGGTGCTGTTCGCGCTGGTCGTGCTGGCGGTCGTGATGATCTTCCCGTTCGCGATCGTGGCGATCAACGCGGTCAAGTCGCCGGCGGAGTACAGCTCGCAGGGGCCGCTGAGCCTGCCCGACGGGCTCTACCTGCGGGGCATCGTGGACTTCTGGCACCGGGTCGAGTTCGGCACCAAGCTCTGGAACAGCTTCGTCATCAGCGCGTCGGTGTCGGTGCTGGCCGTCGTGCTGTCGGTGCTCAACGCGTACGCGCTGGGCATCGGCAGGGTGAAGGGCCGGCTGTCGATCCTGGTGCTCTTCCTGGTGGCCAACACGCTCCCGCAGGAGTCGCTGGCCTACCCGCTCTACTACCTGGCCAAGGCAGTGGGCCTGTACGACACCCGGCTGTCGGTGATCGTCGTCATGACGGTGATCCAGGCGGCGTTCGGCACCTACCTGCTGAGCGCGGTGCTGGGCCAGTTCCCGAAGGAGATCCTGGAGGCGGCGGCGATCGACGGCGCCGGCCGGCTGCGGTCGCTGGTGCGGATCGTGGTGCCGATCAGCCGGCCCACGCTCAGCGTGCTGCTGATCTTCTTCTTCATCTGGACCTGGAACGAGTTCTTCCTGCCGCTGATCCTGCTGATCTCGAACGACACCCAGACGGTGCCCGTCGCGCTGGGTGTCCTGCAGGGCGAGAGATACATGGACGCGACGATGTCCAGCGCCTCGGCCCTGCTCGGCGTCGTCCCGGCGATCGCCTTCTTCCTGATCTTCCAGCGCACGCTGACCAGAGGTGTGACGGTCGGCGCCATCAAGTGATGGAGAACGTTGTATGCGATTCGTGTTATCAACAACCCTCGTCCTGGCGGCCTCGCTGCTCGCCGCGCCGCCCGCCCAGGCGGCCGGCCTGCCGTTCCAGAACCCGAGCCTGCCGCTGGACCAGCGGGTCGACGACCTGCTGGGCCGGCTCACGCTGCCGGAGAAGCTCAGCCTGCTGCACCAGTCGCAGCCGGCGATCCCGCGCCTCGGCATCGAATATCACAAGAACGGCACCGAGGCGCTGCACGGCGTCGCCTGGTCCAACCACCGCGACGACGGCTGGAACCAGAAGTTCGCCGCCGGGACGGTCTTCCCGCAGGCGGTCGGGCTGGCCAGCACCTGGGACCCGGCGCTGATCAAGAAGGTCGGCTCGGCGGTCGGTGACGAGGTGCGCGGCCACAACGCCGCCGACCCCGTGCTGTGGGGACTGCAGGTGTGGGCGCCCGTGGTGGACCTGCTGCGCGACCCGCGCTCCGGCCGGAACGAGGAGGGCTACTCCGAGGACCCGCTGCTTACCGGCGCGATCTCCACCGCCTACGGCAGGGGCCTGCAGGGCGACGACCCCCTCTACCTGAAGACCGCGCCCGTGCTGAAGCACTACCTGGCCTACAACAACGAGGTGAATCGCAGCCTCACCTCCTCCAACCTGACGCCGAAGCTCAAGCACGAGTACTACGAGCCGGCGTTCAAGGCCGCGATCTCGGCGGACGCGGCGACCGGCGTGATGGCGTCGTACAACCTGGCCAACGGGCGGCCCAACCACGTCAACCCCGACCTGAACACGGTGGTCAGGTCGTGGACGGACAGGACGCTCTACAACGTCAGCGACGCCTGGGGGCCGCACGCGCTCACGGACCTGGAGAAGTACTACGACACCAAGCCCGAGGCGTTCGCCGCCGTGCTGAAGGCCGGGCTCGACAGCTACACGATCGACGGCGGCGACGGCGGGCCGATGGTCCAGCACCTCACGGCGGCGCTCGACCAGGGCCTCATCACCGAGACCGACGTGGACAGGGCGGTGCGGAACGTCCTGTCGATCCGGACCCGGCTCGGGCACTTCGACCCGGACGGCGGGCCGTACAAGAAGATCACCGAGGACGTGATCGACAGCGCCGCCCACCGGAGGCTCAACCGCGAAACCGCGGGCAAGGCCGCGGTGCTGCTCAGGAACTCCGGCGTGCTGCCGCTGGCGGCGCCGAAGTCGGCGGCCGTGGTGGGGCCCCTGGCCGGGAAGGTGTACCGGGACTGGTACTCCGGGCAGCTGCCGTACCAGGTGACGCCGCTCGACGGGATCAAGGAGCGGGTCGGGGACGTCACGACCAGCCAGGGCCTGGAGCGCGTCGCGCTCAAGCACCTCGAGTCCGGCAGGTACGTCACCGCCACCGGCACGGGCCCCGACGACAACGCGGCGCTCACCGACCGCGCGCCCACGGCCGCCTCGCAGTGGGACCTGACCGACTGGACGGGTGGCGTGTCCACGCTGCGCAACGCGGGCAACGGCAGGCTGCTCGGCGGCGACTGGCGCTCCCTCGACACCGACGACGCCGACCCCGACGGCTGGTACGTCTCCCAGCAGTTCGCGCTGGAGCGGCAGCCCGACGGCGCCTACCTGATCAGGTACGCCGGCTTCGAGGCCGTCGAGAGCTGGTTCGCGCTGCCCGACCCGTACGTCAGCGTCGCCGCCGACGGCACGCTCGGCCTGGCCCCCAAGGCGCAGGCGGCGAGGTTCGCCAAGGAGGTCGTCTCCGACGGCGTCGCCGAGGCCGCAGCGCGGGCGGCGGAGGCCGAGGTGGCGGTCGTGGTGGTCGGCAGCCACCCGTTCGTGGCGGGGCGCGAGTTCCACGACCGCGACGACCTCCGGCTGGGCGAGGGGCAGCGGCGGCTGATCGAGGCCGTGCGCGAGGCCAACCCGAGGACGGTCGTCGTCCTGGAGACCAGCTATCCCGTCATCGTGGACGCGCCGACCCTGCTGTGGACCACGCACGCCGGCTCGGAGACCGGCCACGCCGTCGCCGACGTGCTGTTCGGCGACGTCAATCCGGCCGGCCGGCTCACCCAGACCTGGCCGGCGTCGGACGATCTGCCGGACATCCTTGACTATGACCTGACGAAGACCGGCATGACGTACCTCTATGGAAAGGACAGGCCGCTCTACGCCTTCGGGCACGGGCTGAGCTACACGTCGTTCGGCTACCAGGGGCTCAAGGTGCGCGGCGACCAGGTGAGCGTGAAGGTCACCAACACCGGTGACGCCAGGGGCGACGAGGTGGTCCAGCTCTACACCCACCAGCGCCGGTCCCGCTTCGAGCAGCCGGTCAAGCAGTTGCGCGGCTTCCGGCGGGTCACGCTGGACCCTGGGGAGTCCCGTACCGTGACCTTCACCCTGAAGCGGTCGGACCTGGCCGTCTGGGACCACACCCGCAACACGTGGGCCGTCGAGGGAGCCACCCACGACGTCCTCGTCGGCTCATCGTCGGACCGCATCCGCCAGCGCACGACCCTGCGCGTGCCCGGCGAGACGATCCCCGTGCGCGACCTGGCCAGGACCACCCGGGCGATGGACTTCGACGACTACAAGGGCGTGTCGTTCGTGGACGAGACCAAGGCGGCCGGCGACGTCGTGGCGGGCACGGAGGGCGACTGGATCTCCTTCACCCGTGCCTCCTACGGCTCCCGCCTCACCGCCGGGGTCGCGTCGGTGAGCGGCGGGGCCGTCGAGGTGCGCTCGGGCTCGCCGACCGGCCGGCTGCTCGCCACCGCGCAGGTGCCCGCCACGGGCGGGATCTACCGGTGGGGCACGGCGAGCGCCTCGCTCCGGGCGGGCAAGGGCGATCTGTACCTCGTGTTCAGGGGCGACCTGCGGATCAGGGACTTCTCGTTCACCGGTTAGGTGCGACCACCCTCCTCCTTGGATAGCGATATTATCCAGTTTGTGGGATAGTAGTGCTATCCAAAGGAGGGTGCGTATGACTGTGATCGTGTTGCTGGTCGCCACGTCGGTGTTCCGGCTGCTGGGAGCGCTGGGGGTGCGGCGGTTCGCCACGTGGCGGGTCAGCGCGGCCCACGGCCTGGCCGTCATGCTGGTCATGACCGCCGGCGCGCATTTCGTGCCGGCCGGGGTGACCGTCATGCCGAACCACGCCGACTTGCTGGCCATGATGCCGCCGTTCGTGCCGTTCCCCGCGCTGATGGTCTACCTGACCGGCGTGCTGGAGCTGGCCGGGGCCACCGGGCTCGTGCTCGCCCGCACCCGCAAGGCCGCAGGGATCTGCCTGGCGCTGCTCTTCCTGGCCATGCTGCCGGCCAACGTCTACGCGGCCGTGGCCGACGTGCCGTTCGCCGGCGGGGAGGCCTCGCCGCTGTGGCAGCGGGTCCCGGAGCAGGTGCTCTACATCGGGATCGCGCTCTGGGCCGCGGGCCGCCCGCCGGCTCCGCGGTCGATCCTCCGGTCGCTCGGCCGTCGCGGGCGGCCGGCGTACGGCAGGTGAGCAGGGGAGCGGCGGGATCCGGGCGCGCTGTCAGCCGGGCCGCATCGACTTGAACTGCGCCTCAATGAGGCACAGTTCGTCGTGCACGATCCGACGCATGGCTTCGGGCGTGAAGTGGTGTGAGAAGACCGCTGTCTGGAATGTCAGGCCGTCCACGAGCATGTGGAGGCGCGTGGCCTGACCTTCCAGCCCGGTGTCGGCGAACTCCTGTCCTACGCGATCGGGGAGCGGCAGGCCGTGGCAAGAGGCGTTTGCCTGCCGATCCCTACCAGGCCGCCCTGATCGAGGCGGGTGATGCTGCCGCTTTTCGCGCCGATTACGAGGCGTTCTCCCGTGAGCCCGGAACTTTCGTCCTCGGCTCCGCGCCTGTGGGCTGGTGAGCCGCTTGGCTCTCCCGTTTTCGCCTGGACTCAGCGGGAGGCCCATCGCGACCCGTAACATCCTTGAGCCTTTCATCCTCTCGTGAGCTGCTGGTGCTGCTCTCCTGATCGCCCATGACCGGATAGCTTCGGGACATGGTGCCCCACCGGGCGTCGCCCGCCATCCGGAAGGTCGACGCGGTCATGGTCCCGGTCCCGGACCTCGACAGCGGTCTCGATTTCTACCGGGACCGTCTCGGCCACGAGCTTCTGTGGCGCAACGACGAACTGGGGCAGGCGGGCCTCGGACTGCCCGACACCGACACCGAAATCGTGCTGACGACCCGGCTCGGCCTGGTGCCGACCTGGCTGGTCACCTCGGTGGACGACGCCGCCGCCCAGGTGGTCGAGGCCGGCGGCCGCATGGTCGCCGAGCCGGCCGACGTTCCCGTCGGTCGTCTGGCGGTCGTGGCCGACCCGTTCGGCAACGACCTGGTCCTGATCGATCTGTCGAAGGGGATGTACGTGACCGACGAATCCGGCGCCGTTACGGGCGTCCAGGACTCAGCCGGGTGAGCGCCAGGTCCGGGCCTGAGTGGGCATCCAGCACCCCCAAACCGATACTGAGCCTCTGGCCGTCCTTACGACCTGCCGGCCGGCTCACGCTGGCTCCCGGATCAACCCCACAACGCCGGGGTCGGCAGGATGCGGCTCACACGGTTCGTTCGTGTACGTAACACCAGCGCCAGGTCGTCTCCGCATCCAGCGACGTGACCACCGGATGGTCGGTTTCCCGGTAATGCTCGCGGGCGTGGGTGCCCGGCGAATCGTCACAACAGGCCACCCAGCCGCACGTCAGGCACACCAGCAGGCGGGTCCAGGCCAGGCCGAGAATCAGGCATGCTCCGCACTGGGGTAATGCCTGTTCGGGTGCCGGAGATATATCAACATGCTTGCATCGCGGCGCCTGACCGTTCAGGCAGCCGCGCGCACCAACTTCCGTACCATCGATATTCAGGGTCATGGCGACCCTCCTCAGGCGGTAGCCGGCACAAGGTGTGCCGGCCGATCCCCATCAGTAGACCCGCTCGGCCTGTCCTGCGGAAACGGGCAATCGCAGCAAGCCCGATCACCAACCGCGATCGCCGCGATGACCCGGACGGCGGGATGGGCTTGTTATGGGCGCACCCCGACTCGCGCCACCGGCCCTCTCCTTTCCCGTACTCCCGTAGGAGCCCGGCATGAAAACCGCGCACACCGCCAGCGCTTCCGCACTCACCATCGACGCAGTGATCAAAGACTCGTGATCGCGGTCGCCCCGGCCGTTGCCGCCGACCGGCTCCTGCGCATCACCCCGCTTACCGACCGTGCGGGCCTGCGGATCGAGGGCGAGCTTGACCGCGCCACCATGCCCGCATTGGGGCGGGCGTTGGCCTCGATGGCGAGCGGTGGCACAGGATTCTGCGTCGATCTGAGTGGCCTGGCGTTCATTGACGTCGGTTGCCTGCGCGCTCTGGTCCGCGCTGCCGCCGAACTGCACGATGGCGACGGTGATCATGTTCTGACGTTGAGGTCGGTGCCCTCACAGGTGCGACGCCTGCTCGAGCTCACCGGCTGGGACCAGACGCCCGGTCTCCACCTGCAGGCGCCTGACCCGCTCACTCGTGACTCCCCCGGGGATACCGGGGCGTGATGCCGCCCCCGATCGGAGCCACTCATCCCTGCCGCCGCCACGGTGGTCCTGGGTCACCACACAAAGGACGCCGGTGTTGGGCCAAGGCCGGATACCGGCAGAGAGGAAACCTAGTACGGGGGAACTGAATCAGTCATGACGAGACGCGAGCCGGGGAGCCGCAAGGTTGTGGTGGACCGGCCGGAAGGCTTCGGCGAGCGGCTGCTGGGGCAATGTCGGTGCCGCTGCCGGGGAGAGGGCTCATGGGCGGCGATCCCCTGCCCATTGACGGGTCACGGGCAGGGGAGGCCTTCGTCAGCGAGGCGAGTGGAGCATCCGGTAGCCGACGGCATCCGCATGTTCCTGGCGCGGCGTCGCGAGCCGATGAGCGTGTCCGCGGAGATTCAGTGGTCGCTGTTGCCCCCGTTGTCCATGGCCATCCCGCAGGTCGCGGTTGCCGGAGTCATGGAGCCCGCCTATGACGTCGCCGGGGACAGCTTGGACTACGCCCTCAACAGTTCGGCCCCGACCAGTTCGTCACGGCACAGATGGCCCATCTGGACGTGAGGTCGGGTTTCTTGGAATGGGTCAACGCGGGCCACCCGGCGCCGTTGCTGATCCGCGGCAACCAGGTCGTCGAGGTGCTGGAGGGGGCGCGGGCACCCTACCTGTCGGCTTCGGCGGCGCCGCCCCGCGGATCAACACACGCCGGCTTGTACGTCACGATCGGGTGCTGTTCTATACCGATGGTCTCGTCGAAGAGCACGAGACCGGCGGCGAGCAGTTCGGCGAAGAACGTCTGATCAGCTCCATCGAGCACGTCGGGCCCATGACCAGAACCGTGCAGCAGATCGTACGGAGCCTGTCTCACACACTGATGCGCCAGAGGAGGGGGACGACAAGTGATGACGCGAGCCTCTTCCTGGTCGAATGGCGCGGCGGGAGTGCCGACCACCTCGCCGAGCTCGACTTCTGACCGTGAGGCGTTGCGGGCAACCGGCGCACGGTCCAGCATGGGCACGATGGGCCCCGGGCAGCACTCCGAGATCGAGGACGGCAAGGTGAACGACGTTGAACGCTCGACCTCCGTGGATCAGGCGCTGGCCGACGTCTTGACGGCGATCGACACCGCCTCGCGCACGCTCGCTCTTCAGCGTGTGGCGGGCCTGGCCTGCGGAGGCGACCGGCAGCGGCTCGCCGCCTGTCTGGGCACGATGACACCCGACCAGCTCACCGAGGTGGCCGCCGCTGCCCGCTTGCTCAGCGCCGAAGCAGAGCAGGCCCTCGCCCGACAGGACCCGGTGACGATTGTGCGGCCCACGCCCAACGACTGATCAGCGGTCATGGGGAGGGGCCGCGGCGTCGTGCGGCCAGGCGCGCCGGGGTCGGCCAGCGTACGTCGCGGACGCTGGCCTCATCGGTTTGGCCGGGAATCCGGAGCAGTGCCGGCAGGCTCGCTATCGCCGTAGGTGATGAGGCTAGCTGGGATTGCGTGTTTCCGCTGGCCGGCCCATCACCTTGACTGGTGGTGACCGGGTGCTTCCTCGGTGCGGGCACGAGGCTCAACATTCCGGAGCTTCGGCAGCCTCCAGCAGGTCAATGCCTGGCTCTCGGCCAGACCGTATGAAGCGAGAATGAGAGAGGCTTCATGTCCATTTCCGAGCAGGCGGCGGAACGCCGTCAAGACTACGACGGCGCATCGCCCTTCCCCGGGGCCGCTGAGCATGTTCCGGCCGGCCGGGCCCAGGTGGGGCTGACGGCGGCGATCGTCGTGCTGCCGTTCGTCGCGCTCGGCGTCGCGATCTTCCTGGCGTGGGGGCAGGGAGTCGCGCTCACCGATCTGCTGCTGGCGGCGGGCTTCTACGTCGTGACCGGGCTGGGGGTGACGGTCGGCTTCCATCGACTGCTCACCCATGCCGCTTTCACCGCGCGGCCGTGGCTGCGCGTGGCGCTGGCGGTCGCCGGGTCGATGGGCTTCCAGGGGAACGTGATCGATTGGGTGGCGGTGCATCGCCGCCATCACGCGTTCACCGACCGGCCTGGTGACCCGCACTCTCCCTATCGGTACGGCACGGGCCTGCGTGGGCAGCTTCGGGGGCTTGCCCACGCCCATCTGGGCTGGCTGTTCGCCGACGATCCGACCCCAGCAGTGCGTTACGCTCCCGATTTGCTGGCCGACGCGGCCATGACGCGGGTGGCTCGCGCCTTCCCCGTGCTGTGCGCGCTGTCGCTGGCGCTGCCGTTCCTGGCCGGGTGGGCGATCACCGGCACCCTGTATGGCGGCTTGACCGCTTTCCTGTGGGCCGGGCTGCTCCGCGTCGCGCTGCTGCAGCACGTCACCTGGAGCGTCAACTCCCTGTGCCATGTGCTCGGCAGCAGGCCGTTCAGGACCCGACGCCACGACCGCTCGACGAACCTGTGGCCGCTGGCCCTGCTGTCCTTCGGTGAGAGCTGGCACAACGGTCACCACAGCGAGCCGAGCTGCGCGCGCCACGGTCTCGATCGCGGCCAGATCGATCCGTCCGCCGCGGTGATCGGCCTTTTCGAGCGGCTCGGCTGGGCGAGCAACGTGCACTGGCCCGATCACGAGCGCATCGAACGCCGCCGCGCCGGCGCGCCACCACACGCCCGCGCTCCGGCCGGAGACTGATCGACGCCCCTTTCTGTTTCGTCACCGGGCATGGCTGCTCACCAGTGTCTCCGCCGGAGTCGCCACACTCCATGAAGCACTTAGATTGGGGAGACGGCCCGTTTCGGCGCCGCCCAGGCAGGAAGGGGTGGTGGGCATGGAGTTACGCCAGCTGCGCTATTTCGTGACGCTGGCCGAGGAGTTGCACTTCGGCCGGGCGGCCGCCCGCGAGCACATCGTGCAGTCCGCGCTGAGCCAGCAGATCCAGCGGCTGGAGCGCGAGGTCGGCGTACGCCTGCTGGACCGCACCACCCATCACGTCGATCTGACCCCGGCGGGCGCGGCCTTCCTCATCGAGGCGCGGCAGATTCTCGACCACGTGGGCCGGGCCGGGCAGGCCGCGCGCAATGCCGTCGCCTCAGCGCCGACGCTGCGGGTCGGCATCATCGACGCCGGCTACGACACCATGCCGCAGATCCTTCGTGAACTACAAAGCAACGACCCCGATATCACCATCCATCAGGTAGAAGCGGGCACCCCCGAGCAGTACCGGCAACTGGCCGACGGCCGCCTGGACATCGCCATCGGATCTGCTGCCCGGCCCCCGGCCGAGGTGACCTCCAAGCTCATCAGACTCGATCCGCTCGGCGTGCTGGTGCACGACGACCACCGCTTCGCCGACCTCGACGACGTACCCGTCGCCGCTCTCGCCGACGAAGTCCTGCTACTCGGCGAAGAAGCGCAGTCACCGGAGCTCAACCAGTTCGTCATCACGCTGTGCCGCGAGTCCGGATTCGCGCCCACCATCTACGAGGGCACCGTGCAGAGCAGCCGCGCAGCCGCCGACCTCGTACTCCAGCACCGCTGCGTGTACTGCGTCCCCTCCTCCTTCCGCACCTCCAACCGGCCGGGCACCACCTGGCGGCCTCTGACCGAACCTGCCACGCAATACCCCTGGTCGCTGCTCTGGCACGACGCCAACCCCTCTCCCCACATAGCCACCGTCATCAACAGCGCACGGAGGCTGGCCGAGCGGCTCGATTGGCTGGAACCCGTCGCCCCGGCCACCGGATCAACGCCCGGCGAAGGCGCTCCGAGTGCCACCGGCCACAAGGATGAGGCTGTCTGAGGCGCGGGGAACAGGCCGCTGCGCACCACGAAAGCCTGGTGATCGGTTCTGGAGATGGATCCTTTCCGGATCGCCTGTTTCGGCGCGGCTCGCGTGGGTGTCGACTGGAGGGGAACGAGTTCGACCACCGGCACCGATGATCATGCGGCCGCCGGCCGCTGCTTCGACCGGTCCGGAAAGACCGATCATGTGCAGACATCGATGCACCGCCAGAGGAGCGCGGCCATGGGCACCATCGCTTGGATCATCCTTGAACTGGTCGCCGGGGCGTTGGCCAGACCGCTGGGCCCGTCGCACGTCGCCGCCGTCCAAGGCCTCTTCGACCCGGCCACCTGGCTGTGCGCCGTCATCGGCGCGGCAGTCCTGCTGCTCGTCTACAACCGCATCCCCGATCAACCCTCGGACCTGCGGGCCGGCCGTCGATGAAAGCGTCCAGCGCCCTCAAAAGCTCGCGCCCCGGCCGCTGGTTGGCCATCGCCGGAGCCATCGCGGTCATTGGCTTCGGCGCCATTCTCACCTTCGCCCTTACCGGCGGGTCGATAGGCGGAATCCACCTGCGCGTCGCCGGCGTCATCCTGATGTTCGGCGGTGCCCTCGGGCTGATGCTGCCCCTGCTTCACGTCAGGTCACGCTGGAGCCAGTCCACCGCCCGCAGCCGCCAGGACGCCATCGACGACCGGCCGCCGCTCAACCCGGCTGCTCCGTCCGGCCGCGATGCCAGGCGCCGCCGCGCCCACGAGCCCTCCGGCAACCGCAGGCCCTGATCACCACCGCACGACCGGGCTGTCGCGTGTGTGCGCGACGGCCCCGGCGTCGGTCCGAACGATTTGCGCGCTGAGCGTGACGTTCCAGCTCTTTGCTGAAGCGCACAAGTATGCCGGCCCCGTCGGGCCGGCATACTTGTCGTTCTCCGTCGATGTCGTTGACGGGGTCGGCGGTCAGCGCCTGAACATGTCCTTGATCTGCCTGCTGCGCCGCCTCAGAGTTTTTTCAGGTCTGGTTGCCGCGCCTTTCGACGCCAGGTGCTGGTTTCCGGTGGCGCGGCCGAAGTTGAGCATGATCCAGCCTTGGATCGCCCGCGTCTTGGACTTGATCTTCCCGGTCAGGCTCACAGTGTTTCCCTTTCGGCGGCCCTCGGCCGGCGTTTACGGCCGCAACGCGGCCTGATCCCAGGATGCTCTTCCGGACCGAGAACGGAAACAAGGAAGCGTCGACCTGATTATCACCGCATCAGATAACGGCACCGATTTCGCCCGACATGCCGGGTCCTGATGCCCTTTAATTCGTTGTCTGTCCAAACTATTGACCATCGGCGCGGGCGTGTGTGAGCCTTCTGGTGAGCTCATGCGCGAAGGCGCGGCGACGGTCAGGGTCCTGCACTCTGCTCGTGCATGGCGGGTCATCTGAAGCCCTCGGGGCGCCTGCTGGCGTGCCTGGAAAGGAAGAGCCGCGCATGCGAAGAAGACTGTTCGTCATGCTCGCGACCGCCGTCCTCCTGCTCGCGGCGGCGGTCGTGCGGATGTCACCGGTGTCGGCCGTCGCCTCGGATCCGTACGCGTACAAGAACGTCAGGATCGACGGCGGCGGCTTCGTCCCCGGCATCATCTTCAACCCGGCGGAGCGGAACCTCATCTACGCCCGCACCGACATCGGCGGAGCCTACCGCTGGAACCAGTCCACCAGGTCGTGGACCCCCTTGCTCGACTGGGTGGGCTGGGACGAGTGGGGCTACAACGGCGTGATCAGCCTCGCCACCGACCCCGTCGACACCGACCGCGTGTACGCCGCCGTCGGCATGTACACCAACGACTGGGACCCCGGCAACGGCGCCATCCTGCGCTCGGCCGACAAGGGCGACAACTGGCAGGTCACGGAGCTGCCGTTCAAGCTCGGCGGCAACATGCCAGGCCGCGGCATGGGCGAGGCGCTGTCCGTCGACCCGAACGACAACAGCGTGCTCTACTTCGGCGCCCCCAACGGCAACGGGCTGTGGCGCAGCACCGACCACGGCGCGACCTGGTCGGAGGTGGCGAGCTTCCCCAACCCCGGCAACTACGCCCAGGATCCGAGCGACCCCAACGGCTACCTCAGCCACCAGCCCGGCGTGCTCTGGGTGACCTACGACCCGCGCTCGTCCGCCGAGGGCACCCCCACCAGGACCATCTACGTGGGCGTCGCCGACAAGGACAACAGCGTCTACCGCACCACGGACGCGGGCGCCACCTGGCAGCGCGTCGCCGGCCAGCCCACCGGCTACCTGCCGCACAAGGGCGTGCTCGACACGGAGAACGGCTACCTGTACATCGCCACGAGCGACACCGGCGGGCCGTACGACGGGGCCAAGGGCGACGTGTGGCGTTACGCCACCGAGACGGGCGCCTGGACCCGGATCAGTCCCATCCCGTCCTCCAGCGATGACGACTACTTCGGCTACAGCGGTCTCACCATCGACCGGCAGAACCCGTCCACCATCATGGTGGCCACCCAGATCTCCTGGTGGCCGGACGTGATCTTCTTCCGGTCCACGGACTCCGGCGCCACCTGGACCCGCGTGTGGGACTGGTCGTCGTACCCGAACCGCACCTTCCGCTACACGATGGACATCTCGGAGAACCCGTGGCTGACGTTCGGCGGTAACCCGCAGCCCCCCGAGACCGCGCCGAAGCTCGGCTGGATGACCGAGTCGCTGGAGATCGACCCGTTCGACTCCGACCGGATGATGTACGGCACCGGCGCCACCGTCTACGGCACCGAGAACCTCACCCGCTGGGACGCGGGCGGGCAGTTCACGATCGAGCCCATGGCCAGGGGCCTGGAGGAGACGGCCGTCCTCGACCTGATCAGCCCGCCGAGCGGCGCGCCCCTGGTCAGCGGCCTGGGCGACATCGCCGGCTTCCGCCACGCCGACCTCGACGCCGTGCCGCCGATGATGTTCACCTCGCCGGCGTTCACCTCGACCACCAGCCTCGACTACGCCGAGCGGAACCCGTCGGTCATGGTCCGGGCCGGCAACTTCACCGACGCCGACCGGCCGAACGACAGCCACGTGGCCTTCTCCACGGACGGCGGCGCCAACTGGTTCCAGGGCACCGAGCCGGGCGGCGTCAACGAGGGCGGCACGGTCGCGGCTGCGGCCGACGGCTCCCGCTTCGTCTGGGCGCCCAAGGGCGTGGCGCCGGTCTACTCGGCCGGCTACGGCAACTCCTGGCAGCCCGCCGCCGGCCTGCCCACGGACGCGGTCGTCGAGTCCGACCGGGTCGACCCGATGACGTTCTACGGCCTGAGCGGCGGCCGCCTCTACCGCAGCACCGACGGCGGCGCCACGTTCGCCGCCACCGCCGCGACCGGCCTGCCGGCCGGCGGCAAGTTCAAGGCGGTGCCCGGCCGCGAGGGCGACCTGTGGCTGGCCGGCGACGGCGGCCTGTGGCACTCCACGGACGGCGGGGCGTCCTTCTCCAAGGTGCCCGGCATCACCAGGTCGGTGAACGTCGGCTTCGGCAAGGCCGCGCCCGGCGGGACGTACATGGCGGTCTTCGCCGTGGCCGCCATCGACGGCGTCACCGGCCTGTACCGCTCGGACGACGCCGGGGCGAGCTGGCTCAGGATCAACGACGACGAGCACCAGTGGGGCAACATGGGCGAGGCCCTCACCGGCGACCCGCGCGTCCACGGACGCGTCTACCTCGGCACCAACGGCCGCGGCATCATCTACGGCGACCGCACGGGCCCGCCCGTCACCGTCACGCCGACCGTCACCCCGACCGTCACGCCGACGGTCACACCCACCGTGACCCCCACCAGCGGTACGGGCTGCACCGCCACGTACGCACCCGGCAACCAGTGGCCGGGCGGCTTCCAGGCGGAGGTGACGGTCAAGAACACCGGCACGTCCGCGATCAACGGCTGGAAGGTCGGCTGGACGTGGCCGGGCGACCAGCGGATCACCCAGCTCTGGAACGGCGCACAGACCCAGACGGGCGCCGAGGTGAGCGTCGTGGACGCCGGCTACAACGGCAACCTGGCACCCAGCGGGACGGCGTCGTTCGGCTTCAACGCGAGCGGCGCCCCCGCCGCACCCGCCACCCTCACGTGCACCCCGGCGTGACCCGCGGGGCGCCCGCTCCCCGCCGGAGGGCGGGCGCCCCGCCGGTCGTCCGGGCCGTCAGAGCCAGGGCCCGGGATGGCGCATGGCCCAGACGGTGCCGCGCGTGATGGTCTCCTTGAAGGCGGCCGAGGCACGGCCGGTGAGCACGACGTCCAGCGGGCTGTCGTCGGCGCGCGTGAACTGGGTGAGGCCGTCGCGGCGGCCCAGGCTGACGTTCTGCCAGACGTAGCGGAACCTGGCCCGCCGGGGCTCCCGCCCGGTCACCAGGTCGGCCACGGCGTCGCCCGCGTACAGGCCCATGGGCAGCCCGGTCTGGCAGGACATCCGCGACCGCCCGCCGGGCGTGCGGGGCGCCGCCGCGTCGCCGATGCCGAACACCTCAGGGTGCGACACCGAGCGCAGCGACCGGTCGACGACCATGCGGCCCTCCTCGTCGGTGCGCAGCCCCGACGCTGCGGCCAGCGGGGAGACGCGGAACCCGGCCGCCCACACCACCGTCCGCGCGGGAACCTCGTCGCCGGTCTCCAGCAGGACGCCGTCGGGGCCGACCTTGGCGACGGGTGCGTGCTCGCGTACCACGACGCCCAGGCGGCCGAGGGCCCGGTGGACGTGGCGGTGGCCCCGTACGGACAGGCCGGGGCCGACGGGGCCGGCGCAGACCAGCTCGACCCGCAGCCCCTGGCGCGTCTCGGCGAGTTCGGCCGCCGCCTCGATCCCGGTGAGCCCGCCGCCCACCACGGTCACCGGTCCCGGCTCGGCCAGCCGCGCCCGCAGCCGTACGGCGTCGCCCTCCGTCGCGATCGGGCACGCGTGCTCGCGCACCCCCGGCACGGTGTCCCGGTCGGCGGCGCTGCCGAGAGCGTAGACCAGCACGTCGTAGCTCAGCGTGTACGGCGGCCCGTCCAGCTGGACCGTCCGCTCCTGAAGGTCGAGGCCCGTCACCTCGGCCACCACCAGTTCGACGCCGGTGCCGCCGAGCAGGCCGGCCAGCGGCAGGCCGGGCAGCCGCTGCCCGGCCGCGAGCTGGTGCAGCCGCACCCGCTCGACGAACCGGTCGGCCGCGTTGACCAGCGTCACCCGCGCGCCCGTCGAGCGCAGCCGGCGGGCGGCGCGTTTGGCCGCCCCCAGCCCGGCGTATCCGGCTCCCAGCACCACGATGTGGTCCGTCATGGATCCTCCGATCGAGTCCCCACTTGAACCGGCGAGCCCGGCCGTTCGTGACACACCAGGCCTGTGACGGTGCTCACATGAGCTGCGTGGCGGCGAAGGCGAGCTTGGCCGGGCTCACGATGGTCCTGACCGCGGCCACCCGCCCGTCCGCGATCTCCACGGCGAAGACCGCGAGCAGGCCGCCGCCGGGGTCGTGCACGACCACGGCGGGCTCGCCGTTGACCTCCACGATGTCCCATGCGATCCCGGCCGCCTCCGGCCGGTTGGTGAGCCCGCTCAGGTAACGCAGCACCCTCGCCCGCCCGTACACCGGGCGGCGGGCGGCGGTCGCGGTGCCGCCGCCGTCAGCCCAGGCCACCACGTCGTCGGCGAGCAGCCGCTCCAGCGCGGCCACGTCGCCGCCGAGCGTCGCCCGCAGGAACCCCCGCACGATCCTGCGATGGTGCTCGCGATCGCTCTCGAACCGTTTGCGCGGCTCGCCGACGTGCGCCCTGGCCCGGCGGTGCAGCTGGCGGGAGTGCGCCTCGGTGATGCCGAGAATGCCCGCGACCTCCGCGTGGCCGTGCCCGAACGCCTCCCTCAGCACGAACACCGCCCGCTCCACCGGCGTCAGCCGCTCCAGCAGGATGAGCACGCCCAGGGACACCGACTCGCGCTGCTCGACGGTCTCCAGAGGGCCGAGCGCGCCGTCGCCGGTCAGCACCGGCTCGGGCAGCCAGGGCCCCACGTAGCTCTCCCGCTGCCGCCGCGCGGAGGTGAGCTGGCTGAGGCACAGGTTGGTGACCACCCTGGTCAGCCAGGCCGCGGGCACCTCGACCGGCCCGGCCTGGCTCCAGCGTACGTACGCCTCCTGCACCATGTCCTCGGCCTCGGCGGCGGAGCCGAGCAGGCGGTAGGCCAGCGCGAACAGCCGCGGCCGCTGCTCCTCGAACACGGCCACGGGCGCCGGGGGCCGCTCTTCCGCGCCGGGAACCTCCACTCCTCCGATGCTAGGACGTCACCCGGTCGCCGTCCCACGCGGGCGAGCCGCGGTCTACGGCACCTGCCCGTGCCGGTCGACGACCCCTGCCGCGAGCTCGGCGGTGGCGTAGAAGCTGCCCTCGGGGAAGGCGACCTCGCCGTTGATCATCACGTCCCGCAGGTGGTCGGTGCGGTGGCCGAGGTAGTGGAAGGTCGTGGGGTCGAGCACGATGTACGACCGTTCGACGAGCCGGCCCTGCTCGTCATGCCGGTCGCCGGGCTCGTACGCGATGCCGATGCCCGCCCGGCCCGCCGCGTCACGCACGCCCTCGTCCACCCGGATCCCGGGGATCTTCGCCAGCGCCCGGAAGATCGCCGCCTCCAGGCCGGGCGGCATGGCGACCTCCTGCGACAGGTAGACCGACAACACGCGGTACGCCCGCGCGTCGGGGTGCTCCCCGCCGCCGGGGTCCTCCTTGGGCTTGTCGATCCAGTGCCGGTCTCCCCTGACGTGGTCCAGCAGCTCGTCCGGGTCGGTCGGCAGCTCCGCGAACTTGGCCGCGTAGGCCTTGGGCCCCAGGTCGTCGTCGTCCGGCTCGGGTTCGATCGTGCGCACGCGCATCGGGAACTCGCCCAGGCGGGAGGCCTGCCGCGTGCCGTCGTAGCGGGTCCAGTACTCCTGGATCTCGTTCGCGGATTCGCTGGGCTGCCTGACGGCGACCTTCCGGTAGAGCCACTGGTCGGGGCGTGGCGCTCCGTCCGGCTCGCGGCGCTCGGCCACCTGGGCCGCCCGCGCCAGCACGGTCTCGGCCCGCACGGTTTCCACGCCGATGGCCGGCCGGCCCGCGGGTGGATCATGGGCGGCGTTCACGGCCACGACCACGGCGGCGGCGGCCGCCGCGGCGGCCAGGACCGACGGCACCAGCCAGAACCTCCGCCGCAGGCCGGGCCGGCGACGCGCCTTCGCCCGGCCCGTGCCGGTCGGCAGGGAACGTTCGCGCAGGCTCCGCAGGCGGTCGGCGTCCGGCTCGGGAGGGTCCGAGCGCAACGTGCGCACCAGCTTCAGGTCATCCACGACCGGTCTCCTCCTTCTCGTCGACGGCCGAAGGGTCGACGCCGCCCAGCGCCGCACGGGTCTTCCTCCTGGCTCTGTGCAGGCGGGAGCGCACCGTGCCGACGGGGATGCCCAGCGCCCGCGCGACCTCCTCGTAGCTCAGGTCGGCCCAGGCGATCATCAGCAGCACCTCGCGATCCTGCGGAGACAGCGTGGCCAGTGCGTTGGCCAGGTCGCGGTGTGCCGCGCCCGCCGACACGCGGGCCTCCACCCGGTCGGCGTAGCTTTCGGCCACCTCGTCCACGCCGGTCCTGGCCAGCGCGAGGTACGCCCTGACCTCTGTGCGCCGGTGCTTGCCGATGAGGTTGGCGGCGATGCCGTACAACCACGGGCGGGCGTCGCGGTGGGCGGTGTCGTAACGTCCGAGCCGCCGGAATGCGGTCAGGAACGTCTCGGCCACGACGTCGTCGGCCAAGGAGTCGCCCAGGCGGCGTGCCACGTACCGGTGCAGGGCGGCGGCGTGCCGGTCGAACAGCGTGGAGAACGCGCCCGGATCGCTCCGGGCGCGTTCGATCACCTCCGCGTCGTCGGCCTGTATGTCCGGCATCAAGGGCTCGAACTCCGTTCCGTCGGTGTTGTCACTCTCCTTCACCCGGAGCGGAGTTCGGAGTTCTCGGGCCGGCTGACAGGCCGGTCGTCAGGCGGTGCGGTAGCGCACGGTCCCGGCGTCGGCGCTCCAGCGCCGCAGCCCCGCCTTCTCCAGCACGCGGACGGAGGCGGAATTGGACAGGTCGGCGGTGGCGGTCACGGCGTGCACCTCCGGCGCGGTCAGGGCGTGCGCGACGAGGGCGCGGGTGGCCTCGGACGCGTAACCGCGGCCACGCCGGGAGGGCACGACGCCGTACCCGATCTCGACGGCGCCTTCGGCGGGCGGCCAGAACAGGCCGATGGAGCCGACCACCCGGCCGCCCTCGCGTTCGACGATCACGCGATGGCCGTGGTCGCCGAGCAGTTCGAATTGTGCGGCGAGGATGCCGGCGATCACTTGGTCGCCCTCGGCGGGGAAGTCGTCCGCCCAGTGCTCCAGCCGATCGCCGCCGAGGACGGCGGCGATCTCGCCGGTGGCCCATGGGCGCAGCACGAGCCGGTCAGTGGTCAGGATGGTGATGGAGGACACGCGACACTCCTGGTCGTCGGTGGGACGACCGGGCCGCGGGCGCTACGCTCGCGCGACCCGGTCAGGGCATGCTGACGAAGGCCGTGGCGGGCCATATTCATCAACCCCCTCGATCCGGGTGCGCAACGTTCGCGGACCAGATTACCCGCCGGGTTGACCTCAACTTTGGTCGAGGTCGCAGGATGGACCGTGAGCGAAGGAGGAGTGCCATGTCCGACGACAAAGTGATCATCTACGAGGAGACCGGCGCCGACCCGGAGACCGACGTGCTGGTCATCCAGAACGCGAGCGGACGCACCCGCGTACGCGCCGTGGGGGACCCCGCCCAGATGCCGGAGCTGGTGACCGGCCTGGTGGCGGAGGGGGTGGACCACGTCGAGCTCTGCGGCGGCTTCGGCGCCCGCCGGCACGCGGAGGCCGTCAGAGCCTCCGGCGGCGGGGTGCCGGTGGGGGCGATCTATTACGGGTTCGAGTCGCTGACCGGCGTGGCGTCCTTCAAGGCCAGGTTCGAGGCCGGGCAGGCGTTGTCCGAGGCGTTCATCATCGTGCACGAAGGGGCGGACCCCTCGGCCGACCGGGTCGTGCTCGACAAGGACGGCGGCGGCAGCACCACCCTGGTCGGAGTGCCGGACGCGGCGGCCGCCGCCGAGGTCGCCGGGAAGATGGCGGCCGGCCTGCAGCTGATCGAGCTCTACGGCACGCCGGGGCCCGACGCGGCCGAGCCGGTGATCCGCGCCGTGGAGACCGCCGGAGTCCCCGTCGGCGTCATCGCCCACCGGCGCTGAACAGGGCGCGGGCTCAGGTGCTGGCGCGGACGGCGAGTTGCGGGGCGAGCAGGGTGGAGTCGGGCACCGCGCGGCCCTCCAGCTTGTCCATGACCAGGCGGACGGCCTCCCTGCCCACCTCCTCCGCCGGGATCAGCACCGACGTCAGCGGCGGGCTGGCACGCTCGGCCACGTCGTCGGGGCAGATCGCCACCACGGCCACGTCGTGCGGCACCCGCCGGTCCAGCTGGCGCAGCGCCGCGAGCACGTGCCCGACCGCGGCCTCGTTGTGCACGACCAGCCCCGACAGGGCGGGCTGGTCGAGGAGCAGGTCGCGGACGGTCTCGTACACCTCGTCGAACGTCTCCTCGCAGGCCAGCGCCACCCCCTTGAGGCCGTGGGCGTCCACCGCCTCCACGAACCCCTCCCGGGTGCGCCGGGCGAAACCGGTGCCGCGCTCGTAGACCACGGACGGCGCCCCCAGCAGGGCGATCTCGTCGTGGCCGCGCTCGGCCAGGTGCTCGACGCAGCGCGCGCCGGCCGCGGCGAAGTCGAGGTCCACGCAGGTCAGCCCGGCGGGTTCGGCGGGGAATCCGATGAGCACGCTCGGCTCGGCCAGCTCGCGCAGCAGCGGCACCCGGCGGTCGTCCAGCTCGACGTCCATGAGGACGAGCGCGTCCACCAGCGCGCTGGCCGCCACCCGCCGGATGCCGGCGGTGCCCTCGTCGGCGGTCAGCAGCAGCACGTCGTGGTCGAAGCGGCGGGCGGCGGTGACGACCGCGCTGGCGAAGCGCATGAGGACGGGCACGTGCATGCCGGCCCGCAGCGGCAGCACCAGCGCGATCACGTTGGAGCGCCTGCTGGCCAGGGCGCGGGCGCCGGCGTTCGGGTGGTAGCCGAGGGCGTTGATGCTGTCGAGCACCCGCCGCCTGGTGTCGGCCGAGATCGTCCGCTTGCCGCTGAGCACGTAGGAGACCGTGCTGACGGCCACGCCCGCGTGCTTGGCGACCTCGGAGATCGTGACCGCGCGCCCGCTCAAGCCCCGGCTCCGAAGTCGAGCCGGGACAGCCTCACACCGTCGTTCTCGAACACGACATAAAGATCGTGCACACCGTCCGCGTCCGCAAGGGAGGCCGTGACGGCGTGGTAGGTGTAGCGGCCGGTCCGCGGCACGGGAAGCGTGGCCAGGGCAGGGCCGTAGAGCGGGTCGCCGCGGCGGATGGTGATCATGCCGCCTTCCGCGCTGCCGGCCGTCGCCACGCAGGACACGCTGCCGGTCAGGTCGACCTGCCGGAAGAGGATCCAGGCACCCTCCGCGTCGGACCGCACGGCGTCGCCGTCCTCCTTCGTCTCGTCCACGAACGTGATCGCGTCGTACTCGTCGTGGCAGGCCGCGCGCAGCAGCCCCGACTGGGGCGGGATGGTCTCGCCCTCGACCTCGAAGGGGGCGCTCAGGCGCAGGTCGGTGGCGCTGCGGCCGACCATGAGCCGGTGGGGCGCGCGCTCCACGACGAACCTGCCGCTGGTCACGTCCCAGAAGGCCAGCTCGGAGACGGGCAGCTCCAGGCTGACCGTACGGCTCTCGCCGGGCGCCAGGCGTACCTTCTCGAAGCCGCGCAGGCGGCGCAGCGGCTGCTTGACGCGGGAGCGCTGCTGGTGGGTGTAGAACTGCACGACCTCGACGCCGGGCCGCGCGCCGGTGTTGGTGACCGTCACCTCGGCGCGCAGCACGTCGCCGTCGAGGCGCGCGCGCAGCCCGGCGTAGCCGAACGTGGTGTAGCTGAGGCCGTGGCCGAAGGGATGGAGCGGCACCCCGCGGAAATACTGGTAGGTGGCGTCGGAGGCGATGATGTCGTAGTCGAGCAGGTCGGGCAGCTCCTGCTCCGAGCGGTACCACGTCTGGGTGAGGCGGCCCTCCGGGTCGGCGTCGCCGAAGAGCACGTCGGCCAGGGCGTGGCCGTACTCCTGGCCGCCGTGGGCCGACCACACCACGGCGGGCACGTCGCCGTCGGTCCAGGTGAGCGGGTAGCCGCTGGTGATGACCATGACGGTGCGGGGGTTCGCCCCGCGCACGGCCCGCACCACGGCGTCCTGGGCGGGGGCGAGCGCCAGGGTCATGCGGTCCTCGGTCTCCCTGCCGTTGACGAGGGGGTGGTCGCCGACCACGACGACGGCGACGTCCGCGCCGGCGGCGAGCCTCGCGGCCTCCTCCGTGCCGCTCCTGACGACGTCCATGGCCAGCCAGACGGCCTGGTCGGCGTCGTCGACCAGGCGCAGCACGCCGTCGGCGCCCGCGCCGACGTAGCAGCCGGTCGAGATGTGGCGCAGGGCGACGGTGCCGCGCGGGCGCTCCTCCATGCGGAACGTCTGGCGCACCTCCCACCCGTTCGGCCCCGGCTGGTCGTTGACCAGCGTCTGGCCGTCCACCGACACGAACCGCCCGGTCGCCACGGCCCGCAGCGCGTAGGCGCCGCCGCCCCAGTCGAACAGGTCGAACCGGCCCGCCTCCGGACCACCCACGCTGAGCGGCCCGCCGGCGGGGTCGGCGGCCACGGGCCCGGCCTCGGCGGTCAGCGTCACCCGGTCCACGGCCTCGCAGAACACCGTCCGGCAGCGCTCGGCCAGCCCGGCGCGCGCGGTGACGGCGTAGGGGAGGGTGCCGCTGTACCAGTCCTCCATGAGCGCGTCGCCGAGCTGGCCGATCACCGCGACCGTGCCGGTCCCGTCCAGCGGGAGCAGGCCGTCGTTCCGCAGCAGCACGAACGATCGCCGCGCCGCCTCCCTGGCCAGCGCCTGGTGCCCGGGGCAGTTGACCACGTTGTCGGTGATGCCGTCGTACGGCGTCGCGGGGTCGAACTCGCCGAGCCGGAACCGGATCGACAACGCGTGCCGTACGGCGCCGTCGACGTCCTCCTCCGCGAGCAGGCCGAGCCGCAGCGCCTCGCGCAGGTGCCCGAGTGTGGCCTGCGCGCGGTCGTCGTCCTGGGTGAAGCTGTCGATCCCGGCCTTGACCGCGTGCGCGTACGCCTCGGGCGGCGTGTCGTGGTAGCCCTGCAGCGCGGTGAGGTTGCCCGGCGCGTACGCGTCGCTGACCACCAGCAGGTCGCCGGGCGCCCAGGCCCGCAGCACCTGCCCGATCAGCGGGCTGAGATGCGCGGGACGCCCGTTGACCAGGTTGTACGACGGCATGACGGCCACCGCCGCGCCCTGCTCGATGGCGGGCCGGAAGGCGGGCAGCTCGTATTCGCGCAGCACCCGGGGCGGCAGGCTGCTGGAGGTCGTGCAACGGTCGGTCTCGTTGTTGTAGGCGAGGAAGTGCTTGAGCGTGGGCGCGGTCTTCAGCGTTTCGGGAGCGCTCCCACGTAGCCCGAGCGCGAACGCCGTGGCCGTGACGCCGGTGAGCCACGGGTCCTCGGAATATCCCTCCTCGTTCCGCCCCCACCGGGGATCGCGCAGCGGGTTGACCACGGGCGCCCACACGTTGAGCCCCGCGCCCGCCGGATCCTTGTGGTGGAAGGCCAGCACCTCGTCGCCGACCGCCTCGCCCACCCTGCGGACGAGGTCGAGGTCCCAGGTCGACGCGAGCCCGACGGCCTGGGGGAACACGGTGGCCGGGCCGAGCCAGGCCAGGCCGTGCAGCGCCTCGGTGCCGGTGCGGAACGCCCCGACGCCCAGCCGTTCGACCGGGGCCTGGTACTGGTGGAGCAGGCCCGTCTTCTCCTCGAGGGTGAGCCTGCGCATCAGGTCGTCGATCCGGGCGGGGAGCGGGAGCGCTGGGTCGCGGAAGGGTTCTTGCATGGTCATCCCTCGGAGAGTGTCGAAGCGCTTCGACGACCGGCCTGGCGAAGTTACGCGGACATTTCGGTGGGTTGACTGAAGGGTGCACGTCCCGGTGACCAAGGTCAAGGGATTCGCGACAATCCTCCCGGCAATCTTCCCGAATCGATGGAGTCGAGCACCCGCGCAGCACCCCCGAGCGCCGCCGCGTCGTGACCCAGCGTCGAGGCCACGACCTGGCACCCGCCGCCTTCGGCGGCGATGACGCGGTCGCTCAGCTCGTCGTGCACCGCCGGCAGCAGCCAGGGCGCCAGCGGCACGTAGTAGCCTCCCAGGACCACCACCTCGGGGTTGAGGAGGTTGGCCAGGATGGACACGCCCCTTCCCAGGCTCCTGCCCACCGCGTCGAGCGTGGCCAGGGTGCCGGGGTCGCCGGCGCGGGCGAGCCGCACCGCCTCCTCGATCTCCATCTGCACCTCGGCGGGAGACAGGTCCTTGCGCAGCACGGCGCCGACGCCCGCCATGACCTCCAGGCAGCCGCGCCGCCCGCAGTGGCACGGGGGGCCGTCGGGATCGAGTTGCACGTGGCCGATCTCGCCGCTGTAGCCGAGGCGCCCCCTGCGCAGCCGACCGTCGAGGATGATGCCCGCCCCCACGCCGATCTCGCCGGTGAGATAAACCAGGTCGGAGGCTCCGGCGTGCGCGCCGAAGCGCTGCTCGGCCAGCGCGGCGAGGTTGGCGTCGTTGTCGACCTGGATGGGGAAGCCGGGGTCGCGCAGCGCCTTGGCCAGGTCGCCGCCGATGTCGGCGTCACGCCAGCCCAGGTTGGGCGCGATGCGCGCGGTGCCCTGCACGTCGACCAGGCCCGGCACGGCCACGGCCAGGCCCAGCACCTGGCGCTCCTCCTTGGCCATGCGGCTGACCACGCGCCTGATGATCGCCCCGACGCTGGCGATGCCCTGGTTGACCGAGTCACCCCCGGAGAACGCGCGCCGCCACGTCAGCAGCCGCTCGCCCGCCAGGCCGGTGGCCACGGCCGACACGTGGTCGACGTTGATCTCGACCCCGATGGCCGCGTACGGGGAACCGTCGAGCACGAGCATCGTGGCCGGCCTGCCGACCCGGTTCTCCGTGAGGCCCGTCTCGCGCACCAGCCGCCGGTCGATGAGGTCGGCGATCAGGCTCGACACCGTCGCCTTGTTCAGCCCGGTGGACGCCGCGATGTCGGCCCGCGAGCACGGCGCGTGCTCGCGTACGAAGCGCAGCACGACCGCGAGGTTGGTGGCGCGCACGTCGGCGAAGTCGGCCGGCTGAGGGCCGGTCGTAGAAGTGATCAATATCAGCCCCGTTCCCGCCAAGAGATGACCCCAGCATGCCGCATCGCAGGCTCCCTTCCCTAACGAGGAACCTGCTCGCGAAAGGCGCCGCCGCGTAGCAGGTTTCCCATCAGTACCAACCTGTGACCGTCCCGATCCTTGTGGCCTATGCTGACAGTCTACTAATTTGTTTGGCTGAAATACCAACTAATTAAGAGGCCCATCCCTCACTCGGAGAAGGGAGCGAGCCATGCCAACCACCACAACGCGCCGCGGGTTTCTCGGCCTGGTCGGAGCGAGTGTTCTGGTAGCGGGCTGCGCCGAGAAGAAAGCGACCTCCAAGGGCACCGCCGTGGCGGCCGACAAGCTCAAGAGCCTGGTGCCGACCCGCATCCCGTTCGAGATCCCCGGGCTCAAGCCCGACCTGCCCGGCAGCGAGTTCGTCGCGCCCGGCTTCCTGACCCGCCCCGCCACCATGGTCCAGGCCGTCACCGCCAAGCCGCTGACCAGCGGCAAAGAGGTGACCGCGATGACGCCGCTCTGGGGCACGGTGCCGCCCGGCCTGGGCGACAACTCCTACTACGACGCCGTCAACGAACGCCTCGGCGGGACCGTCCGCTTCAACATCTCCGACGGCAACACCTACGGGCAGAAGGTCAGCACCCTGCTGGCCAGCGGCGACGTGCCGGAGATGATGCAGATCCCGGGCTGGGAGATCATCACGATCGCGCGGTTCACGGAGGCGGCCAACAAGCTCTTCGCCGACCTGTCCCCCTACCTGGCCGGCGACAAGGCCAAGGAGTTCCCGCTGCTGGCCAACTACGACACCGCGGCCTGGCAGTACGGCGTCTTCGGCGGCGTGCTCCAGGGCATCCCCTGGCAGAACGAGCCGTTCCCGTTCGCCACCTTCGTGCGCCAGGACATCCTGGAGGAACTGGGCCTGGAGCAGCCCAGGAGCGGCGACGACCTGGTCCCGCTCGGCAAGGCCATCACCGACGCCAAGAAGAAGCGCTGGGCGTTCGGCGGCGGCATGGAGCAGGAGATGCAGCGGGCCTTCGGCGCGCCGCGCGAATGGCGCAAGAAGAGCGACGGCACGCTCGAGTACAAGTACGAGACCGCCGAGTTCGCCGCGTCGGTCGAGTTCATGGTCAAGCTCTTCGAGGCCGGCTACGTGCACCCCGACATCGTCGCCAACAAGGACGCCGACAACAAAGGCATCTTCGGCAGCGGGCAGATGATCATCTACCGCGACGGCCCCGGAGCCTGGCACGAGGCCCTGGGCCGGTTCCTGCCCGACAACCCCAAGTTCGACATGCAGGCCGTCGACCCCTACCCGGCCAAGCCCGGCGGCAAGACGATCATGTGGCGGAACGAGCCGGCCGGCATGTTCTGCTTCATCAAGAAGGGGCTCGGCGAGGCCCGCACCCGCGAGCTGCTCGCGCTGGCCAACTGGTGCTCGGGGCCCTTCGGCACGCAGGAGTACGAGCTGGTCAACAACGGCGTCGAGGGCAAGCACTACGACGTCGAGGACGGCAAGGTCAAGCAGACCGCGCTCGGGCGCAAGGAGATCGCGCCCACGTACATGTTCCTGTCGGGCCGCCCGCCGGCCAACTCCATGAGCCAGTACGACGGCCTGGTCCAGGCCCAGCACGACTGGCAGACGAAGGCCGCCGCGGTCCTCGACAACGACCCGTTCGTGGGGATCCGCGTGGAGACCCCCTCCAAGATGGCGGGCCTGGCGACGCCCACCGAGGACAAGATGAACGAGGTCTTCCGCGGCAAGCGGCCGCTCTCCGAATGGCCCAAGATCGTCAAGGAGTGGCAGGACCAGGGTGGCAACGAGGCGCGCGAGTTCTACATGAAGGTCGCCCGCGAGAACGGCAGGCTGTGACGTCCATGGGCGTGAAAGACCTCCCATGGGGACGATGACGGCCAAGCGGCCCGTCCGGCGCGGCGCCCGCCGACCGGGTCACGCGGCACCGCCGCACCGGCTGTCCTGGCGGGACAAGGCGCGCAGGGACTGGCCGCTGCTGGCGATGAACCTGCCGATGCTGCTGGTGGTCCTGGCCTTCTGGTGGATCCCCGCGCTCGGCAACGTCATCGCGTTCCAGGACTACAACCCCTACACCGGCGGCATCACCGGCAGCCCGATCATCGGCTTCACCAACTTCGCGCTGCTCTTCCAGGACCCGCAGTTCCTGCGCGCGATGCTGAACACCCTGTCGATCACCGCCTTCCAGCTCGTCTTCTACTTCCCCGTGCCGATCATGCTGGCGCTGCTGCTGAACAGCATCGTCTCGGCCCGGATGAGGGCGTTCGTGCAGGGCGTGGTCTACATGCCGTACTTCTTCTCCTGGGTGCTGGTCGTGGCCATCTTCCAGCAGATGTTCGGCGGCGCCGGGCTGCTGGCGCAGATCCTGCGGGACAACGGGCGCGAGGCCGTCGACTGGATGACCAACTCCGACACGTTCATCCTGCTCATCACGTCGCAGACGATCTGGAAGGACGCCGGCTGGGGTGCGATCATCTTCCTGGCCGCGCTCAGCACCATCGACCCGAACCTGTACGAGGCCGCCGCCGTCGACGGCGCCCGCCGGTGGCGGCGCATGTGGCACATCACCCTGCCAGGGCTGCGGCCGGTCATCGTGCTGCTGCTCATCCTGCGGCTGGGCGACGCGCTCAACGTCGGGTTCGAGCAGTTCATGCTGCAGCGCAGCGCCGTCGGCAGCGAGGCGTCCGAAGTGTTCGACACGTTCGTCTACTGGTCGGGCCTGCGCACCGGCGACCTCGGATACGGGGCCGCGGCCGGGCTGTTCAAGGGCCTGGTGGGCCTGCTGCTCATCCTGGCGGCCAACCGGGTGGCTCACGCGCTCGGCGAGCGAGGGGTGTATTCACGATCATGACAGTGCTGACGTCCAGACGCCGCACGGGCAGGCCCGCCAGGCTGGCCCCCTGGGAGGAGCGGCCCTCGCCGGCCGCCCAGCTCGGCAAGGGCACGCTGGTGACCCTGATCGTCGTGGCCGTGCTCGGCCCGCTCTACACGATCGTGCTGACCAGCCTCAGCTCGTCGGCCACCGTCAACCGGGTGGGCGGGCTCGTGCTGGTGCCCGACGGCATCACGTTCGAGGCGTACCGGCAGATCTTCTCCGACACCGTGGTCAGCAGGGCCGTGCTCGTCAGCACCGGCGTGACCGTCGCCGGCACGCTGATCAGCACCGGGGTGAGCGTGCTGGGGGCGTACTCGCTGTCGCGGCCCGGGTCGTTCCTGCACCGGCCGCTGCTGTTCAGCGTGCTGCTGATGTTCGTGTTCTTCCCCGGCATCATCCCCGTCTACCTGATGGTGAGCGGGCTCGGGCTGAAGGACAGCTACTGGTCGCTGATCCTGCCGACGGCCGTCTCGGCGTTCAACGTGGTCGTGCTCCGCTCGTTCTTCATGAACATCCCCGGCGAGATCCTCGACAGCGCGCGCATCGACGGGGCGGGCGAGTTCCGCATCCTGTGGCGGATCGTCCTGCCCATGTCCAGGGCGGTCACCGCGGTCGTCGCGATGTTCTACGCGGTCGGCTACTGGAACGCCTGGTTCAACGCGATGCTCTACATCGACGACACCCGCAAGTGGCCGCTCGCGCTCATCCTGCGGCAGTACGTGGTCGACTCCAACCCGCTGCCCAGCGCGACGGCGGGGGTGACGGGAGACGCCCCGCCGACGCTGGCGATCAAGATGGCCATCGTGGTGATCGCCGTGGTGCCCGCCCTGATCATCTACCCGCTGGTGCAACGCCACTTCACCAAGGGCGTCATCGTGGGGGCCATCAAGGGCTGAACCAGGGGTAGCACCCCACCTGTGCACACCATCGTGAAGAGCCTGATCGCGGGCGCCGCCGGGACCAGCGCGCTCAACGTCGCCACCTACCTCGACATGGCGATCAGGGCGCGGGCCGCCAGCACCACGCCGCAGCAGACCGTCGAACGGCTGGTCGGCCTCGCGGACGTCGACCTCGGTGAGGACGAGCGCGCCGGCCACCGCAAGGAGGCGCTCGGCGCGCTCACCGGCTACGCGACCGGCGCGGGCGCGGCCCTCTGCTACGGGCTGCTCTCGTCGCGGCGCCGGCCCTCCTGGACGGCCGGGGTGGGCGCGCTCACGGCACTCGCCATGGCCGGCTCGAACGTGCCGATGACGGTGCTGGGCGTCACCGACCCGCGCGAATGGCCGGCGTCCTCCTGGATCTCGGACGTCGTCCCGCACCTCGCGTACGGGGTCGCCGCCTACGTGGCGTACGAGCTGCTGCGGTCCTGACCCGTCATCTCGGCGGTGATGGCCCAGCGCTCGTGGTCCCTCCAGGCCCCGTCGATGAACTGGAATTTCGGCGAGAACCCCTCGCGCTCGAACCCCAGACGCCTGATCAGCCGCAGAGAGGGCGCGTTCGACGGCTGGATGTTCGCCTCCAGCCGGTGCAACTCCATCTCCCCGAACGCGTACCCGACGAGCAGGCCCAGACCCTCCGTCAGGTAACCCCGGCCGGTCGTGGACGCGTAGGCGGAGTAGCCGATCATCCCGGACTGGTGGGTGCCCCGGACGATGTTGTTGATGTTGACGCGGCCGACGATCGCGCCCGTGTCGCGCAGGCAGATCAGGAACCCCTCGTACGCCGGCTGGTCGAAGCGGGCGACGTAGGACTCGAAGGACGCGTACGACGCGGTGACCGGGCGGCCGGGCATCCACGGGGCGAGCATGTCCGCGCTCTCCCGGTGCAGCACGGCCAGCTCATCGAAGTCCTGCAAGCCGATGAAACGGAGGGCCACGCGCGGGCCCTGGGCAAGATAGATCACACCGGACATTCTGCATGCGGCTTCAGTTCTGTTCGCGGGCTCAGCCCGGCCAGATGTCGCCCTGCCCTTCTGCTTGCGGGTTCACCCCGGCCATGCCTCGCACCGCCATGACCTGCCGTCCCACTCCACGAGGAACGGCACCGCGTGCGGCAGCGGCGCCCCCCACACCCGCGCGCCCAGCCCGCACAGGGCGTTGAGCCCGGCCGTCAGGCTCCCGACGTGACCGACCACGGCGACCGTCGCGCCGGGATGCGCCGCGGCGATCGACGTGAGGGCGGCGACGGTGCGCGCCGTGACCGCGTGCCCGTCCTCGCCGTCGCCCGCCGCCTTCTTGCGGTCTGCCGGGCGCGGAGCGCGGTGCTGGCGTACACGTGCGTGACACCTTCGCCGGCCAGCAGTCGCGCCGCCTCCGCCGCCTGCTCGTGTCCCCTCGGCGTCAGCCGGGCGTCGGGGAGGGCGCCGACGGCTCGGGTGGTGACGTTCACCGACTCCGCATGGCGCATGCAGAGCAGGCGCACGTGATCGCTCATGGCCGGAGCCTAGCCAAACCCCGAACCGGGGCACACGAGGTGCACTACGGCCCCGCAAGCCAGGACACACCAGGGCCTTACGGCTCGCGAGCCGTAAGGCACGAGGGGCGCTACAGGCTCGCCTGGTCGAGCCGGTGGATGAGGGCGGCGAGTGACTCTTCCGGTGTCCGGCCGGCCGTGTCGACGATGATGCGTTCCCGGTGCCACGGCTCGTACTCGCGCTCCACCACCTCCTGCCACTCGGGGAGCCGCAGGTCGGAGATGTCGACCGAGCGCGAGGTCACGCGGTCGCGGTGCTCGGCGTGATCGGAGCAGACCACCTCCACCTCGGCGACAGGTACGCCCGCCGCGACCCCGACGGCGCGCCAGGCGTCACGGGTGACCAGGAGCGGGTTGACCGACTCCGCGATCACGGTCAGCCCCTGGCCGAGATGCTCCTCGGCCAGGGCGTAGCCGACGAAGTAGCCGACGGGCCCGAGCGGCGGGCGGGCCAGGCCCGAGCGCACGATCGCCTGCTCGATGGTGTCGATACGCAGGTGAACCGCGCCCATCCGACGGGCCAGGAGGCGGCTGAGCGTCGTCTTCCCGGTCGCGGGCAGGCCGCCCATGACGATGAGCATGCCCCTCATGCTGCCCGATGGGACGGCCCTTCACGCCGCCGCCCAGACGCGTGCCCGCCCTCCACAACCATGCGCCCGGTGGCGGCGGGTCGGGGAGAAAACGGAAAGCGCTCCCTCGCGGAAGCCCGTGTGCCGGGCCTCGCGGGGGAGCGCTCCTCCTGCCGAACTAGAACTGTCGGTGATGTCGCGTCACCAGTCGCCGCCGCCGAAATCTCCGCCGCCGAAGTCGCCGCCGCCGCCGAAGTCGCCCCAGCCGCCGCCGGCGTCGCCGCCGCCGCCGAAGTCGCCGCCGAGGTCGCCACCGGCGCTCTCGTAGCCGCCGCCCCAGCCGCCGAAGCCGCCGCCGAGCATGCTGCCCATCATGGTGCCGATGAACATGCCGGTCATGATGTCGCCGAAGCCGCCGTAGTAGCCGTAGGCGTACGGCTGGTAGGCGGGGCCCGCGTCGTAGTAGGGGCGGCGCTGGCCGTCGACCATGACCTCGCGCATCTGCGGGTCGAAGCCGCGCTCCACTGCCTCGGCGTCCATCTTGCAGGCGGGTACGTCGCGCACCGTGCCGCCGGGCGGGGCCCAGCGCACGTCACGGGTCGACGGGCCGTGCTGCGGGTTGAAGAAGCAGGGCGCGCGCCGCTCGGGCACGGGGTCGTTGTTGACCTTGGCCTTCACCACGGCCAGCGCGTAGCGGCCGTCCTCGAGGGTCTGGGTGACCTCGCGGACCTGGTCGGCACGCTCCACGGCGGCGAGCTGGGTCTTGGCCTTCTCGTAGGAGTCGAGCGCCGTCTGCCACTCGTCGATGTGCTTGCCGCTCTCGCCGGACAGCGTCACGTCGGTGTCGAGAGCGGTGATCTCCTCGCCGAGCTTGGTGACGTCCTCGTCGACGGTCTGCTTGACCGCGGCGAGGTCTTTCGCGTCCTGGATGGCCTTCTTCTTCCTCTTGTTGCTGGAGTAGAGGAAGTAGCCACCGCCGCCGACGACCACGAGCGTGCCCAGGGCGATCAGCGCGGCGGTGCCGCCGGCGCCGGGGTTGGCCTGGCTGCCGGAGTCGAGCGCGGAGCGCTTGCCCTGCGCGGCCAGGTCGACGCGGTTGGCGAAGTCTTTCATGCCGTCGACGACGTTGCCCTCGTTGGAGCTGACCGCGCGGTTGGCCAGCTCGCCCGCCAGACCCGGCGAGCGCAGGGCGCTGGAGGCGGCGAACAGCGTCATCCCGTCGAGCACCGCGAAGGTGGCCCTCGGCCGGCCCGCCGCGGTCAGCGCGGAGTTGAGCCCGGTCATGTAGGCCTTGATGGAGGAGTCGTCGACCGTGCCGTCGGGGAGCGCCACAGCGTAGATCTTGGTGTCGGCCCCCTTCAGCGCGTCACGGATCTCACTCTGCTGGTCAGAGGTCAGGGGCGAGCCCGACTGGACGTAGAGCGGGTCCTGCTTGTCCTTCCAGAAAGACACGACTGACTGTGCGTCAGGGGGATCGGCCGCCGCGTTGGCGGCAGGGGACAGCGCAAGAACGACGATTAGACCGGCGATCAGAGCCGCGATCGCGGCCCCTGCTCGGCGCAGCGAATGGGTCATTGGCAGCAAGCCTCCTTCGCCCATGAGGACGAACGGGCGGTCGGCAAAGTTCCTCACCCGAACGTTACCCGCCCAAGAGTGCGCGGGAGCACAACGCGGGCGAAGATCCTGGACCGTGGATGTCCCTTTTGCTGCCCCGCGGGGAAATACGCGGGGCAGCGGCCCGTCACGAATCCTTGATCATGCAGATCGTCGCGCCGGAGGTGACCGTCTGCCCCACGGCCGCGGAGAGCCCGGTGACCGTCCCCGCCTTGTGCGCGGTGAGCGGTTGCTCCATCTTCATGGCCTCCAGCACCACGACGGTGTCGCCCTCGGCGACGACGGCGCCGTCACCGGCCACGATCTTGACGATGGTGCCCTGCATGGGGCTGACGAGCGCGTCGCCGCCCGCCGCCGCCTTCCTGGCGCCCCCGCCGCCGCGCCTCGGCGCCTTCGCGCCGGCCCCGGCGGTGGTCGTGGCGGAGGCCGCGCCCAGGCCCGCGGGCAGCACCACTTCGAGCCGCTTGCCGCCGACCTCGACGGTCACCGACTCGCGCTCGGGCGCCTCGCCCGTGGCGATCTCACCCGCGTACGGAGCGATCGTGTTGTCCCACTCGGTCTCGATCCAGCGGGTGTGCACGGTGAACGGCGACGAGACGAAGGCCGGGTCGCTGACGACGGCCTCGTGGAACGGCAGCACGGTCGGCATACCCTCGATCGCGAAATCGGCCAGCGCCCGCCGCGAACGCTCCAGCGCCTCCTGGCGCGTCCGCCCGGTCACGATCAGCTTGGCCACCAGCGAGTCGAACGTCTGCGGGACCGTCATCCCCGCTTCGTAGCCGGCGTCGAGCCGGACCCCCGGCCCCGACGGCGGGCGCATGACGGTCAGCGTGCCGGGCGCGGGCAGGAAGTTGCGCCCGGCGTCCTCGGCGTTGATCCGGAACTCGATCGAGTGCCCGCGCAGCACCGGGTCGTCGTAGCCGAGCGGCTCGCCGTCGGCGATCCTGAACATCTCGCGCACCAGGTCGATGCCGGAGACCTCCTCGGTGACCGGGTGCTCGACCTGCAGGCGCGTGTTCACCTCGAGGAAGGAGATCGTGCCGTCCTGGCCGACGAGGAACTCGCACGTGCCCGCTCCGACGTAGCCGGCCTCTTTCAGGATGGCCTTGGAGCTGGCGTAGAGGACGTCGATCTGCTCCTCCGACAGGAAGGGCGCCGGCGCCTCCTCCACCAGCTTCTGGTGGCGGCGCTGGAGCGAGCAGTCGCGGGTGCTGACCACGACCACGTTGCCCTGCCGGTCGGCCAGGCACTGGGTCTCGACGTGGCGGGGCCGGTCGAGATAGCGCTCGACGAAGCACTCGCCGCGGCCGAACGCCGCGACCGCCTCGCGCACCGCCGACTCGTACAGCTCGGCGACCTCCTCGAGCCGCCGCGCCACCTTGATGCCGCGCCCGCCGCCGCCGTACGCGGCCTTGATCGCGATCGGCAGCCCGTGCTCCTCGGCGAACGCCACCACCTCGGCGGCCCCGGAAACCGGGTCCTTCGTGCCCGCGACCAGCGGCGCACCGACCTTCTGGGCGATGTGCCTGGCCTGCACCTTGTCACCGAGCGCCGCGATCGCGGCCGGCGGCGGGCCGATCCAGATCAGCCCCGCGTCGATGACGGCCTGCGCGAAGGCGGCGTTCTCGGCCAGGAAGCCGTAGCCGGGGTGGACGGCGTCGGCCCCGGAGCGCCGTGCGACGTCGAGCAGCTTGGCGACGTCGAGGTAGGTCTCCGCCGGCGACTGCCCGCCCAGCGCGTACGCCTCGTCCGCCACCCTGACGTGCAGGGCGTCGAGGTCCTGGTCGGCGTATACCGCCACGCTGCCGATCCCGGCGTCCTTGCACGCACGGGCCACGCGTACGGCGATCTCGCCGCGGTTGGTGATCAGAACCTTCCGCACCGACGTAAGTCCTTCCTGCTGCCCGAGTTTGCGGTTCAGCGGCCCAGGTATGCGCCGCCGTTCACGTGAACCACTTGCCCTGTCACGTGCCTGGCACCCGCTGAAGCCAGGAAGAGAACGGTATCGGCCACATCGGCCGGATTGCCAGGGCGACCATTACGCGTGTTCTCCACGCGGGCCCTGATGCCGTCTTCGGTCAACCGGCCGCGGAAGAACTCGGTGTCCACGACGAGGCCCGGCGAGACGACGTTCGCGGTGATGCCTCCGGGGCCGAGCTCGGCGGCCAGGTCGGCGGTCCAGGACTCCAGGGCGGCCTTGGCGGCGCCGTACGAGCCTGAGCCGGTGCCGCGTGCGGCGATGGAGCCGATCGAGACGACCCGGCCGTCCCTGGCGATGCGCGGCGCGAGCGCGGTGGTGACGAGCACGGCGGACATGAGGTTGGCGTTGAGGTTGGCCCACCAGGCCTCCGCCGTCTCCGCCAGCTCGCCGGGCTGGCCCCGGTCGAGGTTGGTGTTGCCGCCGGCGTTGTTGACCAGCACATCGACGCGCGCGGGCAGGTCGGCGAGCGCTTCGTTCACGGCGGCGGGGTCGGCGGCGTCGAAGGGCACGCAGGAGGCGCCCAGGCGCTCCGCGGCCTCCTTCAGCACGCTCTCGCGGCGGCCGGTGATCGTGACGCGGTCGCCGAGCGAGACGAACGCCGCCGCGATGGCGTATCCGATGCCGGTGCCGCCGCCGGTGACCACAACCTCGCGCATGGGAAGTCTCCGCTTCCGATGAAGATGAACGATCCTCCGCTAGACCATAGCCGCTCGGCATAACAGGGGCGATGGGAGATGGGCCACCTTAGCCTGAGGGCGCTTTCACAGGTTCCCCCAGGAGGTATGCATGAGTCAGAGCATGCTCGGCGGCGACCCCGCGGAAATGCAGCAGATGTCCACCCAGTTCACCCAGCAGTCGGAGGCGGTCCGCACCACGATGACCGCGCTCGACCGCGAGGCCGCCAAGGTCGGCACCGCGTGGACGGGGCCGGGCGCCCAGCGTTTCCAGCAGGCGTGGCAGAACTACCGTACGGCGTTCCAGCGCATGACCGAGGAGCTCCAGGAGGCTTCGCGGGTCATCGGCACCTACCGTCAGAACATCGAATCCGCCACGAAATGATTACGGACAGGGGCCCTGGCGAGGGTGCCGGGGCTTCTTCCACAGGCGCGGGCGGCCGCCGTCGCCGGCGCCGCCCTGGCGGGCTCCCGCACGTCGCGGGCGCCACGCAGCCTGACGGCGGGATGCCGTCCCCTTCTCGCGCCGCCGTCACGACCGGTGTCGCGCTTCGCCTCCCCGGCTCTCGTTGACAGCCGGCTGTCAAGCGAGCAGCCGAAACCCCTGATGCGTATGGGGCTTATTTGGTTAAATGTCCTTCGTTCATGACGCAATCCCGGAAAGGACGGTCATGGCGGAGAACGACGCCTCCCAGCCTGAGCGGATCGGCGGCCACGAGATCACGGGCCGCCTGGGCGAAGGGCCGCGCGGTGTCGTCCACCTGGGCCGGAAATCCGGAGAAGCGCCGCAGGTGGTCGTCAAGACGCTCAGCGCCGACCCGGCCGCCGACCCCGGCTTCGTGGCCAGACTCAAGAGCGTCGCGCGGGTGTCCAGCACGTACGTGGCCCGCACGTTCGACGCCGGCGTCGACAACGGCCTGCCGTACGTGATCAGGGAGCATGTCGAAGGACGCTCCCTGGCCGAGACCGTCGCCGCGGACGGGCCGCTGACCGGCGACGCCCTGGAGCGCGTCTCGGTGGGCATGCTCACCGCGCTGACCGCCGTCCACCTGGCCGGATTCGCGCACCGCGGGCTCACGCCCGCCAACGTGATCCTCGCCGGTGAGGCCCTGCGCGTCACCGATGTCGAGCTGGGCGACCCGGTCGGCGAGATCGGCTACCGGGCGCCCGAGCAGCTCAACGGACTGCGGTACGGCCCGTCCGCCGACATCTTCTCCTGGGCCGCGACCGTCGTGTTCGCCGCCACCGGCTCCGCTCCGTTCGGGCACGAGGCCGACAACGTGCTGAACGGGGAGCCCGAGACAGGGGAACTGCCCGAGCCGCTGCGCGGGGTCGTGCTGGCCGCGCTCGCCAAGGAGGTGGAGGCGCGGCCGACGACGCACACGGCGATGTTGCGGTTGCTGGGCGGCAACGTGCCCGTGAGCGGCCCGCAGGCGGGAGGGAATCCCGCTCCGCCGGCCGCGTCCGCCGAGGGCGCGCCCAGTGGGCAGCCCGGGCCGATGACGCCCGCGATCCTGCCCATCCAGCTTTCCGTCAAGGGCCTCCAGCCGCCCCAGATGCCGGCGTCCCCCGCTCCCACGGCCGCCCAGGGACCCGTGCCGTCCGGTCCCGTGCCGCCCGGTCCCGTGCCGCCCGGTCCCATGCCGCCCGGTCCCGTGCCGCCCGGTCCCGTGCCGCCCGGTCCCGGCCAGTTCGGCCAGGGCGGCCCCGAACCCATGCACCAGGGTCCGATCGGACAGATCCCGCCGGGACAGGACCCGAGCGGCCAGGTTCCCCCGGGGCAAGTTCCAGCTGGCCAGGGTCCGATGGGCCAGGTCCCGCCGGGTCAGGGTCCGATCGGTCAGATCCCGCCGGGGCAGAGTCCGGTGGAGGCGGGTCCGGGACCTTCTGCCTGGGGTCCTCCGCCGGGTCCAGGCCAGCAGGCTCCGCCCCAGCACCCGGCCCCCGACTTCGTGCCCAGGCCGGGCGAGGGGCAGCAGCGCAAGCCGTTCCCCGTCGGGCTCGTGGCGGGCCTGACCGCTGTCGCGCTCCTGTCCGGCCTCGGCCTGTGGGGCGCGAGCCAGTACTCCGGCAAGGTGACGTTCTCCCCGATCGCCGCGTCCAGCACGGACACGACCGGCGGGGGCAACGGCTTCTCCGCCCAGGGCGAGGGGTCGGCGACGGGCGCGCCGACGCAGCCGCAGCCGCAGGCCGAGGTGACCGCGCCGTGGGCGACCACGCCGAGCCCGGGCACCAGCGACGTCGGCCCGATGGTGCTTCCTACCGACGGCCTCCCCACCAGCTCGCCGGGGGTTCCTGAGCTCACGGCGGTGCCGACTCCGTCGCCGATCACGACGGTCCCGGTGCCCACGGTGACGGCGACGGCGACGGCCCAGCCGACGAAGACGTCCAGGAAGCCCACCAGGAAGCCCACGAGGAAGCCGACCAAGAAGCCCTCGCCGACGGCCACGGTGACCAAGACCGTCAAGCCCAGCAAGACGCCCACCCCGACCAAGAAGCCCACGAAGGAGCCGACGAGGGAGCCCGAGCCGACGCCGACGAAGACGACGAAGCCGACCCCGAAGCCCACGCCGAAGCCCACGCCGACGAAGACGACCAAGCCGGCGGCGAAGAAGAACCCGTACAGCGCGACCCAGGTGTGCGGCAGCGGTTTCGTGGTGCAGCGGAGCTCCTCGTTCGAGGGCGGCACGACGTACCAGTTGTGGAACAACAGCTCGGGACAGAACTGCGTCGTCACCATCAAGTCGGGCTCGGACGTGGGCAAGTCCACTCGCGTGAGCGCGACGCTTGAGGTGCAGGGCGGCAGCAGCAAGACCGACTCCGGGAACTTCGAGTACTACGCGGGCCCGGTCAAGCTGTCCGCCAAGGGCAAGTGTGTCCGCTACTCCGGCAGCGCCGGTTCCGGGAGCACGAGTGCGGGGTGGGCGAACTGCGGCTGATCTGCGCTTTCCCGTCATGATCGGTCGCGTTCTCACGGCGAGCGTGCTCGCCCTGCACCTCGGCGCGGCGGCCCCGGCGGCGGCCGCGCCCGAGGAGTGCAGACCGGAGAAGGGCTCGCTGACGATTCCCGCCAGCGAGCCGTGGGCGCAGAAACGGCTCGACATCAAGAACGCCTGGCGGCTGACGCGCGGCGCGGGCGTCAGGGTGGCGGTCGTCGACAGCGGCGCCGACTACCACCCGCAGGTCCAGATCTCCAAGATCATCGACGAGACGCACACCGGCCACCGCGACTGCGTGGGCCACGGCACGGCCGTCTCCGGCATCATCGGCGCCCGCTACGTCAGCGGCACCCCCTTCCACGGGGTCGCGCCCGAGGCCGAGCTCGTGATGATCAAGCAGAGCAACAAGAGCGAAGGTGACATCGCCAAGCTGATCAGCGCCATCGACGACGCGGTCGCGGCGAAGGCCGAGGTGATCAACGTCTCGGTGCGGGCCTCCGATCACTCCGGGCTGAGGGCCGCCGTCCAGCGGGCGCTCGACAAGGACATCGTCGTGGTCGCCGCGGCGGGGAACGTCACCGGCCCCGACGACGAGGACGTGCCCGCCTATCCCGCGGCGTACGAGGGCGTGCTGGCCGTGGGCGCGGCCACCCCCGACGGCCGCCGCGCCGACCTGTCCAACGCCACCACCCCCGTCGCCGTGCTCGGCCCGGGTACGGACATCACCGCCCCCTGGCCGGGGCTGGGGTACAAGCGCGGCCTGAAGGGCACCAGCTTCGCCACGCCCTATGTGGCGGGCACCGCCGCCCTCGTGCGGTCCCGCTTCCCCCAGCTCACCCAGGAGCAGGTGCGCCGCCGCATCATCGCCACCGCCGAAGGCACGACGGGCACGGGCAGCGGCGCGGGCATGGTGAACCCGGTGCTCGCGGTGACGGCCGTGCTGCCGTACGAGGACGCCGACGCCCCCGTGGTCGCCGAGCCGCCGCCCTCCGCGCTCCCCGCCGATGCCATCGCCAAGGTCCCGCCCCGCGACGAGAGGGCCATCGGCATCTCCATGGTGATGGGGACGGGCGCCATGGTGGCGATCGCCGTGGCGGGCGCGCTCGCGCTGCTCATTCCGCTGGGCCGGCGCAGGGGTTGGCGTCCCGGTCGGCCGTCCTGAGGGTTGCGTTTCGGTGAAAACCGGGAGTTCGCCGGTGAAACTACTGATACGTATGTGATGGATTTGGTTGAATGTCCCATTGAGATCTTGGATCAGCGAAGGGACAACCATGCACCCCCTACGGCCGGGTGATCCCGAGAAGCTGGGCGAGTACGCCATCTCAGGACGGCTGGCCGATGGGCCCCGTGGCGTTGCCTACCTCGGCCGGGAGACCGACGACGCGCCCCTGAGAGTGATCAGGTTGCTGCCCGCCGCCCCGGAGCAGGACGACGAGGAGATCGCCCGGCTCAGAGGCGTACAGCGCGTCTCCAGCTCGTACGTCGCCAGGACCCTGGAGTCCGGCAGGCACGAGGACCGCCCCTACGTGGTGCGCGAGTACGTCGAGGGCCGCAGCCTCGCCCAGGTCGTGGCCGAGGACGGCCCGCTCGACCACGACGCGCTCGAGCGGCTGGCGGTGGGCATGCTGACCGCGTTGACCGCGGTGCATCTGGCCGGCATCACGCACCGCGGGCTCACCCCGCACAACGTGATCATCGGTGCCGGCGGCCCGAGAGTGACGGACGTCGACCTCGGCGGGCCCGTCGGCGAGCTGGGCTACCGCGCTCCCGAGCAGCTCAGAGGGCCGGTTTCCGGCCCGTACGCCGACATGTTCGCCTGGGCCGCGACGGTGGTGTTCGCCGCGACCGGCGAGCCGCCGTTCGGGCAGGACGCCGAGTCCGTGCTGAACGGGCTGCCCGAGGTGGGGAACCTGACCGAGCCCCTGCGCGGGGTGGTGCTCGCCGCGTTGGCCAAGGAGGTGGAGGCGCGGCCGACCACGTACACGGCGATGCTGCGGCTCCTCGGGGACCAGCGGGGCGGCGTCGGCCCCACGCCGCAGCAGCAGCCGTCCCAGCCGGGCGTGCCGCTCGTGGGCGTGCCCATCCCCGCGGTGCCCCTCGAGGGCATGACCGTGCCGGGAGCGCCCATCGAGGGCGTGCCCCTGCCGGTGTCGCCGCCCCCTCAGCAGGCCTGGGGGCCGACGGCGCCGCCGCAGGCCCAGGGCGGCGCCCCGCCGATGGAGGGCGTGCCGGTACCGCCATCGGGCCCCATGTGGGAGCCGCCCAGGCATGAGCGGCAGGCGACGGTCCAGGGGCAGACGGTTTCCTCCCGCCCGCCGCGGAAGTTCCCTGTGGGACTGGCCGCCGCGGTGGGCGTGCTGGTGGTCCTGTCCGGCGCGGGACTGTGGGGCGCCAGCGAGTACGCGTCGACGCAGCGGTTCGAGCCGGTGAACGTGGCCGTGGGCACGTCCGCGGAGGGCACCGCGGAGGCCGGCCAGGCCGAGAAGGCGGCCGCGCAGGAGGGCGTGCCGGAGCAGCCGGCGCAGCAGGAGCAGCAGGAGGCCCAGCCGGAGGTGACCGCGCCGTGGGGGAAGCCGTCGGACGCCGACGTGGGCCCCATGGTGATGCCGTCCGACTGGACGTCGCAGACGCCCACACCGCCCGAGCTCAGCACCGTTCCGACGCCGGCGCCGATCCAGACCCAGCCGGTGGTCACGCAGCCGACGCAGGTCACGCCCACGGTGACCGTGACGACCGGGCCGAGCGGCAGCCCGACGCCCACGTCTGACGCCGTCGTCACCCATCCGGCGACCCAGGAGCCCTCATCGACGCCGACTCCCGCGCCGACCGTCACGGTGACGGTGACGCCCACCCCGACGGTGACGGCCACGCCCACCCCGACGGTCAGCGAGGAGCCGACCCCCGCGCCCTCGCCGACGAGGACGCCGAAACCCACACCGACGAAGACGCCGAAACCCTCACCGACGAAGACGAAGACGAAGACGCCGAAACCCTCGCCCACCAAGACCGGTTCGCCGCCGCAGCGGAACCCGTACACGCCGGTCATGGTCTGCGGGCCGGGCTTCTCCGTGCAGCGCAGCCAGGACTTCCCCGGCGGCGAGACCTTCCAGCTCTACAACGGCGGCTCCGGTGAGAACTGCGTGGTCACCATGAAGACCACGTACGTGGGCACGCCGACGGAGGTGACCGCCACGCTCGAGGTCCAGGGCGGCCGCACCTGGACGGAGTCCGGCACCTACATGTACTACGCCGGGCCGGTCAAGCTGCAGGCCAGGGGCAAGTGTGTGCGGTTCGCCGGCAGCCACAGGGGCAAGAGCACCAGCTCGAACTGGGCCAACTGCGGCTGACCCCGCCCGCGACGGCGAAACCCCCTCAGGACGGTTCCTGAGGGGGTTTGCGCGTCAGTAGGGCTTGTACCGGGCGCCAGGCTGCCCGCTCTCCAAGGACTCGATGCCGGGATGTTCGGCGAGATTGCCGTAGCGGCTGTAGGTGTACAGGACGCCGGCGATGATGTTGTCCACCGGCTCCCGGATCTTGCCGTACCCGGGCAGCGCGTGCGCGTTGAAGGTGGGCGGGATGGTCTGCATCAGCCCCTGGGACGGCACGCCGTTCTTGGCGTTGATGTCCCAGTTGTTGATCGCGTTGGGGTTGCCGCCCGACTCGTGGTGGATGATGGTCCAGATGCGCTGGATGTCCTTGGGGTCGTTCGGGTCCAGGTCGCTCACGTCCAGACCCCGCTTCCTCAGGATCGCGGCCATCTCGGGTGACTTGATGACCCTGATGGCCTCCTTGATCCACTCGACGACCTGCGGCTTGGGAGCCGGGGCGTTGCCGTACGACGACGGCGCGCCGGCGCCTCCGCCGCCCCCACCCCCACCTCCGCCTCCGCCGGCCCCTGGGCCGGAGTCCGGGCCGGTGGGCGCGTCCGCCGAAGCGAGCGAGGTGGGGGAGTAGCCCGCGGTCTTCTCCCAGTCGATCGGATGGTCACCCGGCAGGAAGTCGGCGCCTCCCGGCTGGCGGATGCCCTTGAAGAAGCCGAACCCGTCCTCGCCGAGCTTCCTGTCGAGCGCGGTCTTGGCGGTGGTCAGGGCGTTCGTGGCCGTGGTGACGGCCTGGTTGGCCTTGCCGACCGGATCGTCGAGCTGCTGCTTCACGTGGTTGTCGATGTCGGTCTGCGTGGCGTCGCTGTGGTCGCGCCGGTATTCGTTCGCGGCCGTGGTCGCGGCCTCGTGGAGCCCGCTGACCGTGGTGTGGGCGGTCTCCAGCTTGGTGGCCGCCGTGTCGAGGGCGGAGGCGCAGGCGGTGAGGGCGCTCTTGAGCTTCCGCCCGGCGGTGGGGTACGCGGTCATGTAGTCGGCGAAGGCGTTGGCCGAGTCGCCCTGCCAGGCCTTGCCGACCTCGGTGACGTTTCTGACGAGCTGGTTCGCCGAGGTGGCAACGTGCCCGCCCATCGTCCGCATGGCGGCGGCGATGTTCCTGATCGTCGCCGGGTCGCCGTCGACCTTGTTCTTCAGCCCGGCCAGGGTCTCGACGATGCTCACGCGCCCGACCCCGTCTCGGCGCCGCGGAAGTTGGAGGCGACCTGGCCGAGCGCCCGCTCGACGTTGGTCATGCGGTTGCGTCCCTCGCCGAGCTCGGACCTGACGGACTCCCAGATCGCGTCGATCTTCGCGGCCAGGTCGCCGGCGCCTTCGAGCTCGCCGAAGATGTCGGACTTGGTGTCGCCCTGAGGTGCGGTGACGTCGGAGTTCACGAACGCGTCGTCGAAGTCGAGCATGTTCTTCACCCTGAGGGCCTGGCGTGCGCACTCCTCCAGTGCCTGAACGTGTACGTCCACGTAACTCATGGGGCTCCCGGCTTTCGGTGAAGACGTGAATAGGCGATCATCATGGGCATCTTCGTCCCCGGACCAGGAGTCACGGCTGCTCCATGTAGGCGGTCTGGATCAGGCGCGCACCGTACTTCCTGTCGACGTAGAAGCCGCGGCCGACGGGCAGCGGCTGCGGCCGGACATTGCCGAAGAGCTGGCCTTCCTCCCTGTTGCCGGACATGATCAGCGCCGGGCTGGCCATCTCCTTCATGCGCTGGACGGCCTGGTCGTACATGGCGCGGCTGGCGCCGCCGCTCTGCCTGGCCAGCACCAGGTGCAGCCCGATGTCGCGGGCCTGCGGCAGCAGCTCCGTCAGCGGCGCCAGCGGGTTGTTCGACGTGGCCACGAGGTCGTAGTCGTCCACCACGATGTACAGGTCCGAGCCCTGCCACCAGCTCCGCGAGCGCAGTTGCTCCGGCGTGAGGTCGGCCGGAGGAAGGCGCTTGAGCAGGGCGGACCGGGCGTCCTGGATCAGCTCGGCGGCCGCGGTGCTGGAGGCGGCGTAGCCGATGCGGTGGTCGGTCACCGCGGTGTCGAGGAGCGAACGCCGGTAGTCGATCACGATCATCATGGCCTCGGCCGGCGTCTTCCTGGCGACCACGCCTTCCATGATGAGCTTGAGCACGTTCGACTTGCCGCACTCGTTGTCGCCGAACACGACGAAGTGCGGGTCGGTGTCGAAGTTCAGCATGACGGGCGAGAGCGCGTCCTCGTCGATGCCGATCGCGATGCGCTGCGGGCCCGTCTTCTCCAGCGACGGCAGGGAGGCCACGGGCAGCAGCGACGGCAGCAGGCGCACCGGCGGCGCCGACGGCCCCTGCCAGGACCGCCGCACGATCTCCACCATCGACCGCAGCCCCTCGGACACGTCCTCGGCGGTGCGCTGCCCGTCGATCCGCGGCAGGGTCGCGAGGAAGTGCATGCCGTCCCTGGTCAGGCCACGCCCCGGCACGCCTTCCGGCACCGCGAGCGACGCCTTCCTGCTGATCTCCGACTCGTACGCGTCACCCAGCTTGAACTCGATCCTGGTGCCGAACAGGTCCCTGATGGCCGGCCGGAACTCCGACCACTTGTTGGTCGTGGCCACCACATGGACGCCGTAGTTGAGCCCGCGCGCCGCCAGGTCGGTGATCACGGCCTCCAGGTTCTCGAACTCCTGCCGGATCGTCAGCCACCCGTCGATGACGAGAAACACGTCGCCCCAGCCGTCGCTCTTGGCGCTGCCGTCGGCGACCATCCGCCGGTAGGCGGCGATCGACTCGATGCCGGACTCGGCGAAGCCCCGCTCCCGCTGCCGTACCAGCGAGGACACCTCGGCGACGGTCCTGCGCACCCGGTCGGCGTCGAGCCTGGTGGCCACGCCGCCCACGTGCGGGAGCCCCTCCAGCGCCGCCAGGGCGCCGCCGCCGAAGTCCAGGCAGTAGAACTGCACCTCGCGCGGCGTGTGGGTGAGGGCCATGCCGGAGATCAGCGTGCGCAGCACGTTGCTCTTGCCGCTCTGCGGACCGCCGGCCACGCCGACGTGCCCGGCCGCCCCGGACAGATCCAGCCAGTACGGGTCGCGCCGCTGCTCGAACGGCCGGTCGATGATCCCGATGACGGCGTGCAGCTTGCCCCTGCCGTCCCACGTGGGCGTGGACAGTCCGAGCTCCGGAGTGACCGAGAGCGGCGGCAGCAGGTGCGCGAGCGTGGGCGGGTCGTCCAGCGGGGGCAGCCAGATGCGATGGGCCGCGGGGCCGTGCCCGGCCAGCCGCTGCACGACGATGTCGAGCAGGCTGTCCTGCGGGCCGCGTTCGTCCACCTCCGCGGCCGGGGTCTCCTTGGGAGGCTCGGGCACGAGCGGCAGCGGCGCGTACGCCGAGGTGTACTCCACGACCTCGCGCAGGGCGGCCTGGCCGTCGTCCGAGCCGGTGTGGCGGTGGTCGCCCTGGTAGGCGCCCGAGACGTAGGCGGCCTTGAACCTGGTCATGTTGGTGGTGTCGACCTTGAGGTAGCCGTTGCCGGGCGCCGAGGGCAGCTCGTACGCGTCGGCCACGCCCAGCACGACCCGGCTCTCCATCGCGGAGAAGGTGCGCAGGCCGATCCGGTACGACAGGTGGGTGTCCAGGCCCCGCAGCCGCCCTTCCTCCAGCCGCTGGGAGGCGAGGAGCAGGTGCACGCCGAGCGAGCGGCCCAGCCGGCCGATCATCACGAACAGGTCGATGAACTCCGGCTTGGCCGACAGCAGCTCGCTGAACTCGTCGAGCACCACGAACAACGTCGGCAGCGGGGCCAGATCGGCCCCCTGCTCCCTGGCCCGCTCGTAGTCGCGCAGCGAGGCGTAGTTGCCGGCCGAGCGCAGCAGTTCCTGCCTGCGCACCATCTCGCCGTGCAGCGCGTCGTGCATGCGGTCGACCAGCGGAAGCTCGTCCTCCAGGTTGGTGATGACCGCGGAGACATGGGTGAGCGAGTCGAGCCCCAGGAAGGTCGCGCCGCCCTTGAAGTCGACCAGGACGAAGTTGAGGATCTCCGGGGAGTGCGTGACGGCCAGCCCCAGCACCAGCGTGCGCAGCAGCTCGCTCTTGCCGGAGCCGGTGGCTCCGATCACCAGTCCGTGCGGGCCCATGCCGCCCTGGGCCGACTCCTTGATGTCGAGCTCCACGACCCGTCCGTCGGATCCGAGCCCGATCGGCACCCGCAACCTGTTCCGACCGGCTCGCGGCCGCCAGGTGAGCGCGGGATCCACGCGGGCCGGGTCGCCGACGCCCAGCAGGTCGGTCAGGGTGGTGTTGATCGCCAGCACGTCCTCGGCCTCGCCCGCGGAGGCCGCCGAGGCCCGTAGCGGCGCGAGCTGCCTGGCCAGGCCCTCGGCCCGCAGGAAGTCGAGCTTGTCCGGGTCGCCGAAGCGCGTCCTGTGCTCCTTGCCCGCGTGGTCGATCTTCACCATGTAGAAGCCGTCGGGCTGGACGTCCAGCCGCAACGTGTTCTGCTCCGCCACGTCGGCGGTCGATCCGGACAGGTCGATCACCGTCACGCCCTGGATGGCGTCGCTACCGAGCTGGGAGTCGTGCGGCACGTGCCCGCCGTCCACGATGAGCACGTGGTACGGCAGCGCGTCCCCGGCCGATCCGGGCCGGAACCTGGCGCGTTCCTTGAGCTCGCTCCCGACCAGCCGGTCCAGCTCGGCGAGGTTCTCGGCCATCAGCCGGACCGGTCCGGCCGCGTCCTCCTCCTCGGGATGCAGCGCGTGCGGCAGCCACTTGACCCACTCCCAGTGCGGCATCCACTCCTCGCCGGAGCACACCATGATCCGCATGTCGTCGGGCGAGTGGAACACGGTCAGCTGGGCGATCATGGAGCGCAGCAGGTCGCGCACGGCGACGGGATCGCCGTTCACCCTGATCCTGGCGAACGAGCCGAGTGCCACGGCCACGGGCAGCTGGGCGACCGTCGAGTGCGCCCTGATGAACCTGCGCAGCGCGCCGGCCGCCAGCGCGTCCAGGTCCTCGACGGGCTTGGAGTCCGGCGGGATGAGCTGGACGGCCAGCTTCTGGACGCCGGTGCCGAGACGCACGGTCGCGAAGTCCTCGTCGCGCGGGCGGCGTTCCCACAGCCGGGGGCCCATGGCGATCCACCACAGCGAGTCGGGCTCGGGCCCGCTCCATTCCAGGGCCTCGCGCTGCTGCTGCGCCGCGCGCCTGGTCCGCTTGCGGATCTGGCCCAGGTACCTGAAGTAGTCGCGGCGGGCGCCGTTGAGCCGGTATTTCCGCTCGCCCGCCTGGCGGCCCATCTGGCCGAGCGTCATGCCGACCATGGACAGCGCGAACAGGCCGCTGGCCACGTACATGATCGGGTTGGCGTTGCCGTAGGCGGTGAACATCAGGCCCATCGCGGCCGCACCCGCCACCATCGGGAGGTAGGTGAGGACCATCGAGAAGCCCTGCCCCTGGACTTCGGGGATTTCGGGCGGTGACTCGATCAGAACCTCGCCGCGGGGCGGCTTGGGGCCCGGGCGGCGTTCTGGGCGGCGTACGACGACGATGCTCATCACGACGTTCTTACCAGAAAAGACCAGATATGTTCTCTGTTGTCCGTGACCATTGGTGGGGACGGAGAGTTGAGATGGGACAGATCGTTCAGGGGCCTCCACTCGGTCCACCGCCGGCCCAGGGTCCACACCCGGGGTTTCCTCCGATGCACGGCCCGCCGCCCGGCTTCCCGGGGCCGCCCGGGCAGCCTCCTCAAGGGCCGTTCCACCAGAGCGCGCTGCCGCAGGTGCCGATGCCCCTGCCGGCACAGTGCCACGTGACGATCGTCGGCCCGCGGCGCAAGGCCGATCTGGCGCTTCCCGCCGACGTCCCGCTGCCGAACGTGCTGCCCAGCCTGCTCCGCGCGCTGGGAGAGGTGGGCGGCGACGCCGCGGCCGCCCCTGGGTGGACGTTGCAGCGGCTCGGCGGGGCGCCGCTCGACCTCGGGCAGAGCCTCGGTGCGCTGGGCGTGCTCGACGGCGAGATCCTCTACCTCAGGCCACGCGAGGCGATCCTGCCGCCCGCCCTCTATGACGACGTGGCGGACGTGGTCGCCACCGGCATACGCGACGGCGGCGTCTGGTCGGCCGCGCACACCAGGCTGGTGGGCGCCGGCGGGGCCGCGGGCCTGCTCATCCTGGGCGGGATCGGCCTGGCCCTGTCCGGCATGCCGGGGATCACCGTCACGATCGTGGCCGCGCTGCTGACCCTGCTGCTGGTCGTCACCGGGGCCCTGCTGTCCCGGGCGGTCGGGGACTCCATGGCCGGCGCCCTGATCGGCCACGCGGCGTTGCCGTACGGGTTCGTCGCGGGCTTGTTCGCGCCGGGCGGGACCCCGCTGGCCTTCGGCGTGCCGCACCTGCTCTCGGCGTTCGCCTGCACCGCGCTGGTGGCCGCCGTCGCAGGCGCGGTGATCTCCGACGGCGTTCCCGGTTTTCTCGGCACGGCCGTCGCCGCCACGGTCGCCGGGATCTGCGCGGCGGTGATCATGGTGTGGTCGGCCTCGCCCGCCGGGGTGGCGGCGCTGGCCATCGCGGTGCTGCTGGCGTTCAGCCCGCTGGTGCCCACGCTGTCGTTCAAGCTCGCCAAGGTGCCGCTGCCGGCGATGCCGACCACCGCGGAGGAACTCCGCAGCGACAACCAGCGCCTGGACGCCGCGGCCATCCAGGAGCGCACCAGGGGTGCGCAGCGCTACGCCACCGGCATGATCGCGGCCATCGCCCTCTCGGCGCTGATGGCGCTGGTGCTGCTGGTGTTCGCCGACGGCTGGGTGGCGGCCGTCATGATGGTGTCGCTGTCGCTCACGCTCATCATGCGAGCCCGGATCTTCCGCGGGTTCGGCCAGCGGATCTGGCTCATCGGCACGGGCCTGGCCGGGTTCTCCATGCTGGCGCTGTCGCTGATCAGCTCCGGCGGGATCGTCGGCTCGCTGGCCGTGGCCATCGGGGTGTTGTGGGTGGCGCTGACGAGCGTGGGCATCGGGTTGTGGCTGCCGACGGGGAAGCCCTCGCCGTTCTGGGGGCGCGCGGCCGACATCCTGGACATCGTACTGATCGTCCAGCTCTTCCCGCTCGCCCTGGGCGTGCTGGAGGTCTACACATGGGTGCGCGGGCTGTCCGGATGACCCGACAGGAAGGGTAGTGAGATGCAGGAGTTCGGCGACTTCGCGAAGATCGACATAGACAAGCTGCTGAAGGGCGCCGACGAGCAGATCGCCCTTCTGGAGAAGTTCCAGCAGGAGGTCGGGTCGTACGTCGGCCACGCCCAGGACGAGGACGGTTTCGTCACCGTGGAGTACGACCATCAGGGCATGCGCACGCTGGAGATCCATCCGAAGGCGATGCGGCTGTCCTCGGGCGAGCTGGCCGACCTGATCAAGATCACGCTCGCGGAGGCCACGGCTGATTTCCAGAGCCGGCTCAACGCCGCCACGAGCGAGATGTTCGGCGAGGACGACAACCCCATGAAGCACCTCTCCGACCCCGAGGCCGCGCTCGGCAAGATCAGGGAAGCTGGGGCGCTGCACGACAAGGCGTTCGAGGACGTGATGGGCGAGCTCGACCGCATCCGCCGCCGGATGGACCTCTGACGCCGTCCGCCCACCGCCTGGGCCAGGCGTTTGTCAGGACATAACAGGCCCGCCACCAGGGCGTTCACCGGAAAGTTGCAAGAGTGCGACTGATCCGTGATTTGGGGTTTCTGGGAATAAGGGGGTCAATGGTGGCTAACATGCCTTTTGAGGTTGATCGCGGGGGTAGTCGGTTCCATCAGGGGGTGACCGCCCGCCGTAGCAGCAACGCCATATCGACTTGGAGGTCCAGTGGCACTGTACGGGGCCAGCCCCACTCAGTTGACGAACGCGGCAGGCTACTGCCAGGACACCGCCCAGTACATCGAGGGCATGCGGCAGCGGGTCGAGCAGATCAAGGCCGACCTGACCACCCAGGGCTGGAAGGGTGGCGCGGCCCAGAAGTTCGCCACGGCCCTCACCCAGTGGGACGGCGAGTTCAAGGGCGTCATCAAGATCCTCGAGGACATCTACGACCGGATGAACATCGGCGCGGGCGTCTACCGGAACGCGGCCGACCAGAACATGGACATCGCCGGCGGTTTCGTCGGAGCCGGTGAGGGCGGTCGCATCGACTCCCTCATCAACGCCAACCGCTGAGCAGGACGGAGAACGCCATGACCACGCCTGACGACTACACGTACGTCCGTTTCGGCTCGATGGAGCAGGCCTACGAGGAGCTCAAGAAGGTCGTCACCGAGCTCGACCGCGCGACCGACGACCTGTACGCGGACATCAAGAGGGAGCTCGGCGCGCACTGGGAAGGCGAGGCCGAGCGGTTCTTCGAGGAGAAGCGCCAGAAGTGGAACGCCCACGAGAAGGCGATGGGCCAGCAACTGTTCCAGGCCGCCTCGGCCGTCAACGTCGCCAAGGGCAACTATGAGCAGGCCGAGCGGCGCAACATCGGCATCTGGACGGACTGACCCGGACCGTCGATCCTCTCGGTCATCGCCAGCCGCGGTGGCCGAGAGTTCTGCTGCTAGAGGTGAAGCATGACAAGCAGGGATGCGATGGACGGGGGCACCGACCCCCTTGCCGTCGATCCACACCTGTTCGAGGGTGGAGCCCGCGAGAACTCGCCGACGGGCATACGAGGGGTCGCACAGGAGCTGAGGAGCAGCCTCGACGCCATGCTCGGCGGCGGTGAGCGACCCAACGGAAACATCAACCAGATCTCGACGGGCGGAGAGTTCTCCTCGGCCCAGATCGGTCAGTGGGAGGACGCCCTGGCGCTCGCCTCGACCGTCGGGTCGAACAACGCGGGCAGGAAGTTCGCCGAGGTCTACCAGAAGTTCATCGAGGCGTATCAGGGCGTGGTCGAGGCCGTGGAGGCGAGCGCGGACAACCACGACCGGGCCCGCCAGACCAACGAGGGTGAGGCCTGATGGGGGAGCAGCGGGAGGTCGTCACGATCCTCTCCTTCGACCGGACGCCCCAGGGCGCCTGGGTCGACAAGGACAAGAGCGAGATCAAGGCGCTGCTCCAGAACACCGACTCCTTCACCATCGAAAGCACCGGGCAGACCTACCAGAACGCGGCGAGCAAGATCGAGCAGGCCATCAACGCCCTTGAGGCGCACGCCGGCAAGATCGCCGATGTCTGGAAGGGGCCCGACGCCGCCAAGGCCCGCACCGCGCTGGAGCTGCTGCACGCCTCCGGCAACGAGCTGTCCAGCAAGCTGTCCATGATGGGCACCGCGCTGCAGACGTACGCGGGGCACCTCACTGACACCAAGACCCAGGTCGACGAGGACGTGTCGGTCCCGTCCGCCGGCCTGACCCGGAGCGAAGAGGAGACCGTCAGGAAGTCGCTGGAGAACACTAAGGCCCAGCGTGCGCTCTACGAGCTCAACCAGAAGATCGTCAGCATCTACGACATCGATCTTCCGCACAGCGTCTCCTACGAGCTCCCGACGGTCAGCATCCCCAGCGGCCCCGCCGAGACGCAGGACCCGAACTACCCCACGGGCCCCGGGACGGAAGGCCCCGCCTTCACGACTCCCGTGAACGACGGCGGCGGCTCCTACAACGGCGGCTCCGGAGCGCCGAGCGCGAGCTCCGGCGGCACCGGCGGCGGAGGCTCCCCTTCCGGCGGGTCCCCGTCCGGCGGCTCCGACCCGCGGGGATCCGATCCCGGTGGCTCCAACCCGGGCGGCTCCGCCCCCGGCGACCCCACCAGCCCTGCCCCGGACACCCCGGCCGACCCGGGCACGGACCCGCCCGCGGCCCAGGACCCAAGCCAGACCCAGAACCCCGGCTCGGAGAACGGCGCCACGGCGCCGCCCGTCATCGGCGCCGACGACACGACGACCACCGGCGGCACGAATCCCACGGATCCGCGCCAGACCGACATGGCCGGCTACCAGCCGCCGACCGCCACGATCGCTCCGCCGACCGTGACCACGCCCTCCACCACGCTCAACCCGCAGATCGGCTACGGCCTCCCCACCACCGGCGGTACGCCGGGCATCCCCTCGGTGATCGGCTCGCCGGCCATCGGCGGTGGTCAGTCCCCGCTGGTCACCCCCCTCGGGCGCGGCTCCTCACCGGGGATGGCGGGCGGCATGCCCTTCATGCCGTTCATGGGCGGCGGCGCGGGCGGCGAGTACAGCGACCTGGAGCGGAACACGTACGTGCCGGAGGACAAGAGCTGCTGGACGGTCGGCCACGACACGACGGATCCGGTGATCGAATGACCAACGGGATGCCGGGCCTGCCGGGCTACGGCGGCCAAGGGATGGAGATGTCGTCGGGCATCTCCTTCACCAAGGACGAGCTCGACAAGGCAGGCAGAAAGGTCTTCGATCAGACCGATCTGCTCACCAGACTGCAGGCGGCCGACAGCAAGCTCGACGTGCCCTGGCCGGGCTTCGGCGTGGCGGGCTGGGGGCTCGGGAGCGTCCACTCGCAGTCGATCGAGACCCAGCGCGACACGCTGGCCAGGGCACACAGGGCGCTGGAGAGCTGGACTCCGGCGCTCAAGGCGGCCGATCGCGACTACCGGAAGGCCGACGAGGACAGCGGCCCCGGCGGTCCCGGCGACCTGGGCCCGCAAGGCCCCGGCGACCTCGGTCTGGGCGATCCCGGCGGTCCTGGCGGCCTCGGCGACCCGGGCCTCGGCGATCTGGGCAAACCGGAGAACCCAGACCTGTCCGGCATGCCCGACACTAACCTGCCCGACAGCAAGCTGCCTGACAGCAACCTGCCCGACAGCAACCTGCCCGAGAGCAAGCTGCCGGACAGCGAACTGCCCGACAGCAACCTGCCCGGCATGGACACCCCCAGCACCGACCTGCCCCAGCAGAACCTGCCGGGCACCGACCCGGCGGACATGAAGGTCCCCGACATCGACTCGGCTCTCAACAACCCGGACGCGACCGACCTGTCGAACTACAACCCCACGACCCCGCAGATCCCGGGCGGCAACCTCCCGTCCGTGGACCCCAACTCCCTCAACCCGAGTACCCGCTCGGGGCCCGGCTCCTTCAGCGGCCTGGGCACGGGACCGGGAGGACTCGGCGCCGGCGCGAACGGGGGCGTCTCGGCGGCCGGCTTGCGCGGACCGGGCTCGTCCGGCATGCCGATGATGCCCTTCATGCCGATGGGCGGCGCGGGCGCGGGCGCCGGCCAGGAACGCGACCGGGACAAGAACGTCGGGCTCCCCGAGGACGAAGGCGTCTGGGGCGGCGAAGACGACATCGCACCGCAGGTCATCGGGGAGGAGGAAATGTGAGCGTCTACAAGGAGATGTACATGAGCGCCGCAGGCGCGGCCATGGCTGCGGCGTCGGTGCTCAGGACCCCCTGGGCGTCGTACATGGCCCTCGCCATCGGCACCATGGTGTCCGACCCCGAGGGCATGATGGACGCGGCCAGGCAGTGGCGCACGGCGGATCACTCCGGCGTGACGGCGGAGCTCGGCCAGCTCGACGAGCAGCTGGACGATCTGAAGAAGCAGCTCAAAGAGCAAGGCACGTGGGAGGGGCAGGCCTTCGACTCGTTCGAGGCCGTCCACACCAGCTTCAAGGAATCGTTGCAGCAGCTCAAGGAGTCCCGTAACGCCACAGGCGACGGCGTCGATGCGCAGGCGGATTTCTTCAAGTGGGGCGCCATAGCCTGCATGGCCCTCGCCATGTTCATGTGGACCGTGGTGATAGCAAGATATGCGTTTTTGCTCACCTCGGCCACTGGCTGGGGCATGGTGGCCAAGGAGGTCTGGGAGACGCGCATGGGCCTGAAAGGGCTGAGCGTCACCAAGGCGATGCTCGTGAAACACGGCAAGGCCGTCGGCGGCCTCGCCTTGCTGCTGTTCATGCTCAAGCAGCTGACCGAGAGCGTCGGCAAGATCTTCCCCACGCTCGAGGCCATACCGACCCAGATGTCCTCGATGCAGGGCGGTGCCTCGACGGCGTTCACGAACGACGGCCTGACCTACGACAAGGACATGGGCGCGCTCACCCCGAAGATGGACGAGGAGTCCATGCAAGGCGGCATGGGCATGCCGCCTTCCACGGGCGGCGGCCTGGGGATCATTTAGGGCGTCATCCCGTCGTCTGGGTCGTCCGGTTCGTCTGGACGTTCCGCACGTCCTGCACGGGCGTCATCGCGGCCGCCGGGTCCAGCGCGGGGCCGTCAGGGATGAGCCGCAGCAGGTGGACGGGCACCGGCGCGACGTCCTTCGCCTCGTACCCCAGCTTGCCTATCGCGTCCGCCGAGGCGAGCCGGAACTTCTTGCCCTGATCGGTGATGAGCGAGTACTGCTGCACCGCGGACAGTTGCCCGTCGCCGGGCAGGGTGCCGGCCAGCACCGCGCTGCCCGGCGGGAGCAGCACCTGGTCGACCTTGTCGGCGCCGGCGCTCGCCGGCGGCGGCGGGATGTGGACCTTGCTGCCGGTGGTCAGCACGGCGCTGGTCGAGCCCTTCTGGGTGTTCGCGTACACCGCGCAGAGGGGGGCGGAGACGCTGGGCGCGCGGAAGCGCGGCATGGTGGCCGGCAGGCCCTGCTTCCGCACCGACTGCCCGGACACCTTGGTCGCGTTGGCGCTCGCCGCGTCGATGAGCGTTTCGCGGGCCCCGCTCCTGCCGTAGGCGGCCTTGATGGCCGGGTCCTGGAGCAGCAGCAGCGCCTCGGTGTTGCTGATGGGGGCGATGCCGTCGGCCAGCAGGACGTACCAGCGCTCGCTCGACCCCGCCACGGACGCCACCTTGTACACGTGCCCGACCCTGGCCGCCCTGCCGCCGGGGCCCACGGCCTTCTTGCCGAGCTGGGGGATCTCGGGAGCGGCGAAGTCGACGCCCGCGGGGATGGCGTTGATCCACGAGGCGGGCACGCGGCGCGGGGTCTGGTCGGTGAGCCGGTCCACGTTCGCGGCGCGCAGGCGCTGGTTGGCCCAGAGCACCCAGTTCTGCCGCCCGTCGTTGACGAGCAACGCCTCGTCGTCTCCCACCGGCGTGCCGCCGACGTCGGTCCCGCCCACGAGCGTCACGTACGACCTGCGGCCCGCGGCGGCGTCGGCGGTCTCGGCGACGCACGCCGACCACGGCCCCTTGACCAGCCGCTCCTTCTTGGGCAGCGAGTCGGGGGCGCCCTGGATGCCCACCATCTGCCCACGGGTGTAGCCGGCCAGCGACTCCGCCGACACCGACCTGACCTTGATGTCCTGGCTGTCGAGCAGCAGCCGGGCGGAGACGTAGTTGGCCACGGGCTGCAGGCGGCCGCTCTTCTGGTTGAAGACGTACGCGGCCCCGGTCTCCTCCTCGATGAGCAGCTGACCGGGATCGGTGAGCTTGGTGGCGTGCCCACCCTTGCTGAGCAGCCCCCAGATCCCGAACCCGGCGACGATCAGCACGGCGATCAGGAGCCCCGCGAACGTCGCCACGTTCTGCCTGCGCATCGGGGACTCCGGCACGTCCGGCTCCCCTTGCAGCAGAGCCATCCCCAAGCGCTGCGTCATCAACCGATGCGCCTGGTATAGATCCTTCTGGGTCTGCATATCGTCTAATGTTACGCAGGTTGACTATGTGCTTTCTGTACTCCAAAGGAACGGTCAAGTACGCTGCTTGATCGAGTGTTCAAAGGGGGAAGCTCATGGCAGAAACCGAACCGCCCCGCGACTGGCCCGGGCTGCAACCCGAGCGGGACGGCGTGACATACGACCCCAAGAAGATCGCCAACATCGCCGGAGAGCTGCGCGAGGTGCTGAAGCCCATCAGCGGCGAGGGCCGGGGCGAGAACCAGGGCTCGATCATCGACCTCGAAACGTACGGCTCTCTCCGCGCGGCCCTCACCCACGTGCGGAGCATCGAACGCTGGAAGGGCGGCCAGGCGTTCGCCGACCTCGTGTCGCACAGCCAGCAGGAATTCCTGACCGCCTACGAGGAGGTCCTGGAGAACTTCGCCACCGCGATCTCCCTGGTGGAGGACGGGGCCGGCACCTACCAGGCGACGAACGCGGCCAACGAGGGCGGTGTCTGACCGGCATGGGCAAGGCGAAGAAGAACGTCCACATGCTGAAGCCGTACTGCGCCGACTGGTCCGTGGAGACGGGCGGCCGGAGCGTCGAGGAGGTCGTGACCTTCATCAACGGCTTCGACGCCACCGGCATCGAGCAGGCGTCGACCGCCTACAACGACGCCCACTCGGCGGCCAACACCGCCAAGGAGGCGATCAGGACGCAGGCCGGCAGGCTGGCCGAGGTCTGGGAGGGCCCCGCCTCGGTCGAGGCGCAGGAAGCGCTCGCGCTGCTGTACGTGTCGCTGGGCGAGCTGGCCGAGAAGCTGAAGAACATGTCCACACCGGTCGGATCCCTCGCCACGGTGGTGCGCAAGCACCAGGAGTTCGTCCAGGACGGCTGGAAGGGGGTCATGCCGACCTGGGCCCACCAGGGAGGCCTGACCGGCGGCACCTGGAACGACAGCGTCCCCGACATCTACAGCGTCTACTCCGGCTATTACGGCGGTGACGACGCCAGAAGCGACTGGGGATCCCAGGACGAGCTGGCGGGGCTGCACCTGAAGACGTTCGGCGACGACCTCTACCGGGTTCACACCGACATGCCTGACTCGCTGCAGACGACGCTCAGGGACATCAAGCCGCCGCGGATGCCGGACGGCAGGCCCGATGACATCGAGCTGCCGCAATACCCCGACCAGGACCCGGGCGACGTGACGCCCGCCGCGTACAACGGCGGCGACCCGTCCGGGCTCCCGACCGGAGATCCGCGCGTGACGGATCCCTCCGCCGGACCCGACGACCCGTCAGGCTCGACACCGACCACCCCCGGTCAACCGGAGACCGGCCAGGGCGACGACCCGTCGATCGGCTCTCCCACCGCACCGGACGCGGACGGCCAGACCCCCGGCGGCCAGGACCCGAACGCCCAGACCCCCGGCGCGTCCACCGACGGTGGGCGGACGCCCGACCCGGACGCGAGCGTCGGCAGCCCCACGGACCTGCAGGAACACCAGCCCACCTCGAACGGCTCGCCTCCCGGGACCGGCCCTCAGACCGGCTCCGGCAACCCGTCCACGTCGTCCTCGCCGGGTGCGACGTCCGGAGGGCCGAGCACGTACGGCAACGGCGGCCCGCTGGCGGCCGCGGCCTCGCCGGGCGCCGGCGGCAGGTCCGGCACGAACGGCATGGGCATGCCGTTCATGCCGATGGGCGGGATGGGCGGGGCAGGCGGACAGGAAGGCCGGGATCGCGAGTCCAGCACGTGGCTCCACGAGGACGACGACATCTGGGGCGGCAACGCGGACTCGGTGGTGAACAGCAAGATCGGATGACGCGCGTGGACCGTGGCCACGGCCAGGCGGCACCCGTGCTCCTGGCCGTGCCCGGTCTCGCTAGGGCAGCGCCAACCCCCAGTACAACGCCCACGGCAGGAACACCGCGCCGCCCGCGACCAGCACGCCCAGCCGTACCCTTTCCCCTTTGGCGGCGACCCGCCGCCAGCGCATCCCGACGATCAGCGTCGCGACGACGGTGGCCACGGCGAGCGCCTGGAGCGCGAGCCAGATCACCGGCCGCTCGGCCACCACGGGCCCGGGCACGGCCAGTTTCCCGCCAGTCATGATGAGGTAGAAGAGGTAGGCGAACCCGCCCGCCACCGCCGCCAGCCCGGCGCCGCTGACCACCCGCGCGGCCACGAGCGGGGAAATGGGAGCGGCTGACCGCCTGATGCGGCGCAGCAGCGCCACGACGGGATAGCCGCCGAACGCCACCAGGAACACGGCGAGCGCCACCAGCTGGACGGGCGCGGACTCCCACCAGGCGGCCGGCGCGACCTCCACGGTGTCGTCCTCCTGGACCGGCGCCGGCCCGGAGACGCTCGCCACGGGCGCCCGCCCCGAGGTCGCCTCGCCCACCCAGCTTCCCACCAGGTCCGCGTAGCCGGGGGCGAGCTCGGGCAGCCGGGTGACCCCGCCGTCGGGCGTCAGGTGCGCGGCGTGCTCGGCGCCGGCGAAGAACCGGAAGGTGTACGCCCTGTTGCCGCCCTTCTCCAGGGCCTGGACCATGATCGGCGGCGTCTCCCTGGGCGGCGTCAGCAGGTCGTGCACCCCCCAGATCGCCAGTACGGGGCGGCGCACCTGAGCGAACATCGGCGCGGGGTCGAAGAAGGGCTCGGGGAACATGCCGCCGTCGGCGACCGCGCGGTACAGGTTCGGCACGGTCCGTTCGACGAGCGGCCCGTGCACCCCCGCCCTGCGCAGCCCGGCGGCCACCGCCCAGGTCTGCTGCCGCAGCGGCGGCAGCGCGTTGGCGCCGACGAGGATCACGAACGCGATGTCGGTGGATCGGGCGGCCGCGATGGGCACCACCCATCCGCCCTCGCTGAACCCCAGGGCGCCGACCTTGCCCGGGTCGACGCCCGGCCGGTTCCTGAGCACCCCCACGGCGCCGAGCGCGTCGTCGGCCAGCTGCGTGTACGACCTGTCGAACAGGGAGTAGCCCTGGGAGCGCTTGTCGTAGATCAGCACCGAGAGCCCCTTCCTGGCGAAGGCGACGGCCTCGCCCAGCAGCTTCCGCCTCGGCGTTCCGGTGCCGGCGCCGTGCACCAGCACGACCCCGGCCCGCCCGTCGCGGGCGTTGACGGGGCTGATGACGCTGCCCCGCAGCTCCAGACCTCCGCCCCCGCGGAAGGTCACGTCCTGCGCCACCAGGTCTCCCGGCAGGCCGGGGAGGGGCGCGGCAGCGGCCGTCGCAGGGCCCGTCGCAGTCGCCGCCGCAGCGGGTGCGAGCGGTGCTAACAGTGTGGCGGCCACCGCGGCGGCCGCGAGAATGAGTCGCATATTACCGAGACTAGTCTGCAGAGAGCTCTCGGCAAACAATCGTCTGCAGATATCGTTCTGGAGTACTAGCCTGCTCCTCATGAAGGATGACGAGCCACCCCACGAGCAGCCGTACGTGCTCGACGACCCCGAGCGGCTCAAAGCCCTGGCCCATCCCATGCGCCGCCGCATGCTGACCCTGCTCAACCTGCACGGCCCGGCCACATCGACCACCCTCGGCGAGCTGCTCGGCGCCAAGACCGGCACCACCAGCTACCACCTGCGCCAGCTGGAGAAATACGGCTTCATCGAGGAGATCCCCGAGCGCTCGTCGGGCCGCGAACGCTGGTGGCGCCGCACCCGGATCCTCCGCGACATGCGCGCTCCCCACCCCGATCAGCTCGCGCCGGGCGACCGGGCGGTCCTGGAGGAGTTCCACCGGGCCGGCTTCGAGGAGGACCGCGCCCTGATGGAGCGTTTCCCCGACGCCTACCGCGCCGACCCCGACTGGACGTGGGGCTCGCGAGGGATGGTCCGCATGACCAAGGAGGAGCTGAAAGCCTTCCAGGAGGAGTACGTCGCCCTGCTTCTCAAGCACGTCCGCCAGGTCGAGGACGCCCCGCCGGGCGCCCGCCCGCTCTACGTCCGCCTCTTCACCCTCCCCGCCGACGACGGATGACCCCTACGGGTCGCCGCCGGGGAGCGCCGTCTGGACGGGGGTGAAGGTGCCGGTCGTCACCAGGAAGCCGCGCCCCGGCGGGCCGCCGGCCGCCCCGCGCGGCAGGCGGATGGAGAAGAGGTCGCCGTCCGCCTGGCTCTGCACGGCCAGCAGGAGCCCCGTCCTCGACTTGCGCGTCTCCGCCACGAACCCTCGGTAGGCGACGGCCAGGTCCCCCGTCACGCCGGCGATGAGCAGCCCGTGGTCGCCGTCCCTGCCCGACCTGAGCACCTCCTCCAGGGCGGTGCCCAGCGGGCCGTCCGCGTTGATCAGCTCGGCGTCGTCCACCACCACGACGTAGCCATGCAGGTCCGCGACGAGCTCCGGCAGGTCGGCGGCGTTGCCGTCCAGCACCGCCACGGCGCCGTCCAGCTCCTTCAGCGGGCTGCGCCGCGGGGCGACGGCGACCACCGGGGTGCCGCGGGCGATCAGCGAGCGGGCGGCCGTCAGCAGCGCCGACGACCGGCCGGAGCGCGACGGCCCCGCGATCACGGCGCCGGGGCCGTGGGCCAGCAGGTCGAGCCCGAGCGGGGCCAGGGCGTCACCGCCCGCGCCGACCAGCGCCCACAACGGCGACGGCGGGCTGAAGGCGGGGTCGAGGGCGAGCGTCTGGGCCGCCGTGATGCGCATGGGAAGCGCGTCCACCCGCAGCGGGGGATCTCCCTCCCAGAGCCAGACGCCCCTGCCCGTATCGTGCGCCGGGCCCGGCGCCTTCGGGCCTGGGGTCGTGCCTGGAGGGCCGGCGGCGGCGCGGGCCAGGGACTGCAGCGCGGCGACCTGCGCCGGGCCCGCGGGGTCCGCGTCCAGGAGGGCGATGTGGTGCTCCACGATGCCGTGCTCGCCCAGCGAGAGCGCCCGGCCCGGCGGTATCGACGACGGCAGGCCCTTGAGCGGGAACCCCGCCAGACCGTAGTCGGACGAGTCGGACAACCGCAGCAGCAACCGGTCGTCGAAGACCGTCGAGACCTGCCCGAGCAGGCCGGAACGGTCACTGGTGACCACCGCCCGCAGGCCCACCGCCGGGCCCTCGCGCAGGAGCTGGAGCAGCCCTTCGATCATGCGGCCGTAGTCGTAGCCCTCGAAGGCGGCGACGAAGCCCTCCCAGCGGTCGAGCATGAGCACCAGCCAGGGCAGCCGGTGGCCCGCCTGCCGGTACTCGGCCAGCGACGCGTGCCCGGCCTCGGCCAGCAGCTGCTGGCGGCGGCCCACCTCGGCCCTGAGCCGGGTCAGCAGGCGCTCCACCCGGTCGAGCTGGTCGCGGGTCACCACGGCGCCGCAGTGCGGCATCGCCACCAGCGGCAGCAGCGCTCCCGAGCCGCAGTCGACCGCGTGCACGTGCACGTCCGAGGGGGAGGCGTGGGCCGCGATGGAGCCCGCGATCGTGCGCAGGGCCGTCGACCGGCCGCTGCGGGCCGCGCCCGCGATGAGCAGGTGACCGCCCTGCGCCACGTCCAGCGCCAGCGGGTGCCGGTCCTGGGCCCATGGGCGGTCGCTGACGCCGAACGGCAACGGCGCCACCTCGGCGAACGGCGTCGGGTACGCCGCGGTGCCGGAGACAGGGGCGGCCAGGACGGGATGGCCGGTGGAGGGCAGGTCGAGGACGAGGCCGGTGGGCAGCGGGTCCAGCCACGGACTGGGCTGGGCGGGGACGTCCGCCAGGCGTGCGGCCTCGATGAGGGCGTCGGCGACGAGCCCGAGGTCCGTGCCCGTCGCGTCATCCTCCTCCGGCTCCGCAGGCGGCGGGAGCGGACGACCCAAAGAGCGCCAGCCGACCTCCAGCACCCGCACGTCGCCCGCTTGCGCCGGCCCGCCGGCGGCGGCAGGGCTGCGGCCGCCGACCCTGGCCGTCTGCACGGCGGTCGCCGCTCCCACGCCCGAGCGCACGTAACAGCGGCCGGGCGTCGACTTGGAGATGTAGGCCGCGTCGGGCAGGTCGATGACGTCGGACGACTCCGCGGGCTCGGTCACCCGCAGCGCGATCCGCAGCGAGGTGTTGGCCTGGATGTCGGCGGTGACCACGCCCGCGGGCCGCTGCGTGGCCAGGATCAGGTGGATGCCGAGCGACCGGCCCCTGCGGGCGATGTCGACCAGCCCGGTGACGAAGTCGGGCAGCTCGGCCACCAGCGCGGCGAACTCGTCGATGACCAGCACCAGGCGGGGCAGCGCGGGGCCGGTGTAGTCGTCGATGTCCTTGGCCCCCGCCGCCAGCAGCAGGCGCTCCCTGCGGCGGATCTCGGCCGCCAGCGAGTCGAGGGCGCGCTGGGTCAGGTGGCCGTCGAGGTCGCTGACCATGCCGACGGTGTGCGGCAGGCGTACACACTCCTTGAAGGCGGCGCCGCCCTTGTAGTCGATCAGCACGAACGTGAGCTGGTCGGGCCGGTTGGCCACCGCGAGCGAGCAGATGAGCGTCTGGAGCAGCTCCGACTTGCCCGCCCCCGTGGTGCCGGCGATGAGCCCGTGGGGGCCGTCGAGCTTGAGGTCGACCGAGAAGGGTCCGTCGGGGCCGACGCCGATCAGCGCCTCGGTGGTGCCGCGTTCCCGCCAGCGGGCGGCCAGCTCCCGGCCGGAGGGGGCGGGCAGGCCCATCAGATCGAGCAGGCGCACCGCGCCCGGCAGGTTGCCCGCCGCGTCGTCCCTGCTCACGTCGCGGATCGGGGCGAGGGCCCTGGCCAGCCGGTCGCACCAGGTGGGCGAGACGAGGTCGGCCAGGACCGGCCCGATGACGTCGAGGCCGCCGCCGCGCAGCCGCGCGAGGCCGTCGTCGCCGCACGCGGCCACCGTCTGGCACTCCTCGGGCAGCAGGCGCTGGTCCTCGTCGAGGGCGAGGGTGTACACGCCGCAGCGCGGCCCCTGGCGCAGCACCTGCGGCATCCCGGGCAGCCCGCGCAGCACCTGGGCGCCGTCCAGCACCACCAGCACGTCGTACGGGCGCACGTCGTAGGAGGAGAACGTGGGCTTCTCCGGCCCGCCGAGGTCGTCCCATCCGGTGGGGATCTTGCCCAGCTCGGGGATCGCGGTGTTCTGGCGTTCGTCGATGAGCGCGGCGAGCTCGGAGACGCGCCGGGCGGCCGACTCGGGATCGGTGCCGGCCAGCGCCACGCATTCCTGGCCCGACTGCGGCGAGCAGTGCGGCAGCCAGCGCATCCAGCCCCAGCGCCGCTCGCCGTCGGCGTGCGCGGACACGATCACGATGGCCAGGTCGCGCGGGCTGTGCAGGGTCGCGGCCTGGGCGATCAGCCAGCCGGCGAGGCCGGTCGCGGCCTCACGGGGGCCGGTGACGCCGGCGACGCCGAGCCGGCGCATGGGCAGCGCCACCGGCACGGAGCGGCAGACGGGCGGTTCGATGCGCCCGCCCTGCTCCTCGGACAGCTCCAGGTCGGCCGGCAGGTCGGCCAGCCCCACCCGCAGCCTGAGCGCGTCGTCGTCGTGGCTCCTGCGCTCCCACAACCTCCTGCGCGGGCCGGTGGCCGTGAGCAGCACCTGGGCCGGGTCGGGCGCGTTGGACCTGCGGACCGCCTCGTCGGCCACCCTGGCCCGCTCCACGGCCTCGTCGTACGCCCGCAGCTGCTCCTTGTGCTCCTTGACGGCCTTCTTGTGCTGCTTCTTGCCGTGGCGGCGGTCGCTCCACCACTGGCCGATCATGATGACCGGCGTCATGAGGGCGACGAGCAGGTAGTACCACTGCTTCAGCGCGATCGCCAGGGTGAAGCCGAGCACGGCCGGGAGGAAGGCGGCGAGCAGCTGGAGGCGCATGCCCTCGTTCCTGGTCGGCTCCTTCGGCCGGACGAACGTGCGCTCGGGCTCGGGGCGCCGGAGCCTGGGCGGGCGGTTGTAGGCCACGCCGCCCTCGCTCCTGGGAGCCAGGTGGGCGTCCTTGGGCTCGATCGAGGTCAGGACGAACACCGACGAGCCGCAGGTCAAGACGGCCTGGTCGGGCCAGTCGACGGGTTCGGTGAGCGGCCGGCCGTCGAGCTCGGGGGTCTCGCCGTAGCCGGCCGTGAGCTCGGCCGCCTCGCGTTCGGCGACCCGCGCCGTGAGCTCGGCGACCTCGTCGGCCCACCGACCCTTGAGCTTGAGCCTGGGCGCCTCGTCAGGCTCCCGCCACGCCCGCTCCACGGTGATCGCGTCCGGTGTCACGCGTACGGCCACCGCCTCGGGAGCCATGGCGGGATCGTCGACGGCCATCGCGCACATCGGGTCGGAGCCGATGACGTGCACGCCGAGCCCCAGCCGGTGCACCGTACCCGCGCGGGGGCCGCCGACCACCCGCACCTCGGCGACCCCGCCCGGCTCCTCGACCACGGTGGCGCGGGCGAGGCGGGCGTCGAGCGTGACCTTGTCGCCGTCGCGCAGCACGGCGGCGGCCGGCGCGCGCGGGTCGAGCGGGCGGCCGCCGCGCCAGAGCGTGGGCGTGCGGCCGGCCGGCCGGCCGGTGTCCCGCTCGGGCCTGCGGGGGTGGGGGACGTGCGGGCCGTCGGGGCCGGCCGACAGTCCGTAGGGGGCTCGGGCCCTGGGCAGCCGGACGACGTCGGCCAGCGGCCCCTGGTCGCTGAGCGCCTCGCTCACCCTCGCCACCGTGGCGCCGTCGTCTCCGTCGATCACGACGTCACGGTCGCCCTGCCCGCCGAGCACGGTGAGCATGATCCGCATGGTGCCGTCTCCTCGGTCGACCTCGGGCGCCAAAGGTAACGCCCGGAGCGGGAACAGGCGCGTGAGTTGACGGCAATGGCATGGGGAATCTGCGGAGACTTGGGCCGATATGTTGGCATAAAGGTGTGAAAAATGTGGCTCCTGTGAGCAAAGTGACGGCTAGACGGAAAAATCAATACTCGTCAACTCGTTAGAAACAATAGGCATCGATTATTTCGAGTTGACATCCCGCCACCTGCGAAACGAGCATTGGTCCTCGCATTCCGCCCCCGTCACCACGTCAAGCCCCACATAATGGCGTGAATTCCGCAATTCACTTCGGGAGCCCCCCACCCATGAGGACCAGTGAAAAGCCTGCCGCCAACGCGGCGGCGGGGTTGTCCGGCCCGGCCTCGCGCAAGCTCCCCGTGCCACCCCGCGAACGCAAGCCGGCCCTCGCCGCGCTGGCCGTCCTGCTCATCCTCGGCGGCGCGCTGGCCACGACGCTGCTCGTGCTGCGCAGCGGCGACCGCGTCTCCGCCATCCGCGTCACCCAGCAGATCGGCGCAGGTCAGAAGTTCACCCCGCAGGCGCTCGAAGAGGTCAAGATCGCCGCCGAGGGCGTCGACTACGTCAGCTGGTCACAGCTCGACCAGGTGGTCGGCAGCTTCGCGGCCGTCACCATCCTGCCCGGCACCCTGCTGACCAACCAGATGGGCGCCAAGGCCAGCACCGAGCTCGGCGAGGGAAAGGCCACCGTCGGGCTGGCGCTCAAGCCGGGTCAAATGCCCGCGGGCCTCAAAGAGGGCGACCGCGTTCAGCTGGTGCACGTTCCGAGCCGGGCGAGCCAAGGAGAAAGCCGGGTCCTGGCCGCGAGCGCACTCGTCTTCTCCGTCGGCGACAAGTCCCGCACGGGAAATTCCGGCCAGATCACGGTGGTCGTCGATTCCTCGGCATCGCCGGAAATAGTGGCGTTCGCCTCCAGCGGGGAGATCGCGGTGGCCGAGCTCCCGGGGGCACGCTGACGTGGCGCTCATCGTCCTGGCCGCCGACAAAGGCGCGCCGGGTGTGACGACCGCGGCCACCGCCCTCGCGGCGGTCTGGCCGCGACCCGTGCTGCTGGCCGAATGCGACCCGGCGGGCGGCGACCTCGCCTACCGGCTGCCCGCCGCCGACGGCGGCGTGCTCAACCCGGGCAAGGGCCTGCTCACGCTCGGCGCCACCGCCCGGCGCGGCCTCGAGCCCGCGCAGATCCACCAGCACACGCAGAAGATCGTCGGCGGGCTCGACGTGCTGGCCGGGCTCACGCACGGCGAGCAGGCGGCGGGGCTCACCTGGTTGTGGGGCCCGCTGGGCCGGGCGCTCGCGGCCATCCCCAACGCCGACGTGATCGCCGACTGCGGCCGGCTCGGCGCCCATCCCCAGCTCGGCGACCTGATGGCCGAGGCCGAGCAGGTCGTGCTGCTCACCCGGGCGACCCTCGACCACGTCGCCCACCTGCGCGAGCGGCTGCAGATCACCAAGGCGCACGGCGTCGCGGTGATCGCCGACCCGCGCAACTACCGCGCCTCGATCGACGACGTGCGCCGGATCGTCGGCAACACCGTCCAGTACGTCTACGGCCTCGCCCACGACCCCAAGGGCGCCGAGCTCCTGCGCGGGCAGTGGGGCGGCCGGCTCGACCGCTCCCTCCTGATCCGTACGGCACGCGACCTCGCGGGAAGGCTGGTGAGCCACCGATGATCGACCATTCGCTCGTCAAGCGCTTCCGCCAGGAGGTCGGCGACCGGCTGGCCCACCAGCGCCGGCTCGACCAGGCCAACGGCCTGCCCGCGATGACCGGCGAGGACGAGCGCCAGTTCGCCAGGGCGCTGATCTCCCAGGTGCTGGAAGAGCACGCCCGCGGCGAGATCGGGCTCGGCCGCACCCCGCCCACGGTCGAGGAGGAGGAGGCGCTCGCGGCCGGCATCCACGCGGCCCTGTTCGGCGTGGGCCGCCTGCAGCCGCTGCTCGACGACACCCAGGTCGAGAACATCGACATCAACGGCTGCGACCGGGTGTTCGTCAGCTACGCCGACGGCCAGGAGCTCATGCACGACCCGGTCGCCGACTCCGACGACGAGCTGGTCGAGCTGATCCAGATCCTGGCGGCCTACTCCGGACTGTCCAGCAGGCCGTTCGACACCGCCAACCCGCAGCTCGACCTGCGCCTGCCTGACGGCTCCCGGCTGAGCGCCGTCATGGACGTCACGGTCAGGCCGGCCGTGTCGATCCGCCGCGCCCGCCTCGGCAAGGTCTTCCTCTCCGACCTGACCGGCAACGGCACGATCAGCCCCGACGTCGCGAGGTTCCTGACGGCCGCCGTGGCCGCCCGCAAGAACATCATGATCGCGGGCTCCACCAACGCCGGCAAGACCACCCTGCTCAGAGCGCTGGCCAACGAGATCCCGGCCGGCGAGCGCCTCATCACCGTCGAACGCGCCCTCGAGCTCGGCCTCGACCAGTTCCCCGAGCTCCACCCCAACGTCGTCGCCTTCGAGCAGCGCCTGCCCAACTCCGAGGGCCAGGGCGAGATCTCCATGGCCGAGCTGGTCAGGCGTTCCCTGCGGATGAACCCCAGCCGCGTCATCGTCGGCGAGGTCCTCGGCGACGAGATCGTCACCATGCTCAACGCGATGACGCAGGGCAACGACGGCTCCCTGTCGACCATCCACGCCAACTCCAGCATGGAGGTCTTCAACCGCATCTCCACCTACGCCCTGCAGGCCGGCGAGCGGCTGCCCATCGACGCCACCCACATGCTCATCGCGGGCGCCATCGACTTCGTCGTCTTCGTCGAGAAGCGCAACGACTACCACGTCGGCGGCACGCTGCGCCGCTACGTCTCCAGCATCCGCGAGGTCAACGGCTGCGACGGCCGCGTCCTGTCGAGCGAGGTGTTCGCGCCGGGCCCCGACGGCGCCGCCGTCCCGCACGCCCCGATCTCCTGCATGGAGGAGCTCGCCGCCCACGGCTACACCCTGGGGGGCTGGTGAGCATGGGCGCGTTCACGTTCGACCCGCTGGCGCTGCTCGCCGGCGCCGTGGCGGGCGGCGGCCTGTTCCTGTTCTGCGTCTCCCTGTACGGCCTGCGCCCCCGCCCGCCCCGCCCCAGGCGCCACCTGGTCAAGATGCTGACCACCCGCACCGCGATCGCCGCCGTGGCCGCCGCCTTGGTCCTGATCGTCACCGGCTGGCCGGTCGTGGCGGTGGGCACGGTGCTGCTCGTGTTCGCCTGGCGCGGGTTGTCGGGCGGCGCGGCCGAGGAGCGCGCCGCCATGCGCCGCCTCGAAGGGCTCGCCGCCTGGACCGAGTCGCTGCGCGACACGATCGCCGGGGCGGCCGGGCTCGAACAGGCCATCCCGTCGTCCATCAGGGCCGCCGCTCCTACGCTCAGGCCCCACCTGCGGTCCCTGATCGACCGGCTGCACACCAGGATGGCGCTGCCGCAGGCGCTCGCGCTCTTCGCCGACGAGCTCGACGACCCCTCGGCCGACCTGGTGGTGGCCGCGCTCATCCTCAACTCCAGGCTGCGCGGCCCCGGCCTGCGCGACGTGCTCGGCGCGCTGGCCGTCTCGGCCCGTGAAGAGCTCGACATGCGCCGCCGCGTCGAGGCCGAGCGCCGCGCCACCCGGCGCAGCGTGCAGATCGTGGTGATCACCGCTCTGGCCTTCGCCGGGATCCTCGTCGTGTTCAACCCCTCCTACGTCGAGGAGTACGACGGTCCCCTCGGCCAGGCCGTCCTCGTGGTCGTCGCGGGGCTGTTCGGGGCCGGGTTCGCCTGGATGCGGCGGCTGGCCAGGTTCGACAAGCCGACGCGGCTGCTCATGGGAGGAGGCGGCGATGGTTGAGGGTGCACTGGCCGGCGCCGTGATCGGGCTCGGCCTGCTCGTGCTGTTCAGGGCGCTCTTCCCCGCCCGTCCCGGGCTGGTGGCGCGGCTGCTGGCGCTCGACGCCGTACGCGAGGACGCGGGCGCGCCGCGCATCCAGCTCCTGCTGCCCGACGAGGAGGTCAGCGCGTTCCGCCGCGGCCTCGGCGTGCGGCTGGCCCGCCTGTACAGCGCCCGCGGCTGGGAGGTCCGGTCGGTCAGGTCGGACCTGGCGCTGGTCGGCCGCTCCTTCGAGGCGTTCCTGGCCACGAAGGTGCTGCTGGCGGCCGGCGGCCTGCTGGCCTTTCCGCTGCTGCTCGGCTGGCTGGTGCTCATGGAGTGGGGCACCTCGCTCGCCATCCCGTTCTGGTCCGCCGTGCTCGTGGCGGTCGTGTTCTTCTTCCTGCCCGATCTGCAGGTCAAGAAGGACGCGGCGGCCAAGCGGCGCGACTTCCGGCACGTCGTTGGCGCGTTCCTCGACCTCGTTGCGATGAACCTGGCCGGCGGCCGCGGCGTTCCCGAGGCCCTGATGATGGCCGTCTCGGTGAGCGGCGAGCAGCCCAACTGGGCGATGGGCCGCATCCGCGACGCGCTGGCCGGCGCGAGGATCGTCGGCATCACTCCGTGGCAGGCGCTCGGCCAGCTCGGCGAGGAGATCAACGTCGACGAGCTGCGCGACCTGTCGGCCGCGCTCGGCCTGGTGGCCGACGACGGAGCCAAAGTACGCGCGTCGCTGACGGCCAGGGCGGCCACGCTGCGCCGCCGCGAGCTGGCCGAGATCGAGGGCAGGGCGGGCGAGCGGTCGCAGTCGATGCTCGTGGCCCAGCTCCTGCTCTGCGCCGGTTTTGTGATCTTTCTCAGTTATCCCGCCGCTATGAAGATGTTGGGGGCATGATGAACCATCCCTGGATCATCTATCTGACCGCGTACCTCGGCGTGCGCATCCACCGGGCCAGGACCGCACCCAGCCGCGGGGCGTCCGCCGTCGAATGGGTGATCATCACCGCCATCATCGCCGGCGTCGCGCTCGGCCTGGCCACGCTCATCAAGACCTTGGTCGAGCAGAAGCAGAGCGAGATCCAAGGCACCTTCGGCGGCGGTGGCGGCGATGGCGGCGGAGGCGAATAGGCCGGAGGGCGAGCGCGGCGCCACGGTGATCGAGCTGGCCGTGCTGATGCCGGTCATCCTCGCCGTCGTGCTGCTCATCGTGCAGGTCGCGCTCTGGTTCCACGGCCGGCAGGTCGCGGAGGCGGCCGCCAGGGAAGGCGCCCGCGTGGCCAGGTCCGCCCCGTTCGACTCGGGCGACTGGGAGGGCGCGGCCACCGCGAAGGCCACCGACATCGTTCGGGCCATCGGCCCTCAGCTGCTCGGCAACGCCACCGCCACGACGTCCGAGAAGGAGCCCGACGAGCGCTTCGTCACGGTGACCGGCAGCGCCGTGCAGGTCATCCCGCTGCTGCCCGAGCTCTCGTTCACGATCACCGCCACCGCGGGCGGGCCCGTCGAGTGCTTCCGCCCCGACAACGGCGGCGAGGACTGCGCATGAGACGGGCCGAACGCGGCTCGATGGCGGTGGAGACGGTGATGCTGGCCCCGGTCTTCCTGCTGTTCCTGCTGTTCCTGGCCGGAGCCGGGGTGCTGGTCGAGGCGCAGGGGCGGGTCAACGGAGCCGCCCGCGACGCCGCCCGCGCGGCGTCCGTGCAGCGCACGCTCGACGACGCCGGGTCCGCTGCCGAGGCCATCACCACGAGCGTGCTCGGCGGCCGCTGCCAGTCCTCGTCGGTCTCGCTCGACGGGTCCGCGTGGGAGCAGGGCGGCCACGTCGAGGCCGAGGTGACCTGCGAGCTCGACCTGGCCTTTCTCGGGTTCGGCGGCACCAAACAGCTGACCGGCACCGCGGTGGTGCCGCTCGAGCAGTTCAGGAGGGTCGAATGAGGTCCGGCGAGCGGGGGTCCATGTCGGTGTTCACCGTGCTGTTCTCCGTGGTCGTGTTCCTGCTGGCCGGGCTGCTGGTGGACGGCGGGGCGGCGATCAACGCCCGGCTGCGCGCGACCGACGTGGCCGAGCAGGCCGCCAGGGCCGGCGCCGATCAGGTCGACGTCGACCACCTCCGCACGACGGGAGAGACCCGGCTGCTCGGCGACGCCGAGGTGTGCGGCAGGGCCGACGAGATCGTGGCGGCTCACGGCGGCGGCGACGTGACCCGCGGCGAGTGCGCCGTCGAGCAGGGGCAGGCCCAGGTCACGGTCACGGTGACGGTGCGGTGGGAGGCCTTCTTCCTGAGCGCGATCGGGTTCCCCGGCTCCGAGATGACCGGCGAGGCCAGCGCCGCCCCGGAAGCGAGATAGACCGAAACCGACCACTCGATGGATGCGGAACGCGCGAGACACGACGCTGGAACAGAGAAGGGAGAGGCGATGCCGCCGCGAGAGCACACGCGAGAGCCCGCGCGTCCACCCGGACGCCACGTGCCCGCGCGCGTCCCGGCCAGGCGCAGCGCCGGCGACGTGCTCGCCGGGCTCGGCGCGCTGGTCGTGCTGGTCGCGCTCGTGGGCGGGGTGCCGTACGCGCTGCTCACCTTCGTCGGCCCGCCGATCGCGCCCGAGCTGCTCGATCTCGGCGTGCTCACCAGCCGGGTCGGGCCCAGCACGATCGTGGCCGTGCTGGTGCTGCTGGTGTGGCTGGCCTGGTTCCAGCTGTTCGTGTGCGTGCTGGTCGAGGTGTACGCCGGGGTGCGCAGGGTCGGCATGCCCGCCCGCGTGCCGCTCTCCGGCGGCATGCAGTTGCTGGCCAACAAGCTGGTCTCGGCCGTGCTGCTGCTGTTCACGGCCGGGGCCATGGTCGCGCCGGTCGCCCAGCTGACGCCGATACCGGCCGCGCCGCCCGTGACCGCGGTCGCCTACTCCGCGCCGATCGTCGAGCAGGAGATGGAGACGCACAAGACCAGGAAGGTGTACGTCGTGCAGCCGCCGCACGGCCGGCACCACGAGAGCCTGTGGGAGATCGCCGAGAAGTGCCTGGGAGACGGCCGCAGGTATCCCGAGATCTACCGGCTCAACCAGGCGAAGGAGCAGCCCGACGGCACCCGGCTGCGCATGGCCGACCTGATCAGGCCCGGCTGGGTGCTCGACATGCCGGACGACGCGAGGAACGTGCACACCGTCCCCGCCGACCAGCCGCGCGAGCAGACGTTGCGCGAGCACCCGGGCAGGGCCGACCCGGGCCCCGGGCGCGGTGACACGGCGGCGGAGCGCGACGACCGCGCGGGCCGCGAGGATCGGCAGGACCGCCGGGACCGCGAGGAGCGCCAGGAGCGCGAGGAGCGCCGGGACCGCGAGGAGCGCCAGGAGCGCGAGGACCGCGAGGAGCGCGGGACGCCCGGGCACGAGGGCAAGCACCGCCAATCCGGGACGGGCGCGCAGGACGGCCGGCAGCCGGTCATGCAGGAGAGCCAGGGCGAGCTGACCGACTACCTCGCCGCCGCCTCGCTGGCCGCGGCCGGGCTGCTGTTCGTGCTGGCCAGGCGGCGCAGGGAGCAGCTGTGGCGGCGCCTGTCCGGCCGCAGGATCGCCCGCCCGCGTGACGACGCCGCCCAGGCCGAGGTGGCGCTCAGGCTCGGCGGCGACGCCCCCGGCGCGCGCATCCTGGACGTCGGGCTGCGGCTGCTCGGCGCCGAACTGGCCGCGCAGCACCGCACCCCGCCCACCGTGTACGGCGCGCACCTGTCGCCACGCACGCTCGACCTGTGGATCCATCCGCCGGACAACGACCCGCCCGCGCCCTGGACGGCCCAGGACGGCGGCCAGGTCTGGCGGCTCCCCGCCCACGAGGGGCGGCTGCTGCCGGACCGGAGAATGCCGGGAGCGGGCGGAGCCGCCGCCGAGTTCGGCCACGAGCAGCCGGGCGGGGCACCGTACCCGGGGCTGGTCTCCATCGGCACGGACGCCGGCGGGCGCGTGCTCATCGACCTGGAGGCCGCCCAGGGCCTGATCAACGTGCGCGGCGCGCAGACCACCGCGGCGCTCGCGGCCATCGCCGTCGAGCTGGCCACCAACCGCTGGTCCGACCGCATGCGCATCACGCTCGTCGGCTTCGGCCAGGAGCTCACCGCGATCGCCCCCGAGCGCATCAGGGCGGTCGGCGGGCTGGCCGAGGTGCTGCCCGAGCTGGAGGCGAACGCGGCCCCGCGCAGAGAGGTGCTGACCGGCCGCATCAGCGGCGGCCACAGCGTGGCCCACTACCTGCTGTCCGCGGTGGCGCCCACGCACGAGGAGGCCAGGCGGCTGGCGCTGCTGGCCCGTCGCGACACCGCCGGATACGTGCTGGCAGGCGACGTCCCGCACGCCACGTGGACGCTGGAGATCGACGAGGACGGCAGGGCCAGGATCGCCGAGCTGGGCTTCGAGGTGGAGGCCCAGCTCCTGCCGCGCCGCCACTACCGCGCGCTGGTCGACCTCTTCCGTACGGCCGACCGGCTCGACGGTGAGGCCATCCCGGAGGCCGAGCCGCTGGTGGGGCCGCACCCGCCCGCGGTCGAGGTCAGGGTGCTCGGCCCTCTCGAGATCGCCGGCCTGCGCCCCTTGGAGGAAGGCCGGATGGAGCTGGCGGCCGAGCTGCTGGTGTACCTGGCCACGCATCCGGGAGGCGTGCACCCCGCGGTGCTCGGCGGCGTGCTGTGGCCGCGCGGCGCGCAGACCATGGTCAGGGACGCCACGATTTCCAGGGTCGCCGAATGGCTGGGGCCCGACCACCTGCTCACCGACGAGTCCGGCCGGCTCCGGCTGGGGCCCGGCGTGCGTACGGACTGGGCGCTGTTCCGCGAGCTCGTACGCCGCTCGCACGGCGACCCGACGGCCGGTGCCGTGCTGCTGGAGAAGGCGCTCGGCCTGGTCAGAGGCCCGCTGCTGGCCGGCAGGCCGCCCGGCAGGTACGCCTGGCTGGCGGCGGAAGACCTGGAGTACGACGTGACCGCCGGGGTGGCCGACGCGGCTCACCGGCTCTGCGAGCTCAGGCTCGCCCACGGCCAGCCGGACGCCGCGGTGGCCGCCGTACGCGCGGCCCTGCTGCTGGCGGCCGACGACGAGGGGCTCTGGCGCGACCTGCTGCGGGCCACGCACGCCACCGAGGACATCGTGCGCCTGCGCGCCGTCGTCGAGGGCCTGACCCGCAGGGCGGCCTCCCACCCGTACGGCGGCGGGATGGCCCCGGAGACCGAGGCGTTGATCGAGGAGCTGCTGCCCACGTGGCGCATGCATGTGGTGAGGGAGTCGTCGGCATGAGACGAGTCATGGCGGTGCTGGGCGTCGTCGGGCTGGGCATCGGCGTCCTGGCGGGATGCGGGCCGGCCGAGCGGCCGTACACGCCGCAGGAGGCCGCGTCGCCCGCGAGCGGGCAGCCGGCCCCGAGCCCGTCGAAGAGCGAGAGCGGCACCGCGCCCGCCTCGGGACCCGAGACCCTGAAGATCGGCGGCGACAAGCTGCGGGTGCGGATCGAGTGGCCCGACGACCCCGACCCGCTGCTGAAACTCATCACCGGCTACTACGTCGCCTCCAGGAAGGCGCTCGTCTCGGGAAGCGATCGATACCTGAAGGATCTGGATCTCGAACTCACGGCGGTCCGCGAAGCGTACGACTGGGTGCACGGATACACCGAGGAGGACATGACCGTGAGAGGCGACGCCCGGCTCTACAACCTGCGCGTCGCCGCGCTGGTGGGCAAGGGCGCGCAGGTCAACGCGTGCGTGGACGAGTCGGATGTGCGCGTGCTGTCCGCGCGCACGGGGGAGGCCGTGGAGCCTCAGCCCGCCTTCGTGCGCGAGCCGTACCTCCAGTCCGTGCTCGCGCACCGCGGCGATGACGGGGTGTGGCGGATCAGATCGTTCAGCTATGGCGAGAAAGGGTGCTCCCGATGAACCCCATGAGCTCGATCGCCGTCGCCGCGCTGCTGGTGCTGGCGGGCGCGGCGGATCCCGGCGACGGTGGACGGACGGTGGGCACCCCCATCAACGAGGAGCGCACGAGGGGCATCAACCTGGCCCACTCGAAGATCGTCGTGTCCGGCGACGGGACCAGGGGCGGCAGGAGCGACGGTTACGCACTCAAGCGCCCATGCTGGTACGAGCCCGGCTTGGACGCGAACGAGATGCTCAAGTCGCAGGAAAGCCTGCGGGCCTACTGGTTCAGGTTCACGGAGAACCCCACCGAGGAGAAGTGGCAGGCGTTCCTCAAGCAGTTCGAGAACAAGATCGGAAAGGACGGGCGCTGGTGGGGGCCCGCGTACAACGCCGCCGACCCGAAGGGGCAGGCCTGTTTCGCCAGTCTCGACCCGTTCGTCTTCGTGCCACCCGGCACCACACCGCCCTCCGGCATCACGATCCAGGAACTGGCCGAGATCGCCAGAGCCGCGCTGACCGTGCCCGAGCCCACGGTCAAGCTGAACCCCGACGCCAAGAGCTACGTGAACCTGCCCACCTGGGTGTGGCTGGAGGGCATCGGCGAGCCGCGCAGGTCGGTGACCGCGACGATCCCCGGCGTCATGAGCGCGACCGTGGTCGCCACGCTCGAAAGCATCACGATCGACCCGGGCACCACGAAGGACCGCGCCGAGGTGCACGAGGAAGGGTGCGGGACGTCCGGCAAGCCGTACACCAAGGGCGGCACGTTCGCCTGCGGCGTGCGCTACCTGCGCTCGTCGATCGACCAGCCGCGCGAGAAGTACACGCTGACGGTCTCCACCGTCTGGCCGGTCGAGGTGGTCGACGACGTGGTGCCAGTGCAGTTCGCGCCCGTGGAGGTCGGAGCCACCCGCGACGTGCCGGTCGGGGAGATCCAGAGCAACGTCAAGCCCTGAGACTGTCGTGGCCAGGGGCAGGCACGGGTGCCGGCCCCTGGATTCTCCAGCGGCGAGCCTCTAGAGGAACAGTTCGTCGGCGCTCTTCGCGGTGGCGGCCTTGCGCACCCAGGACTCCAGGGTGTGCAGGTCGGTGCAGGCGAGGATGCGGGCCCGTGCTTCGTCGGGGAGCGAGATGCCCCGCGCCTCCAGGATCAGCAGGACGGCCTTCGCCTCGCCCTCCGCCTTTCCTTCCGCCTTTCCTTCGGCGAGCCACGCGCGAATCACTGCGCTTCTGGGGTGGTGAGTTGCCATGGCCATCCTGAGCTCCCTGATCACTTTGTCGAGCATGAAGTCGGGCAGACACGAAAGGACGAGGTCAGAATACTCGCTGAACTCTTCGGGCAGCTGCCCCAGTGCCTCGAAGAGGGTCAGGATGTTGTGGAGGCCCGCTTCCGACTGGCCGTGCACGATGGCCGAGACGGTCGCGAGCTCCGGCTGGTCGACGGCCCAGCCGAGATCGATGATCGAAGGGATCCCGTTCGGGCCGATGACGATGGGATGCAGCACCCACCTGGGATGCCCCATCTCGATGGGTTCCGCGCAGCGGCGGGCTGTCCTGGAGTCCTCGCAGAAGACGAGGAGCAGAACGGGACACTTCGTGCGCGCCCTGAGCGTGGACAGGTAGACAGGCCAGGACCAGCGTTTGCGGGTGTCCGGTTCGCGTTGCACCTCGAGGACCACTGCCGAAACCGGTGTGCCCTCTTTGCAGAGGATCACCACCGAGTCGGCGCGGTATTCGGTGGGGGTGCAGTCCGTGAAATCCGCATTGCCCAACCGTGCCTCGTCGAACGTCGGTACGGAGACGCCCGTCCCGGCCAGCAGCGTGGCGACCAGGGACGGGCGGTTGCGTACGAGCTCGATCAGGTATTCGTGTTCCTGTGTCGGCATGGCGAACACATTACCGAATGTTGTCGAGGCATTACCGAGCGTCAGCGATTTCTCCGGATTCGTGGGCGAGGAGCCACTCTTTGACCGGTACGCCGTAGTAGTAGCCGCCGTAGCCGCCGCCGCTGGGCAGGACGCGGTGGCACGGCACGAACGGCGCGATCAGGTTCTGGGCGCAGGCCGAACCCGCCGCCCTGGCGGCCGTCCTCGGCAGTCCCGCCCGCGCGGCGAGCTCCGCGTACGTGACGGTCGTGCCCGGCTTGACCTCGCGCAACGCGGCGTGGAGCCGCTTGCGGGTGGGCGTGCCGGGCTGCGAGACCGGGATGGCGTCGAGGGCCTCCAGGTCGCCCGCCAGGTAGGCGAGGACGGCCTCCCCGGCGGGGCCGGGACCGTCCGCGACCTCCAGGCCCTCCGCCTGCAGGGCGGGTGTGAGGCGGGCGTACATCTCCTTGGGTTCGGCGGTGAAGCCGGCCGCGACCAGCACCGCCTCGCGGGACAGCAGGGACAGCGGGCCCATGGGCGTGGGAACGAGCCGAGCAGTGATCATGATGAGCTCCAGAGGTGCAGGGCGGCGTACGCCCGCCACGGGCGCCACCGCTCGATGTGGTCGTGCGGGATGCCCAGGGCGGCCATGCGCTTGTCGAGCACGAGGTCGCCCACGGGCCAGGCGTCGGGGTCGCGCAGCGCCCGCAGCGCGACGTAGCTCGCCGTCCACGGGCCGATGCCGGGAACGGCGCGCAGGCCCGCCACCGAGTCGGCGGGGTCCTGGCCGCCGTCGAGGTCGATGCTCCCGTCGGCCAGGCGGGCCGACAGGTCCTTGAGGGTGGCGATCCTGCGGTTCGTCAGGCCGAGGCCGGTGAGGTCGGTGTCCAGGAGCCGGGCGGGCGTGGGGAAGAGGCCGCCGGGCGCGGCGGCTCTGGCGACGATGCGGCCGAGCAGGGTGCGGGCGCCCGCCACGGAGATCTGCTGGCCGACGACCGCGCGTACGGCCAATTCGAACCCGTCGAACGTGCCCGGCACCCGCAGCCCGGGCCGCGCCGCGACGAGCGGGCCGAGCGAGCCCTGGCCGAGGGTCTCGGCGATGGCGCCGGGGTCGGCGTCGAGGTCGAGCAGGCGGCGGCAGCGGCCCACGAGCCGGGTGAGCTGCCGCGTGTCGTCCACCGCCACGTCGAGGGCGATGTGGTCGCGCTGCCCGGTGAGCGTGATCGTGCCGCCGGGCACGGCCCTGGCGTACGACGTGCGGTCCGCCACCTCGAGCCCGGGGATGGCGCGGGAGGCCAGGAAGCCGAACACGCCGTCCGCGTCGTACGGCTCGCGCCGGTGCAGCCGCAGCCGGAGCGTGACCGGCCCGGCGGCGTCGGCGACCCTGGCGGCCACCCGGCCGGAGGTGGCCCGCAGCTCGCTGGGCGTGAAGCCGTACGTCTCCCGCATCGTCGCGTTGAACTGGCGGACGCTGCCGAACCCTGCCGCGAACGCCACCTCCGTGACCGGCAGGTCCGTCTCGGTCAGCAGCTGCTTGGCGAGCAGCAGCCGTTTCGTCCGCGCCACGGCCAGCGGTCCGACGCCGAGCTCGGCCACGAACAGCCGGTGCAGGTGGCGCTCGGTGATGTGCAGCCGCCTGGCCAGCCCGGCGACGCCCTGCTCGTCGGCGGCGCCGTCGTCGATCAGCCGCAGCGCCCTGCCGATGAGGTCGCCGCGGACGTCCCAGCCGGGGTCGCCGGGGGAGAGCTCGGGACGGCAGCGCTTGCACGGGCGGAACCCGGCCGCCTCCGCGGACGCCGCGTGCCGGTAGAACCGTACGTTGCGGAACGAGGGCGTGCGGGCCGGGCAGATCGGGCGGCAGTAGATCCGCGTCGTCGTCACCGCCGTGTAGAAGCGCCCGTCGAACCGGGCGTCCCTGGCGGAGACCGCCCGGTAGCAGGAGTCGAAGTCGAGCTCTAGTGGTGACATGCCTCCGACGCTACGCGCTCCCCGCGAGCGTCGACCAGCGGAAATCAGACCTCACCGTCAAACCGCAGGTCAGCAGGCAGAGACGGGTGACCGGCGGGAATCGGACCTGGCTGTCCCGGGGTTCACGGCTGATGGCGGAGCGCGGAGAATAGAAACGGCACCCAGCTCAGCGCCATGATCGACGCGCCCAGCCAGAGCGCCGAGCGCACTCCCCACAGCTCGCCCATCGCGCCGGCCAGCAGGCCGCCCAGCCCGACCGCGCCCATCAGCAGCAGCCGCATCGTGGCCGACATCCGGCCGAGCATGTCGTCGGGCGTGACCCGCTGCCGCAGGCTGACGAGCAGCACGTTGTTGAGCCCGGTGCGGAACGTCAGCACGAACCACGCCGCGGCGGCCGCCCACAACCACGGCCCGTGCCCCAGGAACGGCAGGACGAGCGAGGCGGGCGCGGTGGCCAGGCTCGCGAGCCAGGCGGCCCGCCCGGTGCCGAGCCGGCGGCCGAACAGGTGGGCGGCGGACGAACCCGCCAGCGCTCCGAGCCCGCCGACGGCCAGGTACGCCCCCAGCACCCACGCCGGATAGCCGAGCTGCTCCACGATGAGCACCGGCAGCAGGACCGAGCAGAGCGGGAACGCCAGGTTCGCCATCGTGCCCTGGACCAGGGCCGCCACGAGCGTCGGGTTGCCGAAGAGGAAGCGCACGCCCGCGCCGATCAGCCGGCCGATCGGCTCCCGGTCCTTGGGCGCGCCCGCCGCCGGCTCGTGGACGCCGCGCAGCCAGAGGGCCGACCACAGGTAGCTCAGCGCGTCCAGCAGGATGGCCACCGGCGCGCCCGCCGCCTGCACTAGCACCCCGGCCGCGCTGCGTCCCGCGATGTCCATCCCCGCGCCGGTGCCGACGAGCAGCGAGTTGGCCGCCGTCAGCCGCTCGCGCCCCACCAGGCCGGGCACCAGGCTCAGCTGCGCCACGTCGAACAGCAGCGTGCCCGCTCCCACGAGCACCGCCACCGCGTAGAGCTGCTCCATGGACAGCCAGCCGCCCCACCACCCGACCGGCACCGACAGCAGCGCCGCCGCCCTGAGCAGGTCGGTGGCGACCATCACCGGACGCCGCCTGGCCCGGTCGACCCAGGCTCCCGCGGGCAACCCCAGCAGCAGCACGGTGAGCGTTCCGAGCGCCGACAGCAGCCCCACCTCGCCCGCTCCCGCGCCGAGCGCGGTCACGGCGAGCAGGGGGAGTGCGACGTAGCTGATCTGGGAGCCGAACTGGCTGACCGCGCCGGCGACGTACAGGTTGCGGAACGGGCGCAGGCGCAGCAGCGGCTGCTCCACCACAGTTGCTGACATGTCGGCAACGATGCTGAAATGTTGGCAAAGAGCGCTATCGATTAAGTGACCCGCGAATCCATGACCCTGGACCTGACGTTCACCGCCCGCGACATCGCCAACACCCGCTTCGCGATCTCCCCGCTCGGCGAGGTCGTCGCCGGCGTCCGCGTGGTGAAGGACCCGGGCGCCCACCCGCTGCTGCGCCCCTGGGCCGAGCAGGTGCGCCGCCGCCTCCAGGGCGTCGGCTGGAGCCTGCTGTCCGACCTCGTGCCGGTGCCGACCGTCGTCATCGCGGGCTTCACCTGCACACCGCCGTCGACGTCCATGCCGGATCTGGACCTCGAACTCGCCACGATGCGGGGCGCGGCCGGACGGGTCCGCTCAGATCTGGAAGCCGTCCCCGGTCCCCGCACGAAGCGGGTGCAGGCGCTCTACGACGACCCGGAGCGAGGGCTGGAACGCCTGGCGGAGGAGGTGGAGGCCTACTGGAACGCCGCGATGGCGCCGTACTGGGCGAGGATCAGGGCACTGCTCGAAGGCGAGATCCTCCACCGCGCCCGGCTGCTGGCCGAAGGAGGCGCCCAGCGCATGCTGGCCGACCTCGACGACGCGGTCACCTGGCGGGACGGGACCTTGAGCATCGCGCACCGCCACGTCTCTGGAGCCCGCCCGTTGCGCGGGCTCGGGCTGCTGCTGGTGCCGTGCGTGTTCGCCTCGCCGCGGGTCTTCTCGGTCACGACGCCGCCGTACCAGCCGACCGTTCGCTATCCGCCGCGCGGCATCGCCACGCTGTGGGAGCGCCGTGATCTGGAGCCGCCCGAGGCGCTGGCGGCCGTGCTCGGCAGGACGCGCGCGCGGCTGCTGGCCGAGCTGGACCAGCCCGCATCCACGCGCGATCTGGCCCAGCGCACGGGCCTGTCGGAGCCGGGCGCGAACCAGCACCTCACCGCGCTCCGCAGAGCGGGTCTGTGCACGGCCCACCGTGCGGGGCGCTATGTCCTGTACGCGCGTACGGCCACGGCCGAGGCCCTCCTCGAACGAGGCGACCGCTATTTGGACGAGACGCCCACGCCCAGGTCGAACTCGCGGTAGACCCGCGCCCAGAACCCGTCGCGCAGCCACACCCGCGCCTCGGGGTAGGGCCGCAGCGAGTGGCCGAGCTCCTTCTCCGCCTCGATGAGCAGCTCGGTGTCGATCACGGTCGGCAGGATCGGGCCCGGCAGCAGGTCGCGGATGTTGTCGCGGCCGCGGGTGAGGATCCACTTCTGTGCCACGTGCTCGCCGACGTCCTCCACGCGGGGCCGGCTCGGGCCGAGCTTGGCGACCTGGCCGGGCTTGGCGTGCGGCTTGACCGGGGCGCGCCCGGCGAACACCTGGGCGGGGGAGGGAGCGGCGGCGGCCGGCGGAGTGACCGGGACGGGCTGGGGAGCACGGCTGAAAAAGGGCCTCAGGAAATCAGCAGTGATCACTTCAACGGTGTCGGACTCCCAGACCAGGCGCTCGGCCTGGTTGGTGCCATAAGGCGGTTCGACCCCCCACAGATGGATGCGCACGCCGTAGGCCTGCGCCGCCTCGACCGCCGGAACCATGTCCTCATCGCCCGCCAGCAGAATCGTGTCGGTGACCGCATGATGTCGGGCCAGGGCCTCCAGATCGCTCCTGATCTGCGCGTCCACGCCCTTCTGCTGGCCTCGGGCGTTCAGGTTGCCAAGTCGCACCTTGACCCAGGGAAGCTGGGCGATGACCCGCTGGTCGACGGTGGGCACACGGTCACGGGCTGCGTCATACCAATAGATCCGCAGGAGTTCGCCAGAAATACGTTCCTCTGCATGTTTCTGTAGACTCTGGATGAGCTCATCGGCGGCCACCCGATATTCCTTGCGCTCCTTCGCGCCGAGCAGCACCTCACCTGCCGCAGCGTACAGATAACCGACATCCACTAGGACGGCGTACTTGGCTGCCACAGGATGCGGCATGAGGTCTGGGATGGCCATGTCGTCCTCCAGGCCGCGGGTGTTAGTTGATCGGCTGACTATATACGCCTACTTTCTCTAGATAGTCCCAACTCCCGGGGAACTTGACACCCGATTCACAGGATCTATCTAGGGTAGAGCGCTCATCCGCCATGCCGACTTCCCTGGGACGACAGGCTTACGCATACCTCTGACGGGGTTTCGCCACGTTTGCCGTCGGCGAGCGGGAGGAGCCTGCGGCTCGGCGTGTCGGGCGGCGAGTACCGCCACCAACGCGGCGATCTCCTCGGGCGCGGCGTCGCCACGAACAATGCGTAGATGGCTCGTCATAGCGGGATGTTCCCATGCTTCTTGGGCGGCAACGTCGCCCGCTTGTTCCGCAACATCCGCAGCGCCCTGATGACCTGTGCCCGGGTCTCGGCCGGCCGGATCACCGCGTCCACGTAGCCACGCTCGGCCGCGATGTACGGGTTGGTCAGCGTGTCCTCATACTCGGTGACGCGCTTCGCCCGCACGGCGTCGGGGTCGTCGGAGGCGGCCAGCTCGCGCCGGTAGAGGATGTTGACCGCTCCCTGCGCGCCCATGACCGCGATCTGGGCCGTGGGCCAGGCCAGGTTGACGTCGGCGCCCAGGTGCTTGGAGCCCATGACGTCGTACGCGCCGCCGTACGCCTTGCGCGTGATCACCGTGACCAGTGGCACCGTGGCCTCGGCGTAGGCGTAGAGGAGCTTGGCCCCGCGGCGGATGATTCCGTTCCATTCCTGATCGGTGCCGGGGAGGAAACCCGGTACATCAACAAAAGTCAGGATAGGAATATTAAAAGCATCACATGTTCGAATAAATCTTGCGGCCTTCTCGGAGGCGTCGATATCCAGGCACCCGGCGAAATGCATCGGCTGGTTGGCCACGATCCCCACGGGCTGGCCGTCGACGCGGCCGTAGCCGACCACGACGTTCTGCGCGAACAGCGCGTGGACCTCCAGGAACTCCCCGTCGTCCAGCACGTGCTCGATCACCCGGTGCATGTCGTACGGCTGGTTGGCCGAGTCGGGGATCAGCGCGTCGAGCTCGGGATCGGGCTCGAGGTCGGTGGCCGGCTCGAAGACCGGCGCCTCGTCCAGGTTGTTGGACGGCAGGTACGACAGCAGCGCCTTGACGTAGTCGAGGGCGTCGTTCTCGTCGTCGGCCTGGTAGTGGGCCACCCCTGACTTGGTGTTGTGCGTGTGGGCCCCGCCGAGCTCCTCGAACGTGACCTCCTCGCCCGTCACCGTCTTGATCACGTCGGGGCCCGTGATGAACATCTGCGACGTCTGGTCCACCATGACGACGAAGTCGGTCAGCGCGGGCGAGTAGACGTGACCGCCCGCCGCGGCGCCCATGATGAGCGAGATCTGCGGGATCACGCCGGAGGCGTGCACGTTGCGCTTGAAGATCTCCGCGTAGAGCCCGAGCGCGACCACGCCCTCCTGGATGCGCGCGCCGCCGCCCTCGTTGATGCCGATGATCGGGCAGCCGGTCTTGATCGCCAGGTCGAGCACCTTGACGATCTTCTCGCCGTACACCTCGCCGAGCGAGCCGCCGAAGACCGTCACGTCCTGCGAGAACACGCACACCTGCCGGCCGTCGACGGTGCCGTGGCCGGAGATGACGCCGTCGCCGTACGGCCGCCGCTCCTCCAGCCCGAACATCGTGGACCGGTGCCGGGCGAACTCGTCGAACTCCACGAACGAGCCCTCGTCCAGCAGCGCCAGCACCCGCTCCCTGGCGGTCATCTTGCCCTTGGCGTGCTGCTTGGCCACCGCGGTCGCCGATCCGGCGTGCACGGCCTCGTCGAGCCGTCGCTCCAGGTCAGCGATTTTTCCAGCAGTGGTATGGATATCCAGCTTTTCCGGTAGGTCGTCAGCCGCTGCAGTCATGCGCGCAAATCTAGTGCGTCCGCCAGAGTGGATCCATGACGGATGCCGTACGCACGCATGGCCTGGTCAAACATTACGGTTCGCAAGTCGCCGTGGCCGGGGTCGATCTCCTGGTCCCCGCGGGGAGTTTCGCCGGCCTCGTCGGCCCCAACGGCGCGGGCAAGACGACCACGCTCAGCATGATCACCGCGCTGCTCCGTCCCGACGGCGGCCATGCCGAGGTCGCCGGGTTCCACGTGTGGCGCGACCCCGTCGCCGTCAAGGCGCGCATCGGCGTGCTCCCCGAAGGGCTGCGGCTGTTCGAGCGGCTGTCAGGCCGCGAGCTGCTGCTCTACAACGGCAGGCTGCGCGGCATCCCCAAGGCCGACGTCGAGCAGCGCGCGGGCGAGCTGCTCGACGTGATGGACCTGACCGGCGCCGCCGACAAGCTCGTCGTCGACTACTCCACCGGCATGCGCAAGAAGATCGGCCTGGCCGCCGCGCTCCTGCACAACCCGTCGGTGCTCTTTCTGGACGAGCCTTTCGAGGGCGTCGACCCGGTCAGCGCCAACACCCTCACCGAGGTGCTCCGGCGCTTCACCGCGTCCGGCTCGACCGTCATCTTCTCCAGCCACGTGATGGACCTGGTCGAGCGGCTGTGCGACTGGGTGTCCGTGATGAGCGCGGGCCACATCGTGGCTCAGGGGCCGCTGGCGGAGGTGCGCGGCGGGCGCAGCCTCAACCAGGCGTTCCTCGACCTGGTCGGCGGCACGCCGCACGACCGCGAAGCGGGCCTGAGCTGGCTCGGCGCCCGGCCGGAGGACCCCAGGTGAACACCGTCCTGCTGTTCGCGCAGCTCAAGCTCCGGCTGCTGGCCGGCAACCTGCGCGGCGACACGCAGCGCAAGCTGGGCTTCGTCTTCACCACGGCCATCGCCGCCGGCCTGGCCGCGCTCGGCTTCCTGCTGATGAGCCTGCTCAGACTGGCTCCAGGCGACATCTCCGCCTCGCTCCTGACGCTCGCCTTCGCGTCGTTCTTCTTCGGGTGGATGATCGTGCCGCTGCTCGCCTTCGGCCTCGACGACACGCTGGACCCCGCGAAGTTGTCGTTGTTCCCGCTGCGCACCGGGCGGCTCGCGGTCGGCATGTTCACCGCGTCGGTGACCGGCGTCTGGCCGCTCGCGACGCTCGTCGTGACGTTCGGCGCGCTGGTCGGGGTCGCGTCGGGCCCCGGCGGGATCCTGCTCGGCGTGCCGGCCGTGCTGCTGCAGTTCGCGCTCTGCGTGGTGGTGTCCAGGCTGGTCACCACCTCGCTGTCCGGCGCGCTGCGCACCCGGCGCGGGCGCGACCTGCTGGCCGTGAGCGCGCTGGCCCTGGTGCTCCTCGCGCAGCTGCCCAACCTGCTGATGAACCGTGGCTTCAGCGACCCCACGGCGATGCTGCACCAGATGGCGGGCCTGCTCAGGTGGACCCCGCCCGGCCTGGCGGCGCACGCCATCGCCGACGGCGGCCTCACCGGGCTGGCCGAGCTCGTGTTGCTCGCCGTGGTCGTGGTCGCGCTCGGCTGGCTGTGGGTCAAGGCGCTGGGCCGGGCCCTCGTCATGCCCGACTCCTCCACCCAGGCCGCCTCCGTACGCAGGGGGAGCGGGCTGGTCGACCGGGTCCTGCCCGACGGGCCGCTGGCGGCGGTGGTGACGAAGGAGCTGAAGTACATCAGGCGCGACCCGAGGTTCCGCGTGGGCTGGGCCAGCGCCATCGTCGTCACCCTCATCCTGTCGTTCTCGATGAGCGATCCTGATCGGGGCGGGGGCGGCCAGTGGACGCCGATCGTGATCTCCTGCATGGGCGCGCTCATGATCGCCCTGCAGTCGGGCAACGCGTTCGGCATCGACGGGCGCTCGTTGTGGATGAACGCCGTGGCGTTCGGCTCCGAGCGCGATGTCGCCACCGATCTGGCCGGGCGGCACCTGGCGGGCGCGCTCGTCGCCGCGCCGCTGATCACCGTGCTCGCCGTCGCCAGCGGCCTGCTCACCGGGCACCCCGCCATGATCCTGCCGGCCATGCTGGCCGGATGGGGAGTGCTCGGCATCGGGTTCGGCGTCGGCTCGGTGACCAGCGTGGTCCTGCCGTACACGGTGCCCGACCGGATGAACGCCTTCACCGGCGCCGCCCCGGGACAGGGCGGGCTGGCGTTCGCCTCCGCCCTGGGCGCGTCGGCCGGCATGGCGCTGCTGATGGCGCCGTTCGTGGTGGCGCTGCTGTTCGGGCTCCTCTGGGTGTGCGCGGTTGCGCCGTTCTACGGCCTGCTGGCCGAAGTGCTCGGCAGGCGGCTGGGCGCCAAGCTCGGATTCGCCAGGATGCCCGATCTGCTCGCGGCCGTGTCGAAGCCCACCTGACCTGCCTCGAACCAGTGGTCTAGTCCATTTGATGAGACCGGTCTACGGTCGTTCGTGGCGACTCGCTACCCTTCGAAACATGATTGACCAGGGGCTCGAACATCGCAGCGCCGCCGTGACCGAGATGCCGGACGAGCTGCGCCACGATGTGCGCCTGCTCGGCAAGCTGCTCGGCCAGGTGCTGGCCGAACAGGGCGGCGAAGACCTGCTGGCCGACGTCGAACGGCTGCGCAAGGCGGTCATCGCCGCGCGCAAGGGCGAGATCTCGGCCGACGAGATCACCGCCATGATCGCAGGATGGGAGATCGAGCGGGCAGTCGAGGTGGCCCGGGCGTTCACCTGTTACTTCCACCTGGCCAACCTGGCCGAGGAGCACTACCGCATCCGCACGCTGCGCGAACGCGACGCCGAGGGCAGGGTGCAGCGCGAGTCGCTCGCGCAGGCCGTACGCGAGCTGGGCCACGAGCGCGTCACCGAGCTGGTGGAGGGGCTGGAGCTGCACCCGGTGCTCACCGCGCACCCCACCGAGGCGCGCAGGCGCGCGGTCGTCACCGCGATCCAGCGGGTCAGCGGCCAGCTCACCGAGTACAACTCCCCGGGCCGCGGCGCCTCCGAGCGGGCGGAGAGCAAGCGGCGCATGCTGGAGGAGATCGACCTGCTGTGGCGCACGGCCCAGCTCCGCTCCACCAAGCTCGACCCGCTCGACGAGGTGCGCACCGCCATGGCCGCCTTCGACGAGACCCTGTTCCGTACGGTGCCGCAGGTCTACCGCGCGCTCGACGCGGCGCTCGGCGCGGCGGCCGACGGGGGCACCGGCACCCGCCCGCCGCGGGCCAGGCCGTTCATCCGCTACGGCAGCTGGATCGGCGGCGACCGCGACGGCAACCCCAACGTCACGGCCAGGGTCACCCGCGAGACCGTCCAGATCCAGTCCGAGCACGTGCTGACGGCCCTCGAAACCGCCTGCTCGCGCATCGGCCGCACGCTGACGGCCTCCGCCCAGTTCGCCCCCTGCTCGCCCGAGCTCAAGACGGCGCTGGCCACGGCCGTGAACGCCTACCCCGAGGTCGTCTCCGAGCTGGCCACCCGCTCGCCGCGCGAGCCGCACCGGCAGTGGCTGCTGTTCGTGGCCGCGCGCATCGCCGCCACCCACCGCCGCGACCTCGACCTGGCCTACCGCTCGCCCGACGAGCTGCTGGCCGACCTGCGCCTGGCGCAGGAGTCGCTGGCGGCGAGCGCGCCGCGGCAGGCGTACGGCGAGCTGCAGCACCTCATCTGGCAGGTCGAGACGTTCGGCTTCCACCTGGCCGAGCTGGAGGTGCGCCAGCACTCCCAGGTGCACGCCGCCGCGCTGGAGGAGCTGCGGGCGGGCGGCGAGCCGTCGGAGCGCACCGAGGAGGTCCTGGCCACGATCCGGGTGATCGGCTGGATCCAGGAGCGGTTCGGGGTCGACGCCTGCTCCCGCTACGTGGTCTCCTTCACCCGCTCGGCCGACGACGTCGCGGCCGTCTACGAGCTGGCCGGGCACGCGCTCGGCGACCGCGCGCCCGTGCTCGACGTCGTGCCGCTCTTCGAGTCGGGCGAGGACCTGGCCAACTCGCCGCGCGTGCTCACAGGCATGCTCGACATCCCGCAGGTGCGGCGGCGATTGGCCGACACCGGCCGGCGCATGGAGATCATGCTCGGCTACTCCGACTCGGCCAAGGAGCTCGGCCCCGCCGCGGCCACGCTCCGGCTCTACGAGGCGCAGGAGGAGCTGACCCGCTGGGCCGCCGAGCACGACGTGAAGCTGCGCATGTTCCACGGCCGCGGCGGCGCGCTCGGCCGCGGCGGCGGCCCGGCCAACCGCGCCGTGCTGGCCCAGGCCCCCGGCTCGGTCGCGGGCCGGTTCAAGGTCACCGAGCAGGGCGAGGTCATCTTCGCCCGCTACGGCCACATCGCGATCGCCCGCCGGCACCTGGAGCAGGTGGCCAACGCCGTGCTGCTGGCCTCCTCGCCGACGATCGGGTCGCGCACCGCGGCCGCCGCCGAACGGTTCCGCGGCCTGGCCGAGCAGGTCGCCACGGCGTCCGAGGGGGCCTACAGGTCGCTGACCGAGGCGGAGGGCTTCCCCGAGTGGTTCGGCCTGGTGAGCCCGCTCGAGGAGATCGGCACGCTGCGCCTCGGCTCCCGCCCGGCCCGCCGCGGCCTGGGCGCGCCGCGCTCGCTCGACGACCTGCGGGCGATCCCGTGGGTGTTCGCGTGGGCGCAGACCCGGGTCAACCTGCCCGGCTGGTACGGCCTCGGCACCGGCCTGGCGGCCGTCGGCGACATCGAGGAGCTGCGGGCGGCGTACGCCGAGTGGCCGCTGTTCAACGCGATGCTCGACAACGCCGAGATGTCACTGGCCAAGACCGACCGCTCGATCGCCAAGCGCTACCTGGCGCTGGGCGGCAGGGAGGACTTCACCCGGCAGGTGCTGGAGGAGTACGACAGGACCCGCGACCTGGTGCTCAGGGTCACGGGGCACACGCGGCTGCTGGAGAACCGCAAGGTGCTCTCGCGGGCGGTCCAGCTGCGCGACCCGTACGTCGACGCGCTGTCGCACCTCCAGCTGCGGGCCCTGCGCGCGCTGCGCACCGGCAACCCGTCGGAGCGGGAGCGCGACCGGCTGTCCACGCTCCTGCTCCTGTCGGTCAACGGCGTCGCCGCGGGCCTGCAGAACACCGGCTGAGCTAGCGGAGCGCGCCGAAGAAGGCCCGGATGTCGGAGGTGAGCACCTCCGTGGCGCTGTGCGCGGTGTAGTGGCCACGCGCCGGGGCGGGCAGCGTCTTCCAGGAGACGATGTTCGCGTGGGCGCGCTCGGCGAAGCGGCGGATCGACGTGAAGTCGCCCTCGGCCATGGCCAGCGCCGTCGGCACGGTCGTGGGCTCCTTCGGCTGCTCCATGCGGGCGTTCTCCCAGTAGAGCCGCAGCGCCGAGCCCGCGGTGCCGGTGAACCAGTGGATGGCGGCGTTGGCCAGCACGAAGTCGTCGTCGAGGTCCTCGTCGAAGAGCTGGGCGAGCCAGCCCACGAGCCCGGCGGGGGAGTCGGCGACGGCGTGCGCGAGCGTCTGCGGCTGCTGCGAGTGCAGCACGTTGAAGGCGCCCTTCTCCTTCCAGAACCAGTCGAGCACGGCCAGCCCCGCCTGGTCGTCCTCGCTCAGGTCGGCGAACTCCGCGGGGTCGCCGGACGGGAACGAGAAGATCTGCGTGACGTGCACGCCCACGACGTGCTCAGGATCGATCCGGCCTACCTCGGGCGAGATCATCGACCCGGCGTCGTTGCCCACGGCGCCGTAGCGCTCGTAGCCGAGCTCGGCCATGAGCGCGGCCCACGCCCTGGCGATGCGCTGATTGTTCCAGCCCAGCTCGCGCGTCGGCCCCGAGAAGCCGTAGCCGGGCAGCGACGGGACGACCAGGTGGAAGTGGCGCGACAGCGGCTCGATGGCGTCGAGATATTCGACGATGGAGCCGGGCCAGCCGTGGGTGAGGATCAGCGGCAGGGCCTCGGGGTTGTCGGAGCGCACGTGGAAGAAGTGGATGTTCTGCCCGTCGATCTCGGTGGTGAACTGCGGGTACGCGTTGAGCCTGGCCTCCAGGGCACGCCAGTCGAACCCGTCGCGCCAGCGGCCGACCAGGCGCCTGACCCGCTCGACACCGACTCCCTGGTCGGCGCCGTCGATCTCGTCGGTGAAGCGGGTGAGGGCGAGGCGGGCCCGCAGGTCGTCGAGGTCGGCCTGGGGGATCTCGATGCGGAAGGGGGCGATGCTCATGGCGCGGTCCTTTCGGGAACGGTTCGTTCTGTTCCAATAGTAGCAGAACGGAATGCTTCATTCCATAGTCTTCCGATGCCGCTCCCGCGCGCGTGAGCAGGACGTCCATCAGGGAAGATGAGGGGATGGCCAACTCGCGCTACTCCGACCTCGACCGCCCGCCACTGAACGCGGCGGCGCTCAACCGTGCCCTGGTCCGCCCCGGCTCGCTGTGGACGGGCGTCACGATCGTCGAGAGCACCGGCTCGACCAACGCAGACCTGGCCGGCGCCGCCAAGGAGGGGGCACCGGAGGGGTCCGTGCTGGTGGCGGAGGCGCAGGCGGCGGGCCGCGGACGGCTGGGGCGCTCCTGGTCGGCTCCGCCCCGCTCGGGCCTGACGTTCTCGATCCTGCTCAGGCCGCACGTGCCGCTCGCCGCCCAGGGCTGGCTGACCCTCATGTACGGCGTCGCCGCCGCATCGGCGGTGCGCCGCCTGGCCGAGGTCGACGTGCGCCTGAAGTGGCCAAACGACCTGCTGATCGGCGAGCGCAAGCTGGCCGGCGTGCTCGCCGAGCGCGCCGACGACGCCGTGGTCATCGGCATGGGGCTGAACGTGTCGCTCAAACCCGACGAGCTGCCCGTCGAGACCGCCACGTCGCTGGGCATCGAGCAGGCGGCGTGCCTCGACCGCGATCCGCTGCTGCGGGCAGTGCTGCGCGAGGTCGAGAGCCACTACCACGACTGGGTCGACGCCAAGGGCGACGCGGAGGCCTCCGGGCTGCGCTCGGCGTACCTCGCGGTCAACGCCACGGTCGGCAGGCAGGTCAGGGTGGAGCTGCCGGGCGATCAGGCGCTGACCGGCCGGGCGTCCGGCATCGACCAGTGGGGGCACCTCCAGGTGGAGTCCGGCGGCGAGCACTACACGCTGAGCGCGGGCGACGTCGTCCACGTGCGCATGGCCTGACGTGCGCCGGGTGCGCGCCGCACCACCGCATAGCCGCAGGGGCGGCGATGATGGCACCATTTGCGCATGACCCTTCCCGACCATCATCTGACGCAGGGTGAGCGGCGCGTCAGGTCCTTCCACCCGCACTGGAAGCGGCTCGTCGCCCCTTTCGTCGCGCTGGTGCTCATCGCCGCGGCCGTGGGCGCGGCCCTGTACTTCATCCCGGCCGGCTGGGAATTCGCCTTCTACGCCAGGATCGCCACCGGCGTCATCGGCCTCATCCTGCTGACGATCTGGTCGTTCGTCCCCTACCTGCAGTGGAAGAACACCGGCTACGCGCTCACCACCCACCGCTTCACGATCAGCACCGGCGTGCTCAACAAGTCGACCGACGAGATCCCGATCACCAAGGTCAACACGGTCAGCTCCGACCAGACGTTCTTCGAGCGGCTGCTCGGCTGCGGCACGCTGACCGTCGAGTCCGCCAGCGACAGGGGCGAGATCGTGCTGCGCGACATCCCGAAGATCCAGGACGTCCGCACGGAGCTGTTCCGGCTCGTCGAGGACGCCTCCGACGGGGAGCTCGACGGCCGCTGACGTACGCTCTGCGAGTGAGCCAATCCCGGCCGACCGCCGAGGAGATCGAGCGGCTGCTGCTCGGCCTGCCGCCGCGCCACACCCGCGCGCAGGTCGCGGCCGAGGCCGGCGTGCCGGGAGAGCTGGCCGCGCGCATCTGGCGGGCGCTCGGCTTCGCCCAGCGGGCCGACGACGCGGTGGCGTTCACCGACGCCGACGTCAGCGCGCTGCGCCGGGTGCGCAGGATGCTCGACAGCGGCCGGCTCGACGAGGAGACCGTCGTCCGCATGGCCCGCGCGCTCGGGCAGACCACGGCCAGGCTCGCGCAGTGGCAGGCCGAGATCATGGTCGGCGCGATGGTGCCGGACGAGCCGTCGGAGGGTGACCTGGCCAGGGTGCTGGAGACGGCGCAGGAGCTGCTGCCCGACTTCGAGCGCGTGCTGGTCCACGTCTGGCGGGCCCAGCTCGCCGCCGCGGGCACCCGGCTGCTGGCGCTCGCCGACGGCGCCGACGAGCTCGTGCCGGGCCGCGTGCCGCTCGCGGTGGGCTTCGCCGACCTGGTCTCGTTCACCAGGCGCGCCAGGGAGCTCGGCGAGAAGGAGCTGGCCGAGCTGGTCGAGGGGTTCGAGGCGCGGGCCTCCGACGTGGTGGCCTCCCACGGGGCCAGGCTGGTCAAGACGCTGGGCGACGAGGTGCTGTTCACCGTGCCGACGGCGGCGCAGGCGGCGGCGATCGCGCTCGACCTGGTCGAGGCCGGCGATCTGCGCATCGGCCTGGCGTACGGCCCGGTGGTCCCCTTGATGGGCGACGTCTTCGGCACCACCGTCAACCTCGCCGCCCGGCTCACGGCCATCGCCAAGCCGGGCACGATCCTCGCGAACCCCGATCTGGCCGAGGGGCTGGAAGGGCTGGCCGGGTTCGAGGTCCGCAAGATCCGGCACCGCCCGGCCAGAGGGCTCGGCGTGGTGCAGCCCTATGTCTTGCGGAGATCATCCTCCTGACACAAGATGGCTGGCATGCCGTACGAAGTGCAGGGCGTGATCGCCAGGGGCAAAGGTCAGGAAGTTTCGCTCGAGACGGTCGTCGTCCCCGATCCGGGGCCGGGCGAGGCGGTCGTCAACGTGCAGGCCTGCGGGGTCTGCCACACCGACCTGCACTATCGGGAGGGCGGGATCGGCGACGACTTCCCCTACCTGCTCGGGCATGAGGCGGCGGGCACCGTCGAGGCGGTGGGCGAGGGTGTCACGGGGCTGGAGCCGGGCGACTTCGTCATCCTCAACTGGCGGGCCGTGTGCGGCCAGTGCCGGGCCTGCCTGCGCGGCCGGCCGTGGTACTGCTTCAACACCCACAACGCCCGCCAGAAGATGACGCTCACCGACGGCACCGAGCTGTCGCCCGCGCTGGGCATCGGCGCGTTCCAGGCCACAACGCTCGTCGCCGCCGGCCAGTGCACCAAGGTCTCCGCCGAGGCCCCCGCCCAGGTCGCGGGGCTGCTCGGCTGCGGCGTCATGGCCGGCATCGGCGCGGCGATCAACACCGGCGGGGTGACGCGCGGCGACAGCGTGGCGGTCATCGGCTGCGGCGGCGTCGGCGACGCGGCCGTGCTCGGCTCGTCGCTGGCCGGCGCCGCGAAGATCATCGCGGTCGACGTGGACGACCGCAAACTCGAGTGGGCCCGCGGCTTCGGCGCCACCCACACGGTCAACTCCCGCGAGAGCGACCCGGTCGAGGCCATCCGCGACCTCACCGGCGGCTTCGGCGCCGACGTGGTCATCGAGGCGGTAGGGCGGCCCGAGACGTACGAGCAGGCCTTCTACGCCCGTGACCTGGCCGGAACGGTCGTGCTGGTCGGCGTGCCGACCCCGGAGATGCGGCTGGAGCTGCCGCTGCTCGACGTGTTCGGGCGCGGCGGGTCGCTCAAGTCCTCCTGGTACGGCGACTGCCTGCCCTCGCGCGACTTCCCCATGCTGATCGACCTGTTCCTGCAGAACCGCCTGCCGCTCGACCGGTTCGTGACCGAGACGATCCAGCTCGGCCAGGTCGAGGAGGCGTTCGGCAAGATGCACCGCGGTGAGGTGCTGCGCTCGGTGGTGGTCCTCTGATGATCGACCGGGTCATCACCTCGGGCACGTTCTCGCTGGACGGCGGCACGTGGGAGGTCGACAACAACGTCTGGCTGGTGGGCGACGCCCGCGAGGTGGTCGTCATCGATGCCGCCCACGACGCCACGCCGATCGCCGAGCGGGTGGGCGGGCGCGCGGTCAGGGCCATCGTCTGCACCCACGCCCACAATGACCACATCAACGCGGCCGGGCCGCTCGCGGGCCTGACGGGGGCGCCGATCCGGCTGCACCCCGCCGACCAGGTGCTGTGGGAGCAGCAGTACGGCGACTCGTTGTCGTACGAACCGCTGGCCGACGGCGAGAAGCTCGCGGTCGGCGGCGTCACGCTGCAGATCCTGCACACGCCCGGCCACGCGCCCGGTGCGGTCTGCGTGTACGCCCCCGACCTGGGCGCGCTGTTCAGCGGCGACACGCTGTTCAAGGGCGGGCCTGGGGCGACCGGGCGCTCCTACAGCTCGTTCGACACGATCGTCGACTCGATCAGGGAGCGCCTGCTGGCGCTGCCCGCGGAAACCGTCGTGCACACCGGTCACGGCGACTCGACCTCCATCGGCGCTGAGGCGCCGCACCTCGAGGAGTGGATCGCCCGGGGTCACTGAGTGGAATGACTCGCTCGCGTTCGGGTACATCACTGTGGCGTACCTAACGTAGGCAAGCCTAACCAAAGTGGGCTACCTTAGGTGTGCCTTACCTAATGATGTTCCCCCTTGGCTCGAGAGAGGCTTGTCCCCGGATGTACGCGTGCGTGTGTCGTGCTGTGACCGAGAACGAGGTGCACGACTGCATTGCCGCCGGGGCCACCAGTGCGAAGCAGATCCGTGACACCACCGGGGCTGGTGGTGACTGTGCCCGATGTGTACGGAAAATCTGTGCCATCCTGAAACGGTCTGAAGAACTGACGACCGCATAGCCGGATAGCAGCAAGGGGCCTGCCATGCAGGGCGACAAGCAGATCATCGAGCTGCTCAACGAGCAGTTGACCGCCGAACTCACCGCGATCAACCAGTATTTCCTGCACGCCAAGATGCAGGAGAACTGGGGATACACCAAGCTTGCCGAGCACACCCGCGCTGAGTCGATCGACGAGATGCGCCACGCCGAACGGCTGACCGACCGCATCCTGTTCCTCGAAGGGCTGCCCAACTACCAGCGCCTGGGCACCCTGCACATCGGCCAGACCGTCGAGGAGCAGCTCAGGGCCGACCTGGAGGTGGAGCTGTCGGTGGTGCAGCGGCTGCGGCCGGCCATCCAGCTCATGCGGGAGAAGGGCGACGTCACCTCCGCCCGCATCTTCGAGGAGATCCTCGAGGACGAAGAGGTGCACATCGACTACCTGGAGACGGAGCTCGACCTTATCCGCAGCCTCGGAGAGCAGCTCTACCTGGCCCGCTACGCCGAGCCTCCCTCGGCGGACTGACCGCTCCCCGTCACGACCGTGTACGCCGCCCCTGCGGCGGCGTTCCAGGTCAGCGTGCGGCCGGAGCGGTGCGCGCCCGCGTGGCCGCCCCGCCCGTCCAGCACCCGGCTGCCGTCCGTGATGGCCGCCGAACGTAACGTGATCGGGCCGGTGCGTCCAGTGCGCAGCGTGATGCGCTCGGCGGCGCCGTCACGCCAGGAGGCGTCCACCGTCACGTCGCCCCTGGCCCGCAGCCCGCGCACCGACCCCGTACGCCAGGCCGACGGCAGCGCGGGCAGCACGTGGATCTCGCCGGGCCGGCTCTGCACCAGCATCTCCGCGATGCCCGCGGTGGCCCCGAAGTTGCCGTCGATCTGGAACGGCGGGTGCGTGTCCCACAGGTTGTCCAGCGTGGAGTGCCGCAGCTGCTCGCGCAGCATCGTGTGCGCGTGGTCGCCGTCGAGCAGCCGCGCCCAGAAGCTGATCTTCCACGCCTTGCTCCAGCCGGTGCCGCCGTCGCCCCTGGCCGTCAGCGCGACCCCGGCCGCCTCGCCCTCGCGGCTCTCCGCCGTGATCTGGCGCCCGGGATGGAGCGCGTACAGGTGGGACACGTGCCGGTGCGTGTTCCCGGGGTCGTCCCAGTCGGCCTTCCACTCCTGGAGCTGCCCCCAGGACCCGATCCGGAGCCCGGGATCGAGCCGGGCCAGCGCCTCCCGCACCCGCGCGCGGAACGCGGCGTCGACGTCCAGCGTGCCGGCGGCCTCGGCCACGTTCGTGAGCAGGTCCCAGACGATCTGCTGCGACATCGACGCCCCGGCCGAGAAGTCGCCCTGCTCGGGCGAGTAGCTCGGCGAGACCACCAGGCCGCCGTCGCGCGGGTCGGTGTGCAGCGTGTCCAGCCAGAACTCCGCGGCCCCCTTCATCACCGGGTAGGCGGTCTCGCGCAGGTAGCGGGTGTCGCCGCTGAACAGGTAGTGCTCGTACAACTGCCGGGTCAGCCAGGCGGCCGCCTCCGGGAACCAGAACGCGGTGGCCCAGTCGTGCACGCCGGTGAACCCGAACGGGTTCGTCTCGTTGTGCACCAGCCACCCGCGCGCCCCGAACATCTCCCGCGCCGTCACCTCGCCCGGCGCCACCAGCCCCGTGACGAAGTCGTCGTAAGGCCGCGCCGTTTCGGCCAGGTTCGTCACCTCGGCGGGCCAGTAGTTCATCTGCAGGTTGATGTTGGTGTGGTAGTCGCCGGACCAGGGCGGGGTGGTGGAGTCGTTCCAGACGCCCTGCAGGTTCGCGGGCAACGACCCGGGCCGCGACGAGGCGATCAGCAGGTAGCGGCCGTAGGCGAAGAGCAGCGCCTCCAGCGCGCGGTCGTCCGCCTCCGGTCCGCCCGTGTAGGCGGCCCGCAGCCGGTCCGTGGGGACGGACGGCGCCCGCTGCCCGAGGTCCAGCCCCACCCGGTCGAACAACGCCCGGTAGTCGTCCTGGTGGGCCCGCCTGAGCGCGTCGTAGCCCAGCGCCACGGCCCGGTCCACGGCGGCGGTGACGGCGGCGTGCGGGTCGTCCCCGCGGTACGCCGGGTACGTCCCGGCGTAGTCGGTGCCCGCCGACATCACGAAGAACGCGCTGTCGGCCCCGGTGACCGTGATCAGTCCGTCCCCGTCCGCGCGGGTGCCTCCCTCCGCGACCACGTGCACCTGGGCCTCGTACCTCAGCCCGTTGTCCGCCAGCGCCCCCTTGAGCGTCAGCCGCCCCTCCGCGACGCCGACCTGCCCGCCGGGCGGCAGGTGCGGCGAGGACGCGCGCAGCGTGAACGACACCGCGCCCGCCCGGTCGGCCGAGAGCCGCCCGGCGATCACGTTCGCCGGATGGCCGGCGAAGTATTCGCGCGTGTGGCGTACGCCGCCCGCGGTGTAGCCGACCCTGACCACGGCCTCCCGCAGGCGCAGCTCCCGCCGGTAGCCGCCGGCCGTGCCGCCCTCCGCCATCTCCAGCCACAGGTCGCCGAACGTCTGGTACGCCCCGAACCCCGACTTCGGCTGCCCCAGCTCGGCCGCGACCTCCTCGGGTGACATCCGGGTGTCGCGGTCGAGCCGCCGCCTGACCCCGGCCAGGGCGTCCGGACGGGGCGAGGCCCAGTTGCCGAAGTCGTAGCCCTGTGCCGACCCCGGGCCGCCCGTCCACAACGTCTTCTCGTTGAACTGGAGCCGCTCGGTGCGCGTCCCGCCGAAGACCATCGCTCCGAGGGCGCCGTTGCCGATGGGCAGCGCCTGGGTCTCCCAGTCGGTGGCCGGATCGTCGTACCAGAGCGTCAGGTCATCGGGTGTATCTCCGGGAATGTCAGCCATGCGGCCTCAGGGTAGCAGGGTTATCTGGCGAGACATCCGATCTCTGGTCAGGGAATGAGCCGGTAGAAGCGCCAGAAGCCGAAGTCCTTGATGGGCAGGATCTCGACGTCGGAGAAGCCGGCCTCGCGGGCATACCGGCGCAACGTGCCCGGCCGCATCACGGTGCCGGTGGCGGCCGAGGGCTGCTCGTTCATCCCGTCGGGCAGGCAGATGAGCAGGCTGAAGCCGTACATCAGCCGCTCGACGTCGTCCGCGGGGGCCGTGAAGGAGTCGCCGACGGCCTCGTCCATGATCACTACGGCGCCGCCCGGGGTCGTCGCCCGCCGCGCCGCCGCCAGCGTCTCCACCGGCCGCGGCATGTCGTGCACGCACTCGAAGGCGAAGACGGCGTCGTAGCGGCCCTCGTCCAGCAGGGCCGCGTCGCCACGCCGGAAGGTCACCCGGTCGCCGAGACCCGCGCCGGCCGCGTTGCGGGTGGCCAGCTCGACGGACGGGCCGTCGATGTCGACGCCCCGCACGGTCGCCTCGGGGTAGGCCCTGGCCAGCGCGATGGCCGACCATCCGCCGCCGCAGCCCACGTCGGCGAAGCGGGCGCCGGGGCGCCGCAGCACGGTGTCGAGGCCGGGCACGCCCGCGAGCGCGTCCGGCAGGGCGTGCTCGAACCAGGGCCGGTTCATGTCGGCCTGCGACTCCCGCATGTCGGCCCCGAACGTCGCCCAGGGCACCCCGCCGCCGTCGCGGTAGGCGTCCAGGAGCGCGGGCAGCTGGACGGACGCCCCGGCCAGCATCCGGGCCAGCGGGGCGAGGTAGGACAGGCTGGACTCGTCGGTCAGCACCTCCGCCGCGCCGCCGGGAAGGGCGAAGCGGCCGTCTTCCGTGGTCTCCAGGATCCCGGTGGCGGCCTGCTGCTCCAGCCACTCCCTGGCGTACCGCTCGTGGCCGCGGGAACGGGCGACCAGTTCGGCGGCGCCGGCCGGGCCGTGCGCGGCCAGCGCGCGATACCAGCCCATCCGGTCGCCGATGTGCATGGAGAGCAGGTCGATGGTGCCGAGTGCCGATCCCAGCAGGCGGTCGGCGAACTCGCCGGTGCTCGTGGTCATCGTGATCGTCTCCTTCTTCCGTCCGGGCTCCGATCGAGGATCGGCGCGGGCGTGGCTCTGGAAAAGGTCGCCGGGGAGGTCGTTCGCCACACAACCTGCCGCCGTGGACGCCTCCCCTACCCGGGCGCCCGGCCGTGGAAAGTGATCGGCGGAAAGTGCCGGGGGAATGGTCACTCTGGCGCGTCGCGTACGGGCCGCCAAGTTTCGCGTCGATAATCACGGTAATTTAATCCTGACTAAATGATATTTAGCCGAGTTTGCCCAGGTCAATGGATAGGTCAACTACGAGTCAAACCGCGCGCTGTGCCCGGGAAACGATCGCCTAAGGTCCTACGATCGCTTCATGACCTGCGTACTTCTAGCCGAGGATGACACCTCGATTTCCGAGCCGCTCGCGCGTGCGCTACGCCGCGAGGGTTATCAGGTCGAGGTGAGCCCCGATGGCCCGCAGGCCCTGGAAAGGGCCCTGTCGGGCGGCATAGACCTCATCGTTCTCGACCTTGGCCTGCCCGAAATGGATGGTCTGGAGGTGGCCCGCCGGATCCGCGCCGAAGGGCACGGCACTCCGGTCCTGATACTCACCGCACGCGTCGACGAGGTCGACACGGTCGTCGGGCTCGACGCGGGCGCCGACGACTACGTGACGAAACCGTTCCGGCTGGCGGAGCTCCTCGCCAGGGTCCGCGCCCTGCTGCGGCGCGGCACCTCCGAGACCCCGGTCGTCCAGGGGGTGCGCATCGACGCCGACTCGCGCCGGGCCTGGATGGGGGAGAAGGAGCTCCACCTGACGACCAAGGAGTTCGACCTGCTGCGCGTGCTCGTGCGCGACGCCGGCAAGGTCGTCACCCGCGAGCAGATCATGCGGGAGGTGTGGGACACGAACTGGTGGGGTTCGACCAAGACACTCGACATGCACATCTCCTGGTTGCGCCGCAAGCTCGGCGACGATGCCGCCAAGCCCCGCTACATCACGACCGTCCGGGGAGTCGGCTTCCGGTTCGAACGCGAGTAGGCGGATGCGCCGCCGACTGCTCACCTCCACCCTGGTCGTCGCGGTCATCGCGGTCCTGTTGCTGGGGGTCCCCCTGGGCGTCGTGGTGAGTCGCCTGATCGTCGACGAAGCGGCTCAGGAGCTTGGGTCCGAAGCCAAGCGTCTCGTGGGGGAGGTGGAATACGCCCGTGTCCAGGAGACGCCACTCGACCCCCAGCAGCTGGAGCAGAAATACCCGGGAAGATACATCCAGATCTGGGAACACGGAACCCCCCTCCGGGTGACCGTGGTCGGCTCGCCCCCGCCGTCCGGTCACCTGATGACGGAGGACGCCCAGACCAACACCGGCGTCTACGTCCGGATCAGTCGCGACCGCGACCAGGTCGAACAGGACGTGGCCGCTCGCCTGCTGCTCATCGTGGCCCTGGCCGTGGCCGCTCTGGCGGTGGCCGTGAGCCTGGCCGTGGTGCAGTCGCGCCGCCTGACACTCCCCCTGCAGGACCTGGCGAAGATCGCCGACCGGCTCGGCTCGGGCGACGCGCGGCCGAGCAAACACCGCTACGGCATCCCCGAGCTCGACCGGGTGGCCCAGGTGCTCGACCGCAGCGCCACCCGCATCTCCGATCTGCTCACCCGCGAGCGCGAGTTCGCCACCGACGCCTCCCACCAGCTCCGCACGCCGCTGACCGGCCTGACCATGCGGCTGGAGGAGATCGTCGCCTCCTCCGGCGAGCCGGAGGTCGTCCGCGAGGAGGGCGAGGCGGCGATCGTCCAGGCGGAGCGGCTCACCGCCGTGATCGACGAGCTGCTGGCCGCGGCCCGCCGCCAGCGCCACGCCCAGGCGCATCCGGTCGCCATCGACGAGATCCTCGGCCAGCAGATCATCGAGTGGGAGCCGGTCTTCCGCGACGCGGGCCGCGAGATCCGGCTGGACGGCACCCGCGGGCTGAAGGCGATGGCCACCACCGGCGGTTTCGGCCAGGTGATCGCCTCGCTGCTGGAGAACTCCCTGCGTCACGGCGGCGGCGCCGTCACCGTGACCTCCACCTGCGGCGACAACTACGTGGTGATCGAGGTCGCGGACGAGGGCCAGGGCATCGCCGACGAGATCGCCCCAAGGATTTTCGAGCGGAACGTCAGCGGCGGCGGAGGCACCGGACTCGGCCTGACGCTGGCCCGCGCGCTGGCCGCCGCCGACGGCGGCAGGCTGGAACTGGTGCGCCGGCGCCCGGCCACGTTCGCCGTCTTCCTGCGCCCCGCCGAGGAGAACGGCGGCAACCGCGTGGTCAGCGGTCCTGCTTGACCCCGGCCTCGGGCAGCTCGACCGGGATGGGCTCGGTCGCCTCCAGGAACACCCACTTCTTGTACGACCAGAAGCGGAACAGCGTGCCGAGCCCGACGCCGATGATGTTGGCGATGTTGGCGCTGAGGCCGTCGTCGAGGTGGAGCGTGTAGGTGGTGAAGCCGATCACCAGCAGCCCGAACAGCAGTGCGATGCCGTTGAGCAGGAAGAACAGGAAATATTCGCGCCCGAGCCCGCTCTGCTCCCTGTGCCGGAACGTCCAGTAGCGGTTGCCCAGGTAGGCGAACGTCGCCGAGATCGTGGTCGCGAAGACTTTGGAGGTGAGCGGCCCCAAGCCGACCCCCAGCAGGAAGAGGTTGTAGGCGCCGGTGTCGAGCACGAACGCGATGGCCCCGATGCTGCCGAACTTGGCCAGCTCATGCACCAGGGAGGCGAACCGCTCGTAGAGGCGTTTGGCAAGGTCCACGTCTCTGTCCGGTTCCTTCCCTTGTCGAGCCTGACCAACTCAGCGTACCGGTCACCGTGTAGGCCCGGTGTCAGACAGATGAACATACCGCGCAAAGGAACGTTCATCGCGAAAACGGCCTAACCCCTGCCATGCCCGATAACCGGCCATGATCTGGAAGGTCGCCCGTCGGGGGAAGTCGTTCCGTCCCGGTAAGCTCACCTGGCGTGAGTTCCTACAGCCCCATCGGACCGGTCGTGGGCATCGTCGGCGCCGGTCAGCTCGCCCGGATGACGCAGCCGCCCGCCATCGCGCTCGGCGTCGAACTGCGGGTGCTGGCCGCGGCCCCCGACGAGAGCGCCGCCCGGGTGATCACCGACGCGCGTGTCGGAGACTATCGCGACCTCGGCGACCTCCGCGCGTTCGCCAAGGGCTGCGCCGCGATCACGTTCGACCACGAGCACGTGCCCACCGAGCACATCAGGGCCCTGGTCGCCGACGGCCACACCGTGCACCCAGGAGCCGAGGCCCTCGTGCACGCCCAGGACAAAGCGGTCATGCGCGAGCGGCTGACCGCGATCGGCGTGCCCTGCCCGGCCTGGACCAGGGTCGGGACGGCCGCCGAAGCCGAGCGCTTCGCCGGCGAGCACGGCTGGCCGGTGGTGCTGAAGGCCGTGCGCGGCGGCTACGACGGCCGCGGCGTGTGGGTGTGCAGGACGGCCGCGGACGTCGCGGAGGCGTTCGCGACCGGCGTCGAGCTGATGGCCGAGGCGTTCGTGCCGTTCGAGCGGGAGCTTGCGGTGCTGGTGGCCCGCTCGCCGCACGGGCAGGGCGTCAGCTACCCGGTGGTGGAGACCGTGCAGCAGGACGGCATCTGCGTCGAGGTGCTGGCCCCCGCACCCGGGCTCGACCCCGAAGACGCCGCCCAGGCCCAGCGCATCGGCCTGAAGATCGCCCACGAGCTGGGGGTGACCGGGCTGCTGGCGGTGGAGTTGTTCGAGACCGCGCACGGGCTGGTGGTCAACGAGCTGGCCATGCGGCCGCACAACAGCGGCCACTGGACGATCGAGGGCGCCAGGACCTCGCAGTTCGAGCAGCATCTGAGGGCGGTGCTCGACCTGCCGCTCGGCTCGCCCACGATGACCGCGCCCGTCGTCGTCATGGCCAACCTGCTCGGCGGCGACGACCCCGGCCTGTTCAAGCGCTACGAGCACGTGCTCGCCCACGATCCGGGCATCAAACTGCACTTCTACGGCAAGGAGGTGCGTCCCGGCCGCAAGATCGGCCACGTGACGGCCCTCGGCTCCAACCTCGACCAGGTGCGCGCCCGCGCCCGCCACGCCGCCGTCTACCTCACCACCGGGGAGTACACATGAGTTCCCCTGAGGCGCGCGTCGGCATCGTCATGGGCAGCGACTCCGACTGGCCGGTCATGAAGGCCGCCGCCGAGGCGGTCGCGGAGTTCGGGGTGACGTTCGAGGCCGACGTGGTGTCGGCCCACCGCATGCCGGTCGAGATGATCGACTACGGCCGGCAGGCTACCTCCCGCGGCCTCCAGGTGATCATCGCCGGCGCCGGCGGCGCCGCCCACCTGCCCGGCATGCTGGCCTCCGTCACGCCGCTGCCGGTGATCGGGGTGCCGGTGCCGCTCAGACACCTCGACGGGCTCGACTCCCTGCTGTCGATCGTCCAGATGCCGGCCGGGGTGCCGGTGGCCACCGTGGCCGTCGGCGGGGCCCGCAACGCGGGGCTGCTGGCCGTACGCGTTCTTGCCGCCTCCGACGCCGGGCTGCGGGCGCGCATGGAGGAGTTCCAGGCGCGGCTGAAGGAGCAGGCGTACGCCAAGGGTGAGCGGTTGCGGGCCGAGGCCGCCGAGCTCTGACCCGGGCGCGGACGCCCCCGTGAAAGCGCTCCCACGGGCCTGGCCGGGCGGCTAGGGTGCCGTGGATGGACAACGTGATCAGGGGCCACGCCGCCCGGGTGCGGGCCGCCGACCCGCTGGTCGCGGGCCACGACGAGCTGCCCGGCGCGGGCGGGGTGCGGTTCGAGACCCGCGACGCCGCGGGGCTGGCCTCCGTCGACCGCATCGACCAGGAAAATCTGCGTGCCTCCTGGTCGCCGCCCGTCGTCCACCGGCTCCAGGCCCGCGTCGGTGGTCCCGACCCCGAGGCCGCGCTCGGCGGGCTGCTCGACCGGTGGATGGCGGGGTTACGCGATCCCGGTCCGGGGCAGGCGCTGGCCGTGTCGTGGCCGAGCAGGGACACCGCGCCGGTCAGGGCTCTGGCCGTGCGGGGGTTCGCGCCCATCTCCGTGGCCGCCGTACGCCGGCTCGGCGAGCGCGAGGTGAGCGCGCCCGCCGTCCGCCGGGCCACCCCGGACGACGCGGAGGCCGTCGTGCGGATGTACGAGCGGCTGGTGGCCTACGACGCGCAGTTCGGCTGGGTGGCCGTGCGCGACTCGACCCCGGCGCGCATCAAGGAGCTCGTGGCGTCGGAGGTGCTGCCGCTGGAGTGGTGCTGGATCGCCGAGGCGGGCAGCCGGCCGGTGGGCTGCGTCATCGTCCAGCCGCCGGGCCGCTCACGCTGGATCGGCAAGGACGTGCGGGACGCGCCGGTGGCGTACCTCGGCGTCATGTACGTCGAGCCGGCCTGGCGTGGCCGCGGCGTGGGCCCGGCGCTCGTCGACGTGGCTCACCGTCACGCGGCGGCGCAGGGAGTGGTGTCGATGATGCTCCACCACGCGCTGCCCAACCCGCTGTCCACGCCGTTCTGGGCGCGCCGCGGCTATCGCCCGCTGACCACCCAGTGGGTGCTCCACCTGCGATGACTCAGGGGCGGCCGAGGGCGCGGTAGTGCCAGCCGGCCGAGCGCCACATCTCGGGGTCGAGGCAGTTGCGGCCGTCGACGATGCGCCGGGTGGCGACCACCGCACCCAGCTGCTCCGGATCGAGCGCCAGGAACTCCTGCCACTCCGTGAGCAGCAGGACCACGTGCGCCCCGCGCACCGCCTCGACGGCGGAATCGCCGTAGTTCAGCTCGGGATGAGCCTTACGTGCGTTGTCGAGCGCGATCGGGTCGTAGATGGTGACCCGTCCGCCCTGCTGGCCGATGGTCACGGCGACGTTGAGCGCGGGGGAGTCGCGGATGTCGTCGGAGTTGGGCTTGAACGCGGCGCCCAGCACGCCCACGGTGCACCCGTGGAACGAGCCGCCCGCCAGCTCCCTAGCCAGGTCGACCATGCGGGCCCGCCGGCGCATGTTGATGTCGTCCACCTCGCGCAGGAACGTCAGCGCCTGGTCCGCGCCCAGCTCGCCGGCGCGCGCCATGAAGGCCCTGATGTCCTTGGGCAGGCAGCCGCCGCCGAAGCCGAGCCCGGCGTTCAGGTAGCGCCCGCCGATCCTGTCGTCGTACGACAGCGCCTCGGACAGCTGCTTGACGTCAGCGTGGGCGGCCTCGCAGACCTCGGCCATGGCGTTGATGAAGGAGATCTTGGTGGCGAGGAAGGCGTTCGCGGCCGTCTTGACCAGCTCGGACGTCGCATAGTCGGTCACCACGAACGGGACCTCGCCCAGCGGTTCGTACACCTCGCGCAGCACCTTCTCCGCCCGCTCGCTGCGCACGCCGAGCACGATGCGGTCGGGGTGGAGCGTGTCCTTGACCGCGAAACCCTCCCGCAGAAACTCGGGGTTCCAGGCCAGCTCGGCCTCGCCGCCCGCGGGGGCGAGCCGGGTGAGCTTGTCGGCCAGCCGCTCGGCGGTGCCGACGGGTACGGTGCTCTTGCCCACCACCAGGCATTCCCGGTCGAGGAGCGGGGCAAGGGATTCGATGGCGTTGTCCGCGTAGGAGACGTCCGCGGCGTATTCGCCGCGCTTCTGCGGGGTGCCGACGCAGATGAAGTGCACGTCGCCGAAGGCCGCGACCTCTTCGTACGACGAGGTGAAGCGAAGGCGGCCGGACTCGAGCCCGCGGTGGAGGACCGCTTCGAGCCCGGGTTCGTGGATCGGGAGCTGCCCGTTGTTGAGCCGGTTGATCTTGTCGGCGTCGATGTCGAGGCCCAGGACGTCGTATCCGAGATCGGCCATGCACGCCGCATGGGTGATTCCCAGGTATCCGGTCCCGATCACCGTGAGGCGATATGGCACGAGAGAGCTCCTTTCGATCGCTGAGGCATGCTACCGGCCCTCGCTATCTCCTTCGTGCCACCTCCTCCCTTTTGCAAACCGTACCCGCTGGTAACAAGATGGTCGGACGTCCTAGTATTCGTCGCATGAGCTTCCCTCTTTACGCGCCCGCCGAGGAACACCACCTGCTCAGGGAGACCGTCCGCGCCCTGGCCGACGAGAAGATCGCACCGCATGCCGCCGAGGCCGACGAGACCGAGGAGTTCTCCTGGGACGTCTACAAGGCGCTCGTCGCGGCCGACCTGCACGCCGTCCACGTCCCCGAACAGTACGGCGGCGCGGGGGCGGACGCGCTGGCCACGGTGATCGTCATCGAGGAGGTCGCCCGCGCGTGCGCGTCGACCTCCCTGATCCCCGCGGTCAACAAACTGGGCACGGTCCCGCTGCTGCTCTCGGCCTCGGAAGAGCTCAAGTCCCGCTACCTGGCGCCGGTCGCCCGGGGGGAGGCCATGTTCTCGTACGCGCTGTCGGAGCCGGAGGCGGGCTCGGACGCGGCGGCCATGAAGACCCGCGCGGTCGCGGACGGCGACGCGTACGTGCTCAACGGCACCAAGATGTGGATCACGAACGCCGGCATCTCCGAGTACTACACGGTCATGGCGGTCACCGACCCGTCCGCCGGGGCGCGCGGCATCTCCGCCTTCGTGGTCGAGAAATCCGACGAAGGCGTCTCGTTCGGGCCTAAAGAGAAGAAGCTCGGCATCAAGGGCTCACCCACCCGCCAGGTGATCCTGGACGACGTACGCATTCCGGCGAACCGCATGATCGGCGACCCCGGCACCGGCTTCAAAACCGCCCTCGCCACCCTCGACCACACCCGCGTCACCATCGCCGCCCAGGCCCTCGGCATCGCCCAGGGAGCCCTCGACTACGCGATCGGCTACGTCAAGGAACGCAAGCAGTTCGGCCGGCCCGTGGCCGACTTCCAGGGGCTGCAGTTCATGATCGCCGACATGGCCATGAAACTGGAGGCGGCCCGGCAGCTCACGTACCACGCGGCGGCGAAGTCGGAGCGAGCCATGAACGGCGAACCCCAGAAGGACCTGACCTTCCTGTCGAGCGCCGCGAAGTGCGCCGCCTCGGACGCCGCCATGGAGATCACGACGGACGCGGTGCAGCTGCTGGGCGGGTACGGGTACACGAAGGACTTCCCGGTGGAGCGGATGATGCGCGACGCCAAGATCACCCAGATCTACGAGGGCACCAACCAGATCCAGCGCATGGTGATGGCCCGCCAGCTCTTGAAGTAGGTCTATGACGTGCAGAAACCCGGGGTTGAGCGCGTACGGCCCCGGGTTTTGGTGTGCCAGTCGAGCGGTACGGAAGAGCGCTGTTCCGTCGCTGTTCCGTGATCACTGGGCAACAGGTCCGCAAGGTGCCATGATCGCGGCTTGTGGACATTGAAGGCTTCTGGGAACTGGTGGAACGCTCGGCCCGCGAGACCGACAACCGGCGAGCACGAGTGGCGTGGCTGGAGGATCAGCTCTCCGGCCTGACCGCCGAGGAGATCGTGGACTACGACGCTTGGTTCACGCTGTGCGCCAACCGAGCCTGCTCCTGGGACATGTACGCGGTGTTCTGGACCATCACCGGATTCGGGTCGTCCGATGGCTTCGAATACTTCGTGAACTGGCTGATTAGCCTTGGCCGTGAGGCCTTCGAGAAAGTCGCCGACTGCCCTGATCGGATCCTTGAGCTGCCGGAGGCGCAGCGGATCATGGAGTTGATGAAGAACTTCTCTCATCGTCGGACGACGTGGTCCCGCGACGGCAAGTTCCGCCTGAAGCGGGTCACTTACACCCGTCGCGAGGTGTGGCCACGTGAGGACGACCCCGAGTTCGAGTCATTCGCCTACGTCACCTTCGAGCCCTACAAGCGCGCGACAGGCCTCGAAACGGACAGCTTGGGGGAGGCCGTTCGCGCACAAGGCGTCCACAGCAAGTTTCCCTTTCTGACTCCCCTCGCGGAGCCCGACGGCGAGGAATGGAACTTCGGCGACGAGGCAGAGTTCGTCCGTCGTCTTCCACGGCTCGCCCGGCACTATGGCCTTACCTGATGGCCTTGGCAGTCCTCCCGCCGGACGGCGGCACCGTGCGGGTCGCCGGCATCAGCCCGGACACCTCGGTCACCCGCGAACTGCGCGCCACGCTCAGCGCGGACCTCACCCCCAGCAGGTGGCGGGACAGGACCAGGCGACCGTACGGGCGGCCTTCGGCAAGGTCAACGCCAACCTGCTGGCCAGGTCGCGGGAGGCGGGGCAGGCGGGCGCCAAGATCGTGATGTGGTCCGAGCAGGCGGCCGGCGTCCTGGCCGCCGACGAGCAGGCGTTCCTGGGCCAGGTGGCCGCCGTGGCCAGGGAGGGCGGGATCTACCTGCAGGCCGCCGTGTCCGTCGTCCTGCCGCAGGCGCCGTACGCGGCCAACCGCACCTACCTGTACGACCCGGCGGGCACGCGGGTCTGGGTCTACAACAAGGCTCATCCCATCCCCGGCCTGGAGTTCTACCCGCCGGGCGACGGCGTGGTGCCGGTCGCGCGGACGCCGTACGGGCGGCTGGCCACCGTGATCTGCTTCGACGCGGACTTCCCCGAGCTGATGCGCGTGGACGCCGACATCATGCTCGTGCCCGCACGCGACTGGGCGGAGATCGGGCCGGTGCACAGCCAGAAGGCGAGCCTGCGCTCGGTCGAGAACGGGTACGCGATGGTCCGGCAGGCCGAGTTCGGTGTGTCGGGGGCGTTCGACCCGCAGGGCAGGGTGCTCGCCGCGCACGACTACGCCGCCGGCGACCGGCACGTGGTCTTCTCCGACGTGCCCGTACGCGGCGCCACCACCGTCTACCGGGTGATCGGCGACGCCTTCGCCTGGTCGTGCCTGGCCGGGACGGCCGTCGCGATCGGCCTGGCCGTCCGCCGCCGCACGCGATAGCCCGGCTCAACGCGATGGCCCGGGCCAATCGACGGGCCAATCGACGGGCCAATCGACGGGCCAATCGACGGGCCGGGCGCGGGTCGGAGGGCGGGGCGGGCGCGGCAGGTCCCGGGTCAGGCGGTGTGCCGGGCGCGGTATTCGCCCGGCGGGCTGCCGACCCGGCGCGTGAAGGCCCGCCGGAACGCGCTGGGCTCGGAGAACCCGAGCCGCGAGGAGATCTCCTCGATCGACTCCCTGCCGCGCTCCAGGCTCGCGACGGCCATGTCCCGCAGCACCTCCTCCCGGATCCGCTGGAACGACGTGCCCTCCTGCCGCAGGAGCCGGCGCATGTGCTGGGGGCTGATCGACAGCCTGGCGGCCACGTCGTCGGCGCGCGTCCATTCGGTGGTGTCGCCGCGTTCGAGGACGTTGCGCACGCGGGCGGCGGTCGTCGTGCCGTAGTCGCGGTGCAGGATCAGGTCGGCCGGCCATCGGCGGAGGTAGCGCAGCAGGTCGGCTTCCTTCCGTACGACGGGGGCCGCGAGGTGCCGGGCGTCGAAGCTGATCGAGACCGCCGGGGCGTCGAAGACGGGCATCCGGCCGAAGACCGGCAGGTATTCGGCGCTGTACTCCGGCTCGGGGAAGGGCAGCTCCAGCCGGGACGGCGCGATCCGCCGCGCGACGAGCCACGCGGGGAAGCGGTGCACGAGGGCGAGCATGATCTCGGCGGCGAACGGCGGGACGCGGGCGCCGGGCTCGGCGGCGATCTCGATCCGGCAGATGGCGCCGTCGACGACGAGACGGCTGCGCGAGTAGCCCGTGGTGATCGACGCGAACTCGGTCAGGCGCTCGAGCGCGGCCCGCAGGTCGGGCGCGTGGATCAGCCCCAGCGAGATCATCCGGAAGGTGCCGGGCGGGATCGGCCGCGGCCCGAGCCTGAGCAGCTCGTCGTCGCTGCGCCGCCACAGGTCCCGCATCGCCTCGACGGTCTGGGCGCAGCCGACGTGGGTGGCGCCGGGCCGTGTCAGCGCGGGCAGCGTGCGTCCGATGTCGAGATCGGCCGTCTCCGCGGAGGCGACGGCCGCGCGTACGAACTGGATCGCCACGCCGTTCGCCGACATGTGCACCACCCTCTCGCTGCACGAATGACGCTAACAGACGGCTTGCCGGACATTTAGGGACTCATCGGCACTTCGCCCCATTGTCACCAACCGTCACTGTTTGCACTCTTTTGACAACTCAACTACGGTCCTTGACCACTGTCAGTCGTTTGCGTGCACACATGGAGCGATCAAGTGATGAACCGCAGGACAGGGACCGCCGTCGGCCTCACCGTGACCGTGGGCGCTCTGTGCTTCACCTCTCTGACGCCGGCTCACGCCTCTCCCGCGACCCCCACGCCC
>NZ_SMKO01000029.1 GCF_004348685.1 Nonomuraea deserti | reverse complement strand
CTCTCCAAAAAAGGTCTGAACCCAACTAAATAAAGGAATCCGTCAAAACCGACCATGTCGGTCGACGGGGTTGTGCATCATGCACTGGCTTTTAACACACTGTTGAGTTCTCAAGAAACGCACGCGTACATCCCCGCCAGAATCCTTTGCCGACCCTGCCGTGGAGGCTCACACTTCGTTTCCTCCAGATTACCCGATCTGGACGATTCTTGTCAAACCGCCCGATCCGGGATCTTCCGGACGTGCCCCGCTTGGAGGCAACCCTGCTAACTTACTCCAACATCCGGCCGTTGTCCAACCGCGCGGCTGGACCGCCCGAAAGTCGGGGTTTGATCAGAGGGATGTCGGGGTTGACTGCCCCGGCTCAAAAACTGTAGCAGCCCCGGCGGGTGGAAGGTCCGTTCTTAGGTAACGAATGGACCTTCCCTTCGGGGCTGCGGTTCAAACCCCGAGCCGGGCGAGCTGGGCCTCGAGCCGGGCGATGTCGGCGGACGCCTGCTCGGCGCGGCCCCGCACCTTGGCCACCACGTCGTCCGGCGCCTTGGCCATGAACTGCTCGTTGCCCAGCTTGGCCGCCACCTGCGCGGCCTCCTTGCGGGCGGCCGCGAGGTCTTTCTCCAACCGCTTACGCTCGGCCACGACGTCGATGGCGCCCGCCGTGTCGATCTCCACCGACACCCCTCCGACCGTGAACCGCGCCGTGGCATTGAACGACTCCGGCGGCGCCGTGAGGCGCAGCAGCGCGCGGATCGCCGTCTCCTGGCCGGCCAGCTGCGTGCCGGTCAGCCCGAGGCGGGCGGCCACCTTCTGGCCGGGCTTGAGCCCCTGATCCGAGCGGAACCTGCGCACCTCCGTCACCAGCTCCTGCAGCGCGCCGATCTCGGCCTCGGCCGCGGCGTCGGTGTAGCGGTCGTCGGCCTTCGGCCACGACGCCACGACGACCGACTCGCCGCCGGTCACGGCCCGCCACAACTCCTCCGTCACGAACGGCACCAACGGGTGCAGCAGCCGCAACAGTGCGTCGAGCACGTGGCCGAGCACGTGCCGGGTGTGCTCCAGCCCCTCACCGAGCTGGATCTTGGCCAGCTCGAGGTACCAGTCGCAGACTTCGTCCCAGGCGAAGTGATAGAGCAGGTCGGAAGCCTTGGCGAACTCGAAGTCCTCGAACGCGGCGTCAGCGGCCGTGATGACCGACTGCAGGCGCGAGAGAATCCACCGGTCTGCCGGGGTCAGCTCAGCGTCGTCGAGGGAGCCCACGGTGGCGCCGTTCATCAGGGCGAACCGGGTGGCGTTCCAGATCTTGTTGCAGAAATTGCGGGAGCCCGCCGCCCATTCCTCGCTCACCGCGACATCGGCGCCGGGGTTGGCGCCGCGCAGCAGGGTGAACCGGGTGGCATCGGCGCCGAAGCGCTCGATCCAGTCGAGCGGGTCGGCCACATTGCCGAACGACTTGGACATCTTCTTGCCGTACTGGTCGCGGACCATGCCGTGCAGCGCGACGACACGGAACGGCGGCTCGCCGTCCATGGCGTACAGGCCGAACATCATCATCCGAGCGACCCAGAAGAACAGGATGTCGTAGCCCGTGACCAGAACGGAGGTCGGGTAGAAGCGCTGGAGCTCGGGTGTCGAGTCGGGCCAGCCGAGGGTCGAGAACGGCCACAACCCTGAGGAGAACCAGGTGTCGAGGACGTCGGAGTCCTGTGTGTAGCCGGCGGGCGGCTCCTCGTCGGGGCCCACGCACACGACCTCGCCGCCGGGGCCGTACCAGACCGGGATGCGATGGCCCCACCAGAGCTGGCGGGAGATGCACCAGTCGTGCATGTCGTCGACCCAGTCGAAGTAGCGCTTGGCCAGCTCGGGCGGGTGGATGCGGGTGCGGCCGTCGCGAACGGCGTCGCCGGCGGCCTTGGCCAGCGGCGAGACGTTGACGAACCACTGTAGCGACAGCCGGGGTTCGACCACGGTCTTGCAGCGCGAGCAGTGACCGACCGAGTGCAGGTAGGGGCGCTTCTCCGAGACGATGCGGCCTTCGGCACGCAGGGCGGCGACCACGGCCGGCCGGGCCTCGAAGCGGTCGAGCCCCTGGAAGGGCCCGTGCGCGGTGATCACGCCACGCTCGTCCATGACGGTCAGCGACGGCAGCGAATGGCGCCGCCCGATCTCGAAGTCATTGGGGTCGTGGGCGGGGGTCACCTTGACCGCGCCGGTGCCGAACTCGGGGTCGACGTGCTCGTCGGCGACCACCGGGATCATGCGGCCGGTGAGCGGCACCTCCACGAGCGTGCCGATCAGATGCGCGTAACGCTCGTCGGAGGGGTGCACGGCCACGGCCGTGTCACCGAGCATGGTCTCGGCGCGCGTGGTGGCGACCACGATCTCGTCGGAGTAGCGGATCGAGATGAGCTCGCCTTCGTCCTCGCTGTGCTCCACCTCGATGTCGGACAGCGCGGTCAGGCAGCGCGGGCACCAGTTGATGATGCGCTCGGCGCGGTAGATGAGCCCGTCGTCGAACAGCTTCTTGAAGATCGTCTGCACGGCCCGCGAGAGGCCGGGATCCATCGTGAACCGCTCGCGTGACCAGTCGACGCCGTCGCCGAGCTTGCGCATCTGGCTGAGGATCCGGCCGCCGGACTCCTCCTTCCACTCCCAGACCCGCTCGACGAACGCCTCGCGGCCCAGGTCGTGGCGTGACAAGCCCTGCTTGGCCAGCTCGCGCTCCACGACGTTCTGGGTGGCGATGCCGGCGTGGTCCATGCCCGGCAGCCACAGGGTCTCGTGGCCTTTCATCCGCGCGTGGCGGGTCAGCGCGTCCTGGATGGAGTGGTCGAGCGCGTGCCCGATGTGCAGGACGCCCGTCACGTTGGGCGGTGGAAGGACGATGCTGTACGGCTCGCGCGTGCTGCCCGGGTCGGCGCGGAAGTAGCCTTCGGACACCCAGCGCTCGTAGCTCCGGGTCTCGACGTCGGCCGGTGTGTATTGCGTAGGCAGCTCTGGCGTTGTCACAGTGACCAATTCTAGGGAGGCGGGAAAGCGGAACGCCCCATGGTTCGCGACCACGGGGCGTCCGGTGTGAACGAATGCGGCTCAGGCCGACTTCTCGCGCGGTGTGCGCTGCTGCTTGGCGGCGAGCTGGTCGCGCGGGACGAGCGTCGGGATCGCGTGCTCCAGCACCGACTCGCGGGTGATGACCACGCGGGCGACGTCTTGCCTGGAGGGCACTTCGTACATGACCGACTGGAGCACCTCCTCGAGGATGGCGCGCAGCCCGCGGGCGCCGGTGCCGCGCAGGATGGCCTGGTCGGCGATGGCCTCGAGGGCGCCGTCGGTGAACTCGAGCTCGACGCCGTCGAGCTCGAGCAGCTTGCGGTATTGCTTGACCAGCGCGTTGCGGGGCTCGGTGAGGATCTGGATGAGCGCCTCGCGGTCGAGGTTGTGCACCGAGGTGATGACGGGCAGGCGGCCGACGAACTCGGGGATCATGCCGAACTTGAGCAGGTCTTCCGGCATCACGTCGCCGAAGACGTCGGCGGTGTCGACCTCTTCCTTCGACCGGATGATGGCGTTGAAGCCGATGCCCTTCTTGCCGATGCGCGACTCGATGATCTTTTCCAGGCCGGCGAAGGCGCCGCCGCAGATGAACAGCACGTTGGTCGTGTCGATCTGGATGAACTCCTGGTGGGGGTGCTTGCGGCCGCCCTGCGGAGGCACCGAGGCCGTGGTGCCCTCCAGGATCTTCAGCAGCGCCTGCTGCACACCCTCGCCCGAGACGTCACGCGTGATCGACGGGTTTTCGCTCTTGCGGGCGATCTTGTCGACCTCGTCGATGTAGATGATGCCGGTCTCGGCCTTCTTCACGTCGTAGTCGGCGGCCTGGATGAGCTTGAGGAGGATGTTCTCGACGTCCTCGCCGACGTAGCCGGCCTCGGTCAGCGCGGTGGCGTCGGCAATGGCGAAGGGCACGTTGAGCATCTTCGCCAGGGTCTGCGCCAGCAACGTCTTGCCTGAACCGGTCGGCCCGAGCAACAGGATGTTGCTCTTGGCGAGCTCGAGGCCGTCGTCTCTGCCCCGGTCGCCGGACTGCACCCGCTTGTAGTGGTTGTAGACCGCCACCGAGAGAGCCTTCTTCGCCTTGTCCTGACCGATGACGTAGGCGTCGAGGAACTCGTAGATCTCCCTCGGCTTGGGCAGGTTGTCCCACTTGAGCTCGGAGGACTCGGAGAGCTCCTCCTCGATGATCTCGTTGCAGAGATCGATGCACTCATCGCAGATGTAGACGCCTGGACCGGCAATGAGCTTCTTGACCTGCTTCTGGCTCTTTCCACAGAACGAGCACTTCAGCAGGTCTCCCCCGTCGCCGATGCGTGCCACCCCAGATACTCCTTTGCGTGGGACCGCCCTGCTCACGCGAGCAGTGTCTCCGGACATCCTCCGGACTAGGCCGAACCGCTCAGGTTTCGACGTTACCGTCTTCTGGGCCCTCAGTGAGCCCCCTAGCGGCGAGTCGCACCGGAACGTGCCCTATTGGGCAGCGCTCCGGCGCGTCACGTCTCGTCTAGGAAGCCACGGCCTGAGCTCGCTTCTTCCTGGACGGGATGATGTCGTCGATCAGACCATACGCCTTCGCCTCGTCCGCGTTGAGAATTTTGTCGCGTTCGATGTCCTTGCGGATTTCGGCGGAGGACTTGCCCGAGTGCCTCGCCACGATGTCCTCGAGGAGGGAGCGCATGCGAAGGATCTCGCGGGCCTGGATCTCGATGTCGCTGCCCTGGCCGCCGCCCTCGGTGGACGGCTGGTGGATCAGCACCCTGGCGTTGGGCAGCGCGAACCGCTTGCCAGGGGTGCCGCCGGCCAGCAGCACGGCCGCGGCGGACGCGGCCTGGCCGAGGCAGACGGTCTGGATCTCCGGCCGGACGAACTGCATCGTGTCGTAGATCGCCGTCATGGCCGTGAACGAGCCGCCGGGCGAGTTGATGTAGATGCTGATGTCACGGTCGGGGTCGAGTGACTCCAGCGTCAGCAGCTGGGCCATCACGTCGTTGGCCGACGCGTCGTCGATCTGCACTCCGAGGAAGATGATGCGGTCCTCGAAGAGCTTGTTGTACGGGTTCATCTCCTTCACGCCGTAGGACGTGCGCTCGACGAAGGAGGGGAGAACGTAACGGCTTTCGATGTTCATGTCAGCTCCCCCTAGGAGACCGGGCCCTGCGTGGGCACCTGCCGTGCGCTGCGCACCACGTGGTCGATGAAGCCGTAGTCCTTGGCCTCTTCGGCCGTGAACCAGCGGTCGCGGTCGGAATCGGCCTCGATCTGCTCGAGCGGCTGCCCGGTGTGGTGGGCGATCCGCTCGGCCAGTGTCTTCTTCACGTAGAGCATCTGCTCGGCCTGGATGGCGATGTCGGCGGCGGTGCCGCCGATGCCGCCGGACGGCTGGTGCATCATGACACGGGCGTGCGGCAGGCCGTAACGCTTGCCATGGGTGCCGGCGGACAGCAGGAACTGCCCCATCGAGGCGGCCATGCCCATGACGACCGTGGATACGTCGTTAGGCACATATTCCATCATGTCGTAAATCGCCATGCCCGCACTCACCGAGCCACCCGGCGAGTTGATGTAGAGCGTGATGTCGCGGTCGGGATCGTCGGCCGCGAGCAGCAGCAGCTCTGCGCAGATGCGGTTGGCGATCTCGTCGTTGACCTCCTGCCCGAGAACGATGATGCGCTCACGAAGCAGGCGCTGGTAAAGCTGGTCCTCAAGCCGGAAGGACGAGCCGTTCTCACGGCCTCGCGACTCAGGCTGATAGAAGGTCGGCGGGCTGGTCACAGCGTCACCTTCCGATGCGTCGTAATCGATGGGCTTTGCTTGTGACCCTAACGCGCCCGGCCCACAGGTCATGCCCGGTCCCCCGTACTGTTCGCTGACGGCGCAGGTTCGAGCGAATGGTTGCCTGTTACGCTTCTTCGGCTTGTGCGGTTTTCGTCCCGCGCTGACGCGGCACGCGTACGGCGACCTCCCTCAGACGTCCTGAGAGGGCGAGCGCCGCGCGATGAGCGCCGGCCCGCCGCCCGCAGAGCCCTCGACCCCTCCGGGCGCCTCACAAGCCGTCTGAGCGCTCTGTTCCAGGGCGGGAGGTGTCCGGTCATGACAGAGCCCCCGGACCGGCGGGGTCCAGGGGCTCCGGTCGGCTCGGGGCGTCAGGCGTCGGCCTTCTCGCCCTCGGCGTCCTCTTCCTCGACGGCCTCGCCACCGTTGATCTCGCTGTAGATGCCCTTGAGGTCGACCTCGTTGCCCTCGGTGTCGACCACCTTGGCGGCGTCGCCGAGCACGGACTTGGCCTTGTCACGGACGATCTCGACCATGGCCAGCGTGAGCTGGTCGTTGTCGGCGAGGTGCTTGGCCAGCTCGTTGGGCTGCACGCCCATCTCCATGGCCCGGCGGACCACGAAGTTGGTCAGCTCCTGCTCGGAGACGCCCAGCTCCTCGGCCTTGACGATCTTGTCGAGCACGAATCCGACCTTGAGCGCCTTGGCGGCGCCGGTCTCGAACTCGGCGAAGCGCTCCTCCTCCGTCGTCTGGTAGAGGCGGAAGAAGGCGTCACGGCTCAGGCCGCTCTCGGCCACCTGGTGGTCGAGGTTGTGCTTGCGGGCGTCGACCTCGGCCTTGAGCGCGCTGTCGGGAAGCGGGATGTCGATCTTGTCGAGCAGGGCGTCGAGCGCCTTGTCGCGGGCCTGCACGACCTGGTCGATCAGCTTGTTGCGGCGAGCCTGCTCGCGGATGCTGGACTGCAGCTCCTCCAGCGTGTCGAACTCGCTGGCGAGCTGGGCGAACTCGTCGTCGAGCTCGGGCAGGACCTTCTCCTTGACCGACTTGACGTTGATGATCACGTCGGCTTCCTCGCCGGCGTTGTCACCGCCGACCAGCTCGGTCTTGAAGCTCTTCTCCTCGCCCGCGGACATGCCTTCGAGCGCGGCGTCGAGGCCCTGCAGCACGGAGCCGGCGCCCACCTCATAGGACACCTCGCTGGCCTGCTGCTCCTCGATGTTCTTGCCGTCGATCTCGGCGCGCAGGTCCATCACGACGAAGTCGCCGTTGGCGGCGGGCCGCTCGACGCCGGTGAGCGTGGCGAAACGCTGGCGCAGCGCGTCGAGCTGGGCGTTGACGTCGTCGTCGGAGACCTCGGCGGAGTCGACCGTGACCTCGACGCCCTGGTATTCGGGGACCTCGAAGTTGGGCCGGATGTCGACCTCGGCGGTGAACTCGATCTGCTCACCGTCGTCGATCTTCGTGACCTCGATGTCGGGCTGGCTGACCGGGAACACGTCGACCTCGTCGACGGCCTGGCCGTAGAGCTTGGGCACCGCGTCGTTGAGGGTCTCCTCCAGCACTACCGCCCGGCCGAAGCGCTGCTCGATGATGCGGGCCGGAACCTTGCCAGGCCGGAACCCGGGGACGCGCACCTGCTGCGCGACCTTCTTGTATGCCGCATCCATGCTCGGGCGCAGCTCGTCGAACGGCACCTCGACGGTGAGCTTGACCCGGGTCGGGCTGAGCTCCTCGACAGCGGTCTTCACGGAATGGTCTCCTTGATCAAGCTACGAGTGATCGCGGGCGCGTCTCATCGGTTTCGGCTCACGCGCCGCGCCCACATGAGCGGTGTCGGGCATGCTCCGCCACGGCGGGATCCAACGCCGACTGCCAGTCTAGGGCAGATGCGCACCCGACAACGACGCCACGGCTCTCAGAACTCGTCCGCGATCGTCCGCAACAACTCGATCGTCTCGTCCGGGGTGGTGCTCACGGCGCACAACCGCTCCATCACCTCGGTGTATCGGTCGACGTCCTCACGCTTGTCGAGGTAGAGCGCGCTGGCGAGTTGCTCGACGTACACGACGTCCGGCAGATCGTTGTCGGGGAAGCGCAGGATGCTGAACGCCCCGCCCTCCGCGCTGTGCCCCCCGAAGCTGAACGGCATGATCTGGATCGTGATGCTCTGCTGCCGCATCAGCTCGATCAGGTGCTCGATCTGGGCCCTCATCACCTCGGCGCCGCCGATGGGCCTGCGTAAGGCGGCCTCGTCGATCACCGCCCAGAAGATGGGCCCGTCGGGCTTGTCCAGGATCCTCTGGCGTTCCAGCCGGAGGTCCACCCGCCTGGCGATCTCCTCGGCTCCGATGCCCGCCGCACCGGCGGTCACCACGGCCCTCGTGTACTCCTTGGTCTGCAACAATCCCGGCACGAACTGGACCTCGTAGGTCCTGATCCTGGCGGCCGCCTCTTCGAGGCCGACGTACGCCTGGAACCACGTGGGCAGCACGTCGTTGAACCGGTGCCACCAGCCCGGCTCGTTGGCGGTGGCGACCAGGTCGAGCACGGCGGCACGGGCTTGCGCGTCCACGACCCCGTACAACGTCAGCAGGTCCGCCACGTCGCGTTCCTTGAACCCCACCCGGCCGAGCTCCATGCGGCTGATCTTGGATTCGGAGCCCCGGATGAGGTGGCCCGCCTCCTCGCGGGTGACGTTCTTCGCTTCCCTGAGCTTGCGCAGTTGGGAGCCCAGGAGGATGCGCAGCGCCGTCGGCCCGGAACCCGGCTGGTTCTGCGTCACTTGCTTCCTCCTATCAAGGTCCGCACACACAGTGACACCACATCGCCACGTATGACAAGGTCTCAACCCCGTGTCCGATTCGGCGGCCGTTAGCCTGGCGCCGCTCGCTCCTGCACAATGCAACTGCACGTGCATTTGGGTCTTGCAGCGACCCGGCCGCGTGACCCATCATGGGTTAGTGCATATTGGGCCAAACATGCACTGACGAAGGTTCAACGGGGAGGTATCGGCAGCATGGTGGAGGATCCGCTGGCCACTGCCGATTGCCTGCAGATCACCCGCGAAGTCGGTTTCGATCACCTTCTCATGGGCGGGAAACCGTACACGACCTCGTGCCCGCTGTCCTTCCAGGCCGACTCGGTGAAGACCGCCAGGGACGTGACCCGCTCGACGCTGCGCGACTGGGGGCTGCACGACCTGAGCGACGACGCCGCGCTGGTGGTGTCGGAGCTGGTGACCAACGCCATCAGGTACGCGATGTACGCACGCGGGCGGCGCGGCATCGAACTGCTGCTGATGCGGGTCGCCCCGCACGTCCTGCTGGCGGTGGCCGACCCGAGTGACGAGGTGCCGCGGCCCAAGGAGCCCGACTTCATCTCCGAGAACGGGCGCGGGCTCTACATCGTCGAGACGTACAGCCAGTGCTGGGGCTGGGACCCGCTGGCGAGCGGCGGCAAGGCCGTCTGGGCGCTGTTCCGCGCCGACGCCCCTTAGAGGACCCCTTACTTTCCGTACGACCCCCTTGACCTGCTTTCATGCGCGGTCGTGCGCTTATGCGTGCACATCTGCGTGACCAAAACGCTATATTGGTCACCAGTCAACAGTCACCGGGAGGCGGGGCATGCGGGGCGAGCACGACGGGCGGGCCGACCGGATCCTCGACGCGGCCAAGGAGTTGCTGCTGCGCTGGGGATACCGGCGGGTGACGATCGACGAGATCGCGAAGCTGGCCGGAGTCGGCAAGGGCACCATCTACCTGCACTGGCGCACGCGCGAGCAGCTGTTCTTCGCCGTGGCGGCCCGCGAGGCGGTCGCGATGCTGGACGCGGTGGCCGCGGCCATGCGGGCCGACCCCGACGAGATCATGCTGCACCGCTACATGCGCAGGTTCTTCCTGGAGGCGATGGACCGGCCGGTGCTGCGGGCCCTCTTCACCAGGGACGCGGAGACGCTCGACAAGTTCCTCTCCAGCCCGGCCAGGAGACCGCTGGAGGGCGCCAAGCTGATCGCCTCGCGCGACTACCTGCGGGTGCTGGCTAGGCACGGGCTGCTGCGCGCCGGGCTGCGTCCCGAGGATCTGGACTACTCGCTGCCGACGATCGTGTTCGGGTTCTTCGCGATCGAACCGCTGCTGCCCGCCGACGTGCCGCTCGGGCTGGAGGAGAAGGCCGGGCATCTGGCCGACACCCTGCGCAGGACGTTCGAGCCCGAGCGGCCGTCCGCACGCGAGCCCGCGGCCGGCGAGGTCGTCGAGATCTTCGAACGGCTCTCCCGTGACTTCGAAGACGCCGCTTACGGAGGCAAGCATGGATCATGACATCGGCGGGCTGCACCACGTCGGCCACCTCGTGCACGACATGGACCAGGCGCTCGACCGCTACCGGCGGCTCGGGTTCAGCCTGCCGGGCCCGGCCTATCCGGTGCTCGGCGAGCCTCCCGAGCCGTTCGGCCTGGGCAACACGCACGCGTACTTCCCCGGCAACTTCGTCGAGCTGGTCACGGTCGCGGGATCCGGGCGGGTGCCTGGCGACGCCAGGCTGATCCCCCTGAAGGCGCCCGAGGAACGGCTGGCCGCGCTCAAGGATGCCGTCCGCGGCACCGCGGCCACCCTGGAGGCCTGCCTGCGGCGTTTCGAGGGCGTGCACATCCTGATGTTCGACGCGCGGGACATCGACCGGGCCGCCGCGCGGCTGGCGGCGGCCCGCGTCGGGCACGGCGGCGTACATGCCGCGCAGCGCCCGGTCGAGACGGCGGACGGGACCCGGATGGAGCCCGTCCGCTATCTGGAGATCGACGGCGTCGTGCCCGGCCGCGTCCCCGAGGGGCGGGTCGGGCTGGCCGCCAACGACCGCGCCGTGGCCGGCGCCCCGGCCGGCGCCGACCACCCCAACGGCGCGCACGCCCTGGTGGAGTGCGTGCTGTGCGTGGCCGACGACGCGATCGACGAGACCGAGCGGCGTTACGAGCGTTACCTGGGGCGTACGGCACGGCGGGCCGGGCCCGTGCGGGTGTTCGAGCTCGGAGGAGAGGCCAGGGTCACGCTGGCCGCCGCGTCGGGGCTGGGCGAGCTGCTGCCAGGGGGTACCGCGGCGGCGCTGCCCGGCTTCGTGGCCTACGCGGTGGGCGTGAACGACGCCGCGGCGACCGAACGGCTTCTGCGCGCCGGCGACATCCCGCTGGGCAGGACCTCCGCCGGAGAGCTCGTCGTGCCCGCCCGCGCGGCGTTCGGCGCCGCGATCATCTTCCGCGAGACCGGCCGCCCCTAGTCGCCCTTGGCGCCGTCGATGCGCTCGCGTAGCAGGTCGGCGTGGCCGTTGTGGCGGGCGTACTCCTCGATCATGTGGACGAGGATCCAGCGGTGCGAGCACTCGGCGCCCCGGTATTCGCCGACGGCGTCCAGCGGTGCGGCGGCCGAGAGGGCGCGGGCCAGCTCGATCTCCTCCCGCCACGTGGCGAACGCCTCCTCGACGGAGGCGGTGTCGACCTCGTTGAAGTCGGCGTCGTTGTCGCGGTCTTTGTCCCACAGCTTGGGGATGTCCTCGCCGTTGAGCATCCGGCGGAACCAGACCCGCTCGACGTGCGCCATGTGCCTGACCAGGCCCAGCAGGGACAGGGTGGAGGGCGGCGCGGAACGCAGGCGCAGCTGCTCGTCCGTCAGGCCGGCGCACTTGACGGCGAGCGTGGCGCGGTGCCACTCGAGCCAGTTGTCCAGGATGGTTCGCTCGTCGCCGAACCGGGACGGGGGAACGCGGGTGTCGGCATTGGTGTCGGTCACGCGGCCCGACTCTACCCGGCGGCCCGCTCTCGCCTCGGCCGAGCCTGGAGGAGGCGGGACGCCGCCGCGCGCACGGTCTCGTCCCTGACGGTGGCGACGAAGTCGTCCGGCGTGTCGCCGCACAGGCGGCTCAGCCCTGGGGTCTCCTCCAGGAGGGACTGGATGAGCGCTCGCTGGGATGTCAGGCGGCGGGGGCGGCGGCCGGCGTCCATGAGGCATCCGTGCTTTCCCGCGTAGACGAAGGCGGGCGGAAGGCGCAGACCCGGCTCCAGCGTGATCGGGTGCGCGAGCGTGCTCCTCGTGTAGTTGGGCTCGGTGAGGTCGAGGGCGGCGAGCTGCCGCTCGTCCAGCCACAGCACGAACAGCCTGGACGTCTCGCCGGGCGTGTCGATCGGCGCGGCGGGCACGTAGCCCGCCCTGCTCACATGGGCCGAGACGCCGGGGGCGACGCCCGGCACGTCGGCGAGCGTCATGGGGACGACGCTGCACACCCCGTGGCCGCGGAACTTCCTGCGCACCTGGCTCGGCGCGGCGTTGGATCCCACGGCGACGACGCGGTGGCGAGCCGACAGCGGCCGGCAGCCCCGGTGTGCCAGCAGTGTCCTGAGCGGCTCGCCGGCCGCGCGCCACTCCCCCGGGCTGCTGCCCGACGGCTGGAGCGGCACGTACGCGTCGTCGACCAGGACCCCGGAGGTCGCCGGGATCCGGCCCGGATAGGTGAGGGGGCGGGAGATCGGGTCGTCGTCGAACAGCTCGAACATGTCCTTGCCCGTGACGGGGGCGGGACTTCACAGTCTATTTAACGCCGGGTGACCACCGCCCACAGCCGGGCCGTGCTCTGCCGGCGCCCCCAGGCGATCACGGCACAGAGCACGAGCGCCGTCAGCGGCAGCACACCGCCGCCGCCCGACACGAACAACTCGGTCAGCGTCGCGCCCGCCATCAGCCCGACGAACGCCAGACCCGCCAGGCCGGCCAGGCGCGGCACGAACAGCGCCACGGCCCCCGCCACCTCCAGCACGGCCACCAGGTTGCGGAACCAGTCTCCGAACCCGATGGCCTCGAACGTGGACTTCGCCGGTTCCACGTTCGAGAACTTGCCCATGGCCGATATGAGGAAGAAACCGGCCACGACAACCTGGAGGATCCAGAGGATGACGGAAAGGGCGCGCCCACTGGCGGCCGTACGGTCGGCCTTGCTCTCTGCGGTGGTCACGGCGTTCTCCCTCGTCGATCGGCTGCTTGCTTCGACGCTAGGGCCGGGCGCGGCCGGGGAGAATCGGGTTGGCTACCCGGCGGGGGTGCACGTAGATGCACCCCTGCCGGGAGTCGGCACATATCGAAGGCCGCCCACCGTTTCGGTGAGCGGCCTTCGCGGCCTGGTCGGGGCGACAGGATTGAACCTGCGACTTCTTGCTCCCAAATCATTTCAAACAAGGTTCGCTTTGGCCGCGCCACCCCTTGGCCGGCGGCGAGAGTGCGGGACCGTCCGCCAACGTCCATGATTGACCACGGTGATTGTCACGCAGTCCGTCACTCAGCCGACCGCGTGACAGGCACGGACGCCAGTGTCATCAACTCTAGGGACACAGCCATGTAAGGCCGAAGCGTCCCGTCTCGACGGCCATAATGGCGCTTCGCCCACCCCTTCCAGGCCGCGCTTCGCACGCAGAAGCGCTGCAACATGTTGCAGCCGTCCTTCCGCGCGCAACGCCACTGGCCAAGCGTGCCAAGCACCTCTTCGCCTCTGCCGGGGACAGCGGGGACACAACCAGCAGAGGGTGTCCCTCTTGATCTCTTCTCTTTCCGCTGGTGAGACCCAGTCGAGAGACACCGGGGACGCTGGGGACTCCTCCGTCCCGCAGAGTTTCCAACGCCGCCGGAGGTGACAGCGCCGAGCCCTTTCAGTTGCAGGGCATCGGCGATCAACTCGTGTTGCGGTCTCCTGGTTCGGCGCCATCCTCGGGGGGCTTCGGACCGGCGAACGAGCCCAGGCCCGGGACCGTGTAGATCACGCCTTCCTCGCGAAGGTGCGCGATCACCTTACGCGCCGTTCCGCGCGCGATGCCGAACTCCTGCACCATCGACTGCTCGGAGTCCACCAGGTCGCCCGGCGACATGGCCGCGATCCGCCGGCGCATCTCATCGGCCACCTGCCGCCACACGGGGCGGTCCTTCCGAGACTCCATCACAGCTCGACCGTAAGCAGGCATGCACGTGCTCACAAATGCAGCTGGTCACCTCCGAGTGTGATTACTGCGGCAAGGTCACGGACCGCGTCCGCACAGGGCTATGCGTCGTCGGCTTCCCATCCAGCTCGCCTTCCGTCTCTGCCCTGCCTGTACGGCCGGCACGGGAAGCTCGTGAACCGTATCTCGCCCCAGCTGGAGTATGACTGGGAGATGTTCCACAGCTCTCAGATGAGCGTACGGTCCCAGGGGCCTGAAACGACGTTCATCTATGGATGATAGATCACTGGTAGGAGTTCCACATTTGCTGGAACCGCAGCCATCCTCGGGAGTCGAAACCGGGCGGGACGATGTCAAGCCGGTCGTCGAGGCCGGTGAAGTGGGCGAGAGCGTTGACGGTCCTGACGTAGTTGAGCACGTTGAGCAGATAAACCCGATCACCTCTGGTGAGCTCCTCGTTCTCGTCGAGCCGTCGGAGCAGGAGGGACGCCTCTGCCAGGGTCTTGACCGGGTAGGGGTGTAGCGCGTCGACGAGGAGATACGACCGGGAGTCGAGGAAGACGACGTTGCCCCGGCCGACCATGTCCATCGTCTCGCCGGTCCATTGGCTGTAGTGCAGAGCGTTGCGTGTGAATTTCCGGATCTCGGCCATGAGCTCGGGGTTGTCCTGCGCCAGGTGGAACAACCTCGTGAGTGACGGACTTCGTTGCGCGTCAAGGAAAAGCTCCTGGCCGAAGCGAGCCGGGCCGATGTTTTCCAGCCAGCGCCGTCCTGCTTCGAGGTACACGTCAGGAGGTGGATTCCGGTTGGCCTTCTCGGCGTATCCGGTCGCGAGATCCGGGCTGCTGAGGCTTTCCAATCCGTAGTACCGATGCTGGATGGTGACGATGGCGGGCATCTTGTAGATCCGCTCGGGGTCGGCTTTGACTGCGCCGACGATCTCGTTGAGAACGCGTCCAGGCCACGCGACTTCCCATACATAAGACCGCTGGCGGGGGACATGGTGGGCTCCGTGGAGGTCCTGGAGCATCGCGTAGCGGCTTTCCTTATCGCGCAGGATGCGCAGCAGCTCAAAGACCACGTCAGAGCGCCCGATGTGATCGGGATCGAAGTCCGGCGAGCGCCAGTTCATGACTCTGGCGGACGTGTTGTGGTCGATCTTGAGGATGCTGTCCTGGAGTTCGTAGACGAGGTGTTCGCCGCCGCGGGCGATGTAGATCGGCGCCGTGTCGCCGACCCCCATCAGGAATTCCCTCGTCCCTGGGCGCACGGCGTAAATGGAGTCACTCGGGGGTCGCCAGGAGGCCAGAGCCTGGTCCAGGGCATCGGTGAATCGGTTCGTGTCGCGGAGCCGGCCGGAGTTCACGGTGTCGTGCACGCGGCCGAAAGCGGCTGGATCGAGTTCTTCCAGACGGCGCAGCGGGGCCTCGAAGCGGGGATCGCCGATCCTGGTGTTCCAGTGGTGGGGGATCGCTGGAGAGGTCAGGTGCTGCCCGTCGGCGCCGAGCGCGCTGGAAAGGACGGTTTTGCCGAGGGTGGTCAGGTCCAGGTCGCCGTTATAGAGCATGGTGGCCAAGCTCGCCAGGCCGCCGGCCAGGCCGTACTGGGCGGCTTGACCGTAGAGGGAGTGGGTGGCGGCGGCGAGAAGTTTCTCCCACAGGCCCATCTCGGCTCGTGACAGGCCGAGCCCCTTGGCCAGAGCAGGGGTGGACAGCCGGGTCAGTCCGCCGGCCAAGGCACCTTTGAACAGGCCCATCAGGCCGCCGGTGGCTGCCGAGGTCGCGAGCTGGAGCTGGTCGAAGCCGTCACGGCGGCCGCCTTCGATCTGCAGGTACTGCACGGCAGCGCCCACGCCGGCGCTGATCGCGGCGAACAGCGCAATGTGGATCAAAGCCATTTTGGCGATCATCGCTACGGTCAGCCTGGCAAGTTGCAGACGGGCGGGGATGGCCGCGAGGCTGGAGCCGCCGGTGGCCGCGGCGGTGGCAGCCAGGTGGCCGAATTGCACGACCAACAACCACACCGTGGCCTCGATCAGGTACTTCGTGTGCTGGATCAGCACGCCGACCGCGTTCAGCTTGATCGCTGCATGGATCAGCCGGGTGACCAGGTTGGCGACGTGCTTGTCGGCAGTGATGGCGACGTGCTCGGCGAACGCCTGGTGGGCCGCGCCGTCCCAGGCCCGGCCGATCCGGCGGGCGCTGTACGGGTCGGCGACCGCGGTGCCCGCGACGATCTGGTGGGCGGCCGTCACGCAGGCGTCGGCGAGCCGGAAGCAACCTCCCTCATCGCCCTGTGGCCAGTCCGCCCCAACCACCCAGCCGATCGATGGCTTCATCCACGCGGGGATGAGCACGTCGTCGAAGCTCATCCAGCTGAGCTATCGCCGTCGGCCAGCTTGTAGTTGCGCACGCTGACGCGCAGCCTGTCGGCGCCTTCGCCAAGGGCGTGGATATAGGCATGGAAGGCGTCGAAGATTTCGTTCTCGATCTCCGGCAATTGGTTTTCCAGCTCGGCGCCGTACTGATCGTCTCCGAGCGTGCGGCGGTCGCGATCGAAGGCGGCACGCAGGATGTCGCGGGCGCGAGCGATCCGCGTCTGCTGGTCCTCGGCGGAACTGGCGCTGGCTTCTAGCGCGGAATACTCGACGTGCATGCCGTCGAAGGTCACCGGCGTGGCGGCGCGTCGACGCCGAGGTCGAGGGGTTGGGGCAGCAGCGAGTCGAGGGTCATGCCAGGGCCGAAGATCTCCTCGTTAGGCAGGTCGTCGGGGAGCAGCGGGCGTATGAGCTCCTCGGCGCGGGCGGTCGCCTGCGCGGTGGCTTGGGCGATCTGCTCCATGATGGCGGCGGCCAGTTCGGTGGCCGACAGAGTGCGGTGAACGCGCGGGTTCAGCTCGATGGCGTAGACCTGCCCGCGTGCTCCCAGGGTCACGCCGACCATGCCGTCTCGGGACTTGGAGGTGCACCGCAGCTCATTCAACTCGCGGTGTAGGTCGTGGACCTGCTGGGCGCGCCGGTTGTATTCCATGGCCAGTTCGTCGATGGTTGCGCGAAAGCTGTCAGGCATTCCCACTCCCGTTAACTTCATATGTCCAGTGCGTGATCAACCTATCGTGTGAGCTGCCCCGGGTTGGTAGGAGGCTCCCAAGACTGGAAGGCTGGGAGTCGTGCCCGCACCGAGGAAGACGCGGGCCTCGTCGTTACGGGTTTCCAGTCAGGAATGCTGCGCTCCGGACTTGCCGGCCAGCAACTCTTTCGTGTGTCAATCCCCTCAAACCGTGGAGACGGTCCTATGCCACAGCGGCCCTCAGCAGGGCCGATGATGCCTGCCTCTTCTCGATCATCTGACGCTCGAATGTGACAGGCGACAGCCCATCGTTGGCGCTGTTCCTCCGCTTGACGTTGTAGAAGTCCGCGACCCAGGTCGCGATCTTCAGCCGAGCCTCCGCACGTGTCCTGAAGCGCTGCCGGTGCACGAACTCGACCTCCAACTCGCCCACAACGAGGGGATCCATCGCCAAAGCCGCCAAGATGCCTCCACACTGGCCGCCTCGCACTGGGTCGGCCCAGGCGCCCACGTCGACGGCCTGCCCGCCTGCTCCGACGACGCCTGCTACCGGGCGATGGACTGGCTGCACCAGGTCCAAGACTCCGTCGAGCACAAGGTGTTCGACCAGGTCGCCACCCTGCTCAACCTGGAAGTCGACTCTGCTGTTCTTCGACACCACCTCCACCTACTTCGAGATCGACGAACCGGACGAGCCGATCGCCCGCGATCGGCGCGGCATCCGGCTGCCAGACCCCGACAACGGCGACGACAACGGCGATGGCGGTGGTGACGAGGCGGTGATGAAGGGCTTCCGCTCCCGCGGCAAGTCCAAAGACCACCGCGACGACCTACCGCAGATCGTCATCGGCATGGCCGTCACCCGCGACGGCATCCCGGTCCGCATCTGGTCCTGGCCCGGCAACACCACCGACACCGCCCTGATCCGCCAGGTCAAGGACGACATGCGGGACTGGACCCTATCCAAGATCGGTGGGTCGGTGATCGCGGCTTCGCCTCCGCCGACAACCGCCGCTACCTGCGCCAAGGCGATCACCACTACATCATCGGCGAACGGCTGCGTTCGGGCTCGGCCGAGGCCAAGGGCGCGCTGTCCCGCCAGGGCCGCTACCAGGACGTGGCCGAGAATCTGAAGGTCAAAGAGGTCCGGATCGGCGAGGCCGACCGGTTCGTGATCTGCTTCAACCCCGAAGGCGCGATGCGCGACGCCGCCATCCGCCAGCGTCTGATCGCCCAGTGGTGATCGCCGGCACCGACACGCTCAGCGTTACCAAACGCGCCGATTTCGCGGCAGGAGCAGAACCCTCCCGAGATCGAGCAGCGTCTGCCTCGGCGTCGGTCTGGGGCGAAGCGTGATGGGACGACATGAGCGCGTGCGTCCGTGAGCCAGACCCTAGTCACTCACTAGTCACCCAGAAGGCCCCTTCCGGATCGGAAGGGGCCTTCTAGCTGGTCGGGGCGACAGGATTTGAACCTGCGACTTCTTGCTCCCAAAGCAAGCGCGCTGCCAAGCTGCGCCACGCCCCGTCTCGCCGAGTGCGCATGCGGTCCGCGACTCCGGTACGCTTACGCCCTGACGACCGGATGAAGTCTAGACCAGACTTCGACCGGTTCGCGCGGACGTAGCTCAATGGTAGAGCCCTAGTCTTCCAAACTAGCTACGCGGGTTCGATTCCCGTCGTCCGCTCCCATGAGGAGAAGGCCAGGTCATCCGGCCTGAGGGGCCTGGCCTTCGTCGTGCCGGGCACTGGTGCTCAACCGTTGCCGAGCAGATCGTAGCCGACGAACGTGAACATGCGCTTTCCCGTGATCAGGGGCCGTGGGGAGCCGGTGAAGCGGTGCGCGCCGACGCCGAAGCCGGCGTCCGGTCCGGACAGCCATGCGAGGCGGAAGCCGCGTTCCTCGAACCACCGGCAGATCTCCGGCACCAGGTCGGGGGGCTTGCGGTGGCGCGTCCAGATGACCGTGCCGCCCGTCCGGCACAGCTGGGCGCACGTGTCGACCGTACGCTCGACGTCCTCGTCCGTGATGTTGCCGAACACGCCGCAGGCGAGCACGATGTCGGCGGGAGCCATGCCCCGGTAGTGGTCGGTGAGCGCGGCGTCGGCCGTGATCACCTCGACCTGCTCCAGCCCTCTCGTCCTGGCCGTCTCCTCGGCGACCGCGGTGTTGCGCGGGTCGAGCTCCACGAGACGCGCCAGCACGTCCTCGCGGCGGGGATGGCCGGCGAGCACCTCCAGCACGTCACGGCCCTGCCCCGCGCAGAGGCTCACGAGCCTCAGCGGGCCGGGCGGGCAGGCGTCGAGCGCCAGCCGGATCCGCTGCCGCACGACCCGTAACCGTTGCGTCAGCCGCGAGCCGGGGTCGTCGTACGCGTCGTGCCACGTCTGCCAGTCCATGGGCGAACCCTACGATCGAACGCCTCCGGATGTTCTGCACACCTGTTCCGCGCCCTCCGCGCGGCGGGGACGCCGGGCGGAGGGCGCTCGTAAGCTGGTGCCGATGCGTGCGCGACCGATCTCCCGTGACGTTCTCGTCGACGAGCTGGCCGAGCGGATCTCCGGGTGGCCCCGCGAGCGCCGGGTGCGGGTGGCCGTCGACGGTGCGCCTGCCGGACGGCCGGAAGCGCTGGCCGACGACCTGGTCGCGCCGCTCCGGCTGCGCGGCCGGTCCGTGCTGCGGGTTTCCGCGGGCGACTTCCTGCGGCCCGCGTCGCTGCGGCTGGAGCACGGCAGGGCCGATCCCGACGCCTTCTACGAGGACTGGCTCGACGTCAAGGCGCTGCGCAGGGAGGTGCTGGATCCCCTGGATGAGGACGGCTCGGGGCGGGTGCTGCCGGCCCTGTGGGACAGCCGGATCGACCGGGCGTACCGGCTGCCCTACGAGGAGCTGCCGCCGGGCGGGGTGGTGATCGTGGACGGGACGCTGCTGCTGGGGCGGGGGCTGGCGTTCGAGCTGGGCGTGCATGTGTGGTTGTCCGCGGCGGCGCTGGGCCGCCGCACGCCCGAGGAGGAGCGGTGGCGGCTGCCCGCCTACGAGCGGTACGAGCGCGAGGTGCGGCCCCAGGAGGCGGCCGACGTCGTGATCAGAGCCGATCATCCCGACCGGCCGGCGCTCCTCCTGTGACCTCAGGCGCCGGCTGCCGCATCCGGACGGCCGGATGCATGCGGCCATCCGCTCCCGCAGCCGCGCGTCGAGCTGCCGGGATGGGGCCGGAGGTGGCCGCCGGCGGGCGGCCACCTGTCAGCGTGCCGTCGGGCGCTTGCCGTGGTTCGCCTTCTTCTTCTTGCGTGCCTTGCCCTTGCGTGCTCGCCTGGCCATAAGCTCGCCTCCGGATGATCGGTGTTCTCCCAACGTCTCTCGCCCGTGCTGACCAGCGCAAGTGATCCGTACCGAACTAACATTCCCCAACAGCGCCGTGTCATAATTTGGTGGAATCTGTTGGAAGGAGCGGGCGTGCTCGCACAGCAGCGGCAGCAGACGATCCTCGAACGTGTGCGCAGCAACGGCGGCGTCCGGGTCGCCGACCTCGTACGCGAGCTCGGCGTCTCCGACATGACCATCCGCCGCGACCTCGAGGTGCTGGCCGAGCGCGGTCTGCTGGAGAAGGTGCACGGCGGCGCGACCGCTCTCGGTCCCGGATCGACCGAGGAGCCGGGCTTCACCGCGAAGTCCGCCCGCCAGCAGCAGGAGAAAGAAGCCATCGCGCGGCACGCGGCCAGGCTGGTACGCCCCGGCACCGCCGTGGCGCTGTCGGCGGGCACCACCACGTGGGCGCTGGCCCACCATCTGATCGGCGTCCCCGAGCTGACCGTGATCACCAACTCGATCCCCGTCGCCGAGGTCTTCCACCGCAACCCGCGCGCCGACCGCACCGTCGTGCTGACCGGAGGCGTACGCACGCCGTCCGACGCGCTGGTCGGCCCGGTGGCCGTGGCCGCGATCCGCCGCCTGCACGTGGACACGCTCTTCCTCGGCGTGCACGGGATGAGCGTGCGGGCCGGGTTCACCACGCCCAACCTGCTGGAGTCGGAGACTGACAGGGAGCTCGTGACGGCCGCGCACCGGCTGGTCGTCCCCGCCGACCACACGAAGTGGAACACGGTGGGCATCAGCACCATCGCCGAGCTGAGCGAGGCCGACGTGGTCATCAGCGACGCGGGGCTGCCCGAGGACGCACGCACCGAACTGACCGAACGAGCCGGAGAACTGATCATCGCGGAGGGCACGCATTGAAGCGCACCGTCACCCATCTGGCCGACGGCCGAGAGCTGATCTACTTCGACCGGCGTGACGACGCCGACCGGAGCGCGATCGACCGGCGCCCGCTGGAGCCCCGGCCGGTGGCGTCCGAACTGCGCTACGATCCGCTGACCGAGGAATGGATCGCGATGGCCGGGCACCGGCAGACGCGGACGTTCCTGCCGACGGGCACCTCCGCCGAGTGCCCGTTGTGCCCGTCGTCGGACACACGGGCGACGGAGATCCCGGCCTATGACTACGACGTGGCGGTGTTCGAGAACCGCTTTCCCTCTTTCTCCACGAATTTCGGGACATATCACGATGTGGGCGGGCTGAGTGAGGTTCGTCCGGGAGTGGGGCGGTGCGAGGTGGTGTGCTTCACAGCAGATCACTCGTCGTCCTTCTCCAAGCTCTCCGACGCCCAGGTGCGGCTGGTCATGGAGGCGTGGGCCGACCGTACGGCCGAGCTGTCCGGGATCGAGGGCGTGGAGCAGGTCTTCTGCTTCGAGAACCGGGGCGAGGAGATCGGCATCACGCTGGCGCATCCGCACGGCCAGATCTACGCCTACCCGTACGTCACGCCCAGGACGAAACTTCAGCTCGGCGCCGCGGCCCGCTACCAGGGCGCGGGCAACCTCTTCGCCGACGTGCTGGCCGCCGAGCGCGCCGCCGGGACACGGGTGGTCGCCGGCAACGAGCTGTGGACGGCGTTCGTTCCCGCGGCCGCGCGCTGGCCGTTCGAGGTGCACGTGTATCCGCACCGGCAGGTGCCGGACCTGGCGGCGCTCACGGAGGAGGAGCGTGCGGCGTTCGCCCCGCTCTACACCTCGGTGCTGCGGGCCTTCGACGGGCTGTTCGGGGTTGTGATGCCGTACATCTCGGCCTGGCACCAGGCCCCGGTGCGGCGGGACCGCGAGCTCGCGTACCTGCATCTGGAGCTCTTCAGCATCCGGCGGGCGCCGAACAAGCTCAAGTATCTGGCGGGCTCGGAGTCGGCCATGGGCGCGTTCGTCAACGACGTGTTGCCGGAGGAGGCCGCGCGCATGCTCCGGTCACAAGTAGATCAAGAATAGATTTCGGCTTAAGGTCGCATGACTCGTGATCTACCACTAATATCCCCTTATGCATCGGCCGTAACAGCCGTTGCACCGCCTAATCCCGGGCGAGTTGCCCGGGAGCCGGGGACCCATCGCACCTGGGGTGAATCCACTTCGGTGGTAGGGAAACGCAGCTCCCATACCCGAACCCGTCAGCTAACCCGGCCGGCAGAGGGAGAGGAACACCTACGTGGCGGCTTCGTCCCCCGCGAGTCTTGCCATCGGTCTCATCACCGCCGCCGCCGTCGTCGTCTCGGCGACCCCGGCGTCCGCGGCCCCCAAACCCAAGGAGTCGGAGCTGCGCGCGCAGCTCAAGCAGCTCAACAACAAGGTCGACAAGCTGATCGAGGCGTACAACCTCAAGCGCGTCGAGCTGGCCAAGGCGCAGGAGTCCGCCAAGGCGGCCAAGGCCCGGCTGGCCACCGCCGAGGAGGCGCTGACGACGGCCGAGAAGCGCGTCGCCGAGATAGCACGTCTGCGCTACCAGAACGGCAACCCTGCCGTGCCCGCCTTCATGCTGCCCGAGAACAGCGGCGGCGCCGCGGTGCTCAACCAGGTCACCGCCGAGCAGCAGGCGTTCGTGCAGGGCGTGATCAAGGCGCGCGACGAGAAGAAGAAGGCCGCGGTGGAGGCCGACGAGCTCGCCGACAAGATCCGCAAGGACGCGGCCGAGGTGGCCGGCCGGCGCGACGAGGCCGAAGACGTCATCGACGACATCCAGAAGAAGCTCCAGGACCTGGTGCCGTTCGGCACCAACCGCAGGGCCGACGGCGGCTGGGCGCCCGAACTGCCGTCCGGCTCCGACAACATCACCCCGCGCACGCGGCTGATGAAGGAGCAGATCGGCAAGAACTTCGCGCTGCCCTTCACCGTCGGCTGCTTCCGCTCGGGCTCGAGCGGCGAGCACCCCCTGGGCCGGGCCTGCGACTTCATGATGAGCACGGGCGGCTCGATGCCCTCCGCCGCCAACGTCGCCCTGGGCGACCGCATCGCGGAGTGGGCCATCAAGAACCAGAGCAAGCTGGGCGTCAAGTACGTGATCTGGAAGCAGCGCATCAACCACGGCTCGGGCTGGAGCTCGATGTCCGACCGCGGCAGCATCACCGAGAACCACTACGACCACGTGCACATCTCGATGAACTGAGGGCCGGGGGATCACTCGGCGGCGGGCCACCGGTTCGGCGATCAGCGCGACGACGGGTTGACGAGCCCGCCGTCATAGGCGGCGATGACGAGCTGGGCCCGGTCGCGGGCTTGCAGTTTCGCCAGGAGCCGGCCGATGTGGGTCTTGACCGTGCCGACGGTGAGGTGCAGGTGCTCGGCGATCTCGGAGTTGGACAAGCCCGTGCCGACGAGGGTGAGCACCTCGCGCTCGCGCTGGGTGATGTGGCCGAGGTCGCGCGTGGCCGGGGCAGGATGGGAGCGTCGCACGACGTCGGCGATGAGCCGGCGGGTCACGGTGGGCGCCAGCAGCGCCTCGCCGGCGGCGACGACCCGGATGGCGGCCAGCAGCTCGGTCGCCGTGGCGTGCTTGAGGAGGAAACCGCTCGCGCCGGCCCGGAGCGACGCGTAGACGTAGTCGTCCTGGTCGAACGTGGTGAGCATCAGCACGCGCGTGCCGGGAATGGCCGGGTCGGCACAGATCCGCCTGGTCGCCTCGATGCCGTCCATGTCCGGCATGCGCACGTCCATGAGGACGACGTCCGGACGATGCCGGCGGGCCAGGTGCACGGCTTCGGCGCCGGTGCCCGCCTCCCCCACGGTGGCCAGCCCCGGCGTGGTGTCGATGAGGACCTTGAAGCTGTCGCGTACGAGGACCTGGTCCTCGGCGAGCAGCACCCGGATGGGCGCGGACTGACTGTGCGGGGCGGCGTCGATGCTCATGCCGGGTCGCCGTTCGGGTCGTAGGGCAGCCGGGCCGCCACGCGGAAGCCCCCTTCAGGCCGCGATCCCGCGCTGAACGTGCCTCCGTACGCCTTCGCCCGTTCCCGCATGCCGATGAGGCCGTGTCCGCCGTGGCCCGGTCGCGACGGCCGGCCGTGGCGGGGGCCGTCGTCGACGACCTCGATCACGGCTTCGCGCCCGTCGACGTCCACGGTGACCGAGCAGCGCGTCGGCCCCGCGTGGGTGACGACGTTGGTCAGGGCCTGTTGCACGATCCGGTAGACCGACACCGCGACCGCGGGAGGGAGCGCGGCCTCCTCGCGGACGGACAGAGCCACCTCGACCCCGGCGGAACGGGCGTGTGCCGCCAGCTCGGGCAGGTCCGCCATGCCGGGAACAAGCAGGCCGGCCTGCTGGGGATCGGCGTCGGAGCGCAGGAGGTCGAGCACGCGGTGGATCTCGGTGAGCGTGCTCCGGCTGGTCTGCTCGATGACGGACAGCGCGGCACGGACCTCCTGCGGGCGGGCGTCGGCGACGTGGTTGGCGACGGTGGCCTTGACCGCGATCAGGCTCATGCTGTGGCCGATGATGTCGTGCAGCTCCCTGGCGATGCGCCTGCGCTCGTCGCCCACCGCGGCCTCGGCGAGGTGGCGGACGAGGCGGGTGGTCGTGTCCCGCTTCCAGCGCACGGCCGTGCCGAGCGTCCAGGCGGCCGCCAGCAGCACGCCGATCATGCCGATCTCGATTGGCCAGTAGGGAGGCAGCTCGCTGGGCGTGCCCGCGGGCGAGAGGCCGGGAAACACCTGGGCGTAGAAGATCAGGACCGTGATCGCCGCGACGGACAGGCAGGCCGCCAGGCCTGCCAGCGACCAGGCGATCGAGGCGGTGGAGGCCACGAGGTACAGAACGAGCACGGTCGGCAGGAAAGACACCGAGAGCGCGCCCGCCGCGGCGGCGCCGGCCACGATCGCCGCCGCACCCCCGGCGCATGCGAGAGCGAGCATGGCCGGCGGCCGGCGCCGCCGGAACGCGACGGGAAAGCTCACGACCGCCGCGACCGGCCAGGCCGACCAGGCGGGCCATGACGGCGACGGCCCCGGCGGATCGACCAGGGTGTAGCCGACGAGCAGCGTCACGATGACCGCCACCACCGCGTCGGCAGGACCACTCCGGCCGAGCCGCCGAGCCCAGTTCATGACGAGAAGTTATCGCCTCACCACGTCATCCGGCATCTGCCCACGGTAGGACAACCGCGTCTGTCCGGGGTCGTACCGGCCTCGTGCATGCCGCACCAAGATGCGACCCCAGCCGGACGCGCTCCCGCCGCGCCGCCCATCACCATGCTGCTGGGCCCGGCACACAGAGCCGCGCCGACACCGACAACGACGGGCAGGAACGCATGCATGTTGAGCTTCGCCGGCGGATCACGCGATGGCGACGGGCCGGCGCGGAGCGACGGGCCGTCAACGCCACGGCCAACCTGAGCCGGCAACCGCCGTTCCCCGGACGATGGGTGAGCGCCGTCGCGCTGATCAGCGGCCCTGCCCTGCTCATGACCGGGATTCTCCTACGCTCCCCGTTCCACTTCTTCTTCCCTGATCAGCTCGCCGCCTACACCAGGCACCCCACCCTGGTCACCGCCGCCTATGCCTGCTTCGCCTGCGGGATCATCCTGCTGTGTCCTGCGATCATGACGCTGGCGCAGAGGATCGCCGCCACCGCACCGCTGTGGGGGTTGTGGGGCGGCTGCCTGGTGATCGCCGGCCTGTTCACCCGGACCTTCCAGTACGGCACCGACCACCTGGCCTTCCACCTGACCGACAGCCTGGGCCTGTCGTCGATGATCAACGGCATCGACGACTATTACCTGGCATGGCGGGACACGCGCTGGCATCCGTTCAGGACGTTGTCGGGGCCGGCCTTGCTGGGCTGGATCGTGCTGGCCGTCGGCGCCTACCGCTCCGGCGCGCTGGGTCTGGGCCGCTCGGTCGCGCTCGGCCTGATGTCGGCGCTCGCGCTCGGGACACTCAAAGGCACCCAGATCCCGCAGTCGGTCATCGCCGCGGGCGGGATCTGCGTCGCGCTGATCCCCCTCGGAATCTCGCTGCTGCGCAGCGGCCCCCCGCCGGGCAGACGCGCCATGATCTGGCTCGCCGTCATCCTCGGCTGGCTCATCCTGGGTGCGGCCTTCGGCCCCGCCTTGGCGCCGTTCACGCGGGGCTGAGAAAGCCCGGCCGTCAGCTCACGCAGAGCTGAGACAGCCCGGCCGTCAGCTCACGCAGGGCTGAGACAGCCCGCCGGTCAACCCGTCAGCCCGTCAGCCGCAGCGGGTTGACCAGGTCGGCGTAGATGAGCAGGCCCGCCATGATCATCATGACGATCGCGATCGCGTAGGTCAGCGGCAGCACCTTGGCGATGTCCACGTAGCCGGGCTCGGGCCGGCGCATGATCTTGGCGTAGGCCCGCTTGAGGCCCTCCCACAGGCCACCGGCGATGTGCCCGCCGTCGAGCGGCAGCAGCGGGATGAGGTTGAACATGCCGATCGCCAGGTTGAACCCGGCCAGCAGGTTGACGAAGATGGCGATCTTCTTCTCGTTGGACAGGTCGGAGGCGAGGATCTCGCCGCCCATGCGGCCCGCGCCGACGACGCCGACCGGGCCCTCGGGGTCGCGCTCCTCGCCGGAGAAGGCCGCGTGCCAGACGCCGACCATCTTCTCCGGCAGGTTGAGCAGCGAGCCCGCCACCCTGCCCGTCAGCTCGCCCATGTAGCCGATGACCTGCCCGAGGTTCTGTTGCTGCATGACCTCGGTGGGCAGCACGCCGAGGAAGCCGACGTTCCTGTCGATCTTCTGCGGGTCTTCGAGGTTGGGGCGGTCCTGGGCGATGAGCGTGACGTTGAGCGTCATCGGCTTGCCGTCGCGGACGATGCCGAGCCGCGCGGCACCCGGCCCGTGGGAGCGGATCAGGTGGGTGGCGGCGGCCCAGTCGGCGATCTTCTTGCCGTCGAGGGAGACCAGCCGGTCGCCGGACTTCAGGCCGGCCTGGGCGGCGGGGGTGGGCCTGTCGGTGGGCTTGCACGTGGTGCGCTGCTCCGAGACGGGGATCACGCACGTGTTGGTCTCGGGCGAGACGATCGGGGCCCACGTGGGCAGGCCGATGCCGACCAGCAGGATGCTGAAGAAGACGAAGGCCAGCACGAAGTTCATCGCCGGGCCGCCGGACATGATGATGACCTTCTGCCACCACTTCTTGCGGTAGAAGACGCGGTCCTCGTCGCCCGGCCGCACCTCTTCCAGGGCGGCGTCGCGGGCGGACTCGATGAGCCCCTGGAACGGGCCCGTCGCGGTGCTCCTGGCCTTGGAGGGGTCGTCACCCGGCCGCGGAGGCAGCATGCCGATCATGCGGATGTAGCCGCCGAGCGGGATCCACTTGATGCCGTACTCGGTCTCGCCCTTCCGCCGCGACCAGGCCGTCGACCCGAAACCCACCATGTACTGGGTCACCCGCACACCGAAGATCTTGGCGGGCACCAGGTGACCGAGCTCGTGCAGCGCGATGGAGAACATCAGCCCGAGGAGGAAAAGGATGATCCCCACGAGATAGAGCCAGTTCATCTAGTCGCGCTCCACGGCAGACGGCAGGACCGGCGAAAAAACCGCCAACCCAAGGGTAGTCGAATCTGCCGCGCGGTACGGCTTGCCCGCTTTTTGGAACGCATTGACAGTACGCGATCAAACGATCACCCTAAGAGACGATGAAGGGGGAGTCCTTGATCCGCATACTGATCGCCGAGCACCTGCCGTTGGTGCGTCGTGGCCTGCTGGCCATCCTTGGAGCCGAGCCCGATCTGCGGGTCGTGGCGCAGGCGGGATGCGCGGACGACGCGGTGCGGGCGGCCATCGAGAGCTGCCCCGACGTGGCCGTCGTCGACGCCGGCCTGCCGGGGAGCCCCGTTCTGGCGGGGCTCTCCGAGCAGGCGCCGGGATGCAGGGTGCTGATGTTGTCGGCCGATCCCCATCCAGGGCAGGTGCGCAGGGCGCTGGCCGAGCGCGCACTGGGGTTCATGAGCCTCTGTGTGCCGCCGGAGCGGCTGGCCGAGGGGGTGCGCCTGGTGGCTGCGGGCCGCCGGGCCATCGAATCCGAGCTGGCCGCGGCCGCGCTCCAGTGTGAGACGAATCCGCTCACCAGGAGAGAGCTCGACGTGCTGCGCGTCGCGGCCGGCGGGGCCCGCTCGACCGAGATCGCCGACCAGCTCTTCCTGTCGGTGGGCACCGTGCGCAACCATCTGTCGCGCATCATGTGCAAGACCGGGGCCCGCAACCGCCTCGACGCCGTGCGCATCGCCAGCGACCAGGGCTGGCTGTGACGGGACCCGGTGGAGCCGCGCCGCTCCGCCGGGGCCCGAACCTCTAGAGGATCCCAGCAGCGTCGAGCACGCTGCCAGTGACTGCCAACACGACCTGAACCATGTGGTTCGTCATCAGGGGCGCCAGATCAGCACCAATGCGCAGTCGTCGTTGTGGCCGGAGGCCATGGCGTTGACCAGCGGCCGCGCGCCGTCGCGGAAACCGGACGGCAGCAGCCGCTCCGCCTCGCCGAGCAGCCGGTCGAGCCCGGCGTCGATGTCGCGCCCCGGTTGTTCGATGAGGCCGTCGGTGAAGAGCAACAGCGCATCGCCCTTGCGCAGGGTGCCGCTGTCGGGCTCGCAGTGCAGGTCGGGCACCACGCCGAGCACCACGCCCTTGGCCGTGGCCACCTGCCAGTTGCCCGTGCCCGCGTCGAACTTCACCACCGGGGGATGCCCGGCCGAGGTGATCGTGTAGTCGCCCGTGTCGAGGTCGAGCCGCACGTGCACCGCGGTCACGAACCCCTCGTCGCCTCGCTGGCGGTGCAGGTAGGTGTTGCACGCGGGCAGGAAGTCGTCGACCGATCCGAGCAGCCCGCCGAACGTGCCGGACAGCAGCAGCGCCCTGGTGCCCGCGTCGACGCCCTTGCCGGACACGTCGACCAGGGCGATCTCGACGGAGTTGCCGTCGCGCATGGAGACCAGGAAGTCTCCCCCGAACGACGACCCGCCGGCCTGCTTGAGCACCACCTTGCCGCCCCAGTCCTTGGGCAGCGGGGGCAGCTCGCCCTGGCTCCTGAGGCGGTCGCGCAGCTCCAGCAGCATGGCGTCGCCGCGCAGCCCCTGGACGCCGAGCTTTCCCCTGGTGCGGGCCATGAGCACGGCGAGCACCGTGGTGAACACGATCGTCACGGTCAGCCCGACGCCGATCCGGCCGGGGCCCAGCCCGATCGCGATGTAGCCGAGCGCGACGCCGACGCCCACGAGGAGCTTGACCAGGCTGCGCAGTCGAAGCTGGAGCCCGCCGATCAGGGTGACGAGGATGAGCAGGGAGGGCGAGAACCATTCGGTCGAGGCCTTGACCGCGAGGAACCCGATGACGAGCGCGAGGACGGTCAGCGTGATGAGCAGGTTGCGGTCGCGGGCCAGCGGCCCTCGCCGGATGAACCGGACGGCGGCCACCAGCCCCGGCACCCGCACCAGGACGGCACGGACCCGTGGCGGGATCAGCGGCGCCGGTCGGGAACTCATGATGGGCCTGACTGTATCGGTCTGACCCGTGTTTGGGCAGCCCACTTGACCAAGGCCTTGATCATTAAGCACGGATATTCGGTGGCCCTCCCGCTTTGCCCGCTCCTACCGTGGACAGATGACGTATCCGATCCGCCCGATTGACGAGTCCGAGTGGCCGGCGTTCGCGCTGGTGCTCGAAGAGGCGTTCGGCTGGCGGCCGAATCCCACGCAGAACGAGCGCTACAAGGCCGAGACGGAGTTCGACCGCACGCTCGCGGCCTTCGACGGAGACCTTGTCGCGGGCGTCACGTCCATCTACAGCCTCACCATGACGGTTCCCGGCAGGCAGCTCCCGGTCGCGGGCGTGACGGCCGTCAGCGTGCTGCCCTCCCATCGCCGCCGCGGCGTTCTGTCGTCGCTGATGCGCAGGCAGCTCTCCGACATCCGGGAGCGGGGGGAGAGCGTCGCCGCTCTCTACGCCTCCGAGGCTTCCATCTACGGCAGGTACGGCTACGGCAGGGCGTCGAGCGAGCTGTCGTTCCACCTCAGGAAGCAGGGTTCGGCGTTCGTCGCCAACGCTCCGTCGGACCCGTCGCTCAGGCTCAGGGTCGCCAGGCCCGCCGACGTACGCGCCGACCTGGAGAAGGTGTTCGCCTCCGTCGTGGCCCGGCGTCCAGGGCGCTACGAGCGCAACGCGCGGTTCTGGGACAACGTGCTGGCCGACGAGGAGGCCGACCAGGGCGGGGCCGGCCCGCTGCGCTCGGTGCTGGCCGAGGACGACGGCGGCGTGCGCGGTTACGCCCTGTTCCGGATCAAGTCGTCGTGGGACGCCAACGGCCTCCCCGATGGAGAGCTGAAGCTGCAGGAGTTGGAGGCGGCCGACCCGGCGGCCTACGCGCTGCTGTGGCGCAGCGTGCTCGACCGCGATCTGGTCTCCCGGGTCGACGCCCGTCCCAGGCCGGTGGACGACCCCCTGCTCACGCTGCTGGCCGACCCGCGGCAGGTGCGCGCGAGCTGGAACGACGAGCTGTGGGTGCGCCTGGTCGAGGTGGAGGGCGCTCTCGTCTCCCGGTCCTACTCCGCGCCGGTCGACGTGGTGATCGAGGTCGAGGACGACGTGTGCCCGTGGAACGCCCGGCGCTGGCGGCTCACCGCCGGCCAGGCGGGCGCGGAGTGCACGCCCGTCGAGGACCAGCCTGACGTGACGCTGCCGGTGACCTCGCTCGGCTCGGCGTTTCTCGGTGACGGCCTGCTCATGCAGCAACTGGCGGCGGGGCTGGTGCAGGAGCACTCCCCTGGTGCGCTGCGTTCGCTGGCCACCGCCATGTCGTGGAGCCCGAAGCCATGGTCGGGGCTGACGTTCTGACGTAGGGTCGGGGACATGGCCCTGCAAAGCCTGCAGATCACTGCGACCGTCGCCATGCGTGCCCGCGACGTGTCGAGACCGTCGAGGGAGCAGCAGGAGGCCGCCGACCGGCGGCCTCTGCGCGACGAGATGCCCAGGCGCGACGCCAAGCGCAAGGGCTAGGGCAGGGAGGGCAGCTGGCCGATCGTCTCGTAGGTGTCGAGCTGCGCGATCCGCCTGCTGTGGCGCTCGCTGCCGGAGAACGACGTGGTCAGGAAGACCTCCACGAATCTGGTCGCGTCGTCGACGGCGTGCATGCGCGCGCCGACGCTGACGACGTTGGCGTTGTTGTGCTCGCGGGCCAGTGCGGCCGTCTCCTCGCTCCAGGCCAGTGCCGCGCGGATGCCGCGCACCTTGTTGGCGGCGATCTGCTCGCCGTTGCCCGAGCCTCCGATGACCACCCCCAGGCTGCCGGGGTCGCCCGCGACGCCTTCGGCCGCGCGCAGGACGAACGCGGGATAGTCGTCCTCCGCGTCGTAGACGAAGGGCCCGCAGTCGATCACGTCGTGACCGTGGTCCTTGAGCCAGGACACGAGGTGGTTTTTCAGCTCATAGCCGGCATGGTCGGCACCGATGTAGACACGCACGTGACCAGTCTTCCACAGCCTCGCCGATCGGGCCCGCTTGCTAGAGTAAGGACCCGTCCCGCAGTCCAGTCCTTACGAAAGCAGAAATCGTATGCGCGAGATCCGCATCATCGGCGATCCGGTGCTGCGCACGACCGCCGATCCCGTCACCGACTTCGACCGCGACCTGCGCCGGCTGATCGACGAGATGTTCCAGGCGATGTACGCGGTCAACGGTGTCGGCCTGGCGGGCCCCCAGATCGGCGTGTCACGGAGGTTGTTCGTCTACGACATCAGCGGGCGCAAGGGCCACGTGATCAATCCGCGGCTGGCCGTCGACGATCCGGAGGAGGTGCTCGACGAGGAAGGCTGCCTGTCGGTGCCCGACCGCCGCACGGGCCAGCCGATCTACGCCCCCGTCGCGCGGTCCGCGGGCGTGACCGTCGAGGGCGTCGACCGGCTGCAGCGCCCCGTGCGCATCAAGGCGCGCGGATCGCTGGCGCGCTGCTTCCAGCACGAGACCGAGCATCTGGACGGCAAGCTGTACGTCGACCGCCTCCCCAGGAACGAAGCCCGCGACATCATGCTCAGGGCGTAGGTTGGCCGCATGAGCGTACTTTCAGGAAAGGGCGCACTGGTCACCGGAGGCTCCAGAGGCATCGGCCGGGCCGTCGTGGAGCGGTTGACCGGCGACGGGGCGGAGGTCGTGTTCTGCTACGAGCACTCGGAAGAGGCGGCGCGGCAGGTGGCCAAGGAGACGGGGGCGCACGCCGTACGCGCCGATCTGGGTGACGAGGACGATCTGGAGCGGTTGTTCGCCGAGGCGGAGGCGCGGCTGCCCGGACTGGACGTCCTCGTCAACAACGCCGCGCTGAGCCTGCAGAAGCCGCTGACCGACATCACCGGCGACGACTACGAGCGGGTCTTCGCTGTGAACACCCGGGCGGTGTTCCTGGCCACGCAGTGGGCGGGCCGGGTCATGCGCGACGGCGGGCGGATCATCACGATCTCGACGCTCAACACCCAGGTGCCCGCGCCCGGGCTGATGCTCTATTGCGGCAGCAAGGGGGCGGTCGAGCAGTTCGCCAAGGTGGCGTCACGCGAGCTGGGCGGGCGGGGCATCACCGTGAACGTCGTCTCGTCCGGCGCGACCGACACCGACATGCTGCGCGGCGCCAACCCGCCGGAGGCGCTGGAGCAGGCGGAGAGGTTCGCCGCGCTGCAGCGTCTCGGCAGGCCCGACGACATCGCCGCCGTGGTCGCCTTCCTGGCGGGCCCCGACGGGCGCTGGGTCACCGGCCACAACGTGCACGCCACCGGCGGGCTGTTCGTCTGACCCGCCGGCGCGCCACCTCCGGCGGCTACAGCTGCAGCGCCTTGATCTCCAGGAACTCCTCGAGCCCGTACTCGCCGAGCTCCCGGCCCACACCCGACTGCTTGTAGCCGCCGAAGGGGGCCATCGGGTTGAACCGGCCGCCGTTGACGGCCACCTGGCCCGTGCGGAGCCTGCGGGCGACCGACACGGCGTGTTCCTCGGTGCCCGCCCAGACGGCTCCGGCCAGGCCGTACTTCGTGCCGTTGGCGATCTCGACGGCCATGTCCTCGGTCGTGTACGGGATCAGCGACAGCACAGGGCCGAAGATCTCCTCCTGCTCGATCGTCATGCCCGGCTCCACGCCCGCGAACACGGTCGGCTCGACGTAGTAGCCCCGTTCGTGCGGCTGCTCGGTGCCGCCGGCGACCAGTCTGGCGCCCTCCTCCTGCCCCCTGTTGATGTAGCGGACGACGCGCTCGCGCTGGGTCGCCGACACCAGCGGGCCGATCCTGGTCGACTCGTCGAAGGGGTCGCCGACGGTGTAGCCGCGCGCCGTCTCGACGGCCAGCCGCACGGCCTCGTCGTACTGGTCGCGGTGGACGATCATGCGGGTCAGCGCCGAGCAGGTCTGGCCGGCGTTGACGAAGCAGTTGGCCACGCCCACCTTGACGGCCAGGGGCAGGTCGGCATCGGGAAGGATGATATTTGCCGACTTGCCGCCCAGCTCGAGCGCGACCCGCTTGACCGACTCGGCCGCGAGCGAGGCCACCCGCCGGCCCGCGCCGGTCGAGCCGGTGAACGACACCATGTCGACCTCAGGGTGGGCGGCCATGGCCTCCCCGACCACCGGTCCACGCCCGCTGACCAGGTTGAACACCCCCGCGGGCAGGCCGACCTCGTCGAAGATCTCCGCCAGCGCGTACGCCGCGAGCGGCGCCACCTCGCTCGGCTTCAGCACCACGGTGCAACCGGCGGCCAGCGCGGGGCCCACCTTGCAGATGATCTGGTGCAGCGGATAGTTCCACGGCGTGATCGCCGCCACCACCCCGACCGGCTCCTTGAGCACCAGCGAGTTGCCGGCCCGCGACTCGCGCGGATGGCTCTCGGCGAGCCGGGCGTAGGAGGACAACACGGTCGCGGGCATGAGCGTCTGCACCTTGAGCGCGAAGCCGAGCGGCGCGCCCATGTCGGTGGCGATCGTCTTGGCGATCTCGTCAGCTCGCTGTCTCAGCAGCTCGGCGGCGTCGCCGAGCAGTTTCCCGCGTTCGGCGGCGGCGGTGTCCGACCATCGGGGGAAGGCTTGCCTGGCCGCTCGCACGGCCGCCTCGACGTCGCCGGGCGAGCCCGCGGGGACGCGGTCGATGATCTCTTCCGTGGCCGGGTTCACGACCTCGATGGACTCGTCCGACATCGACGCGGTCCAGGAGCCGCCTACATAGAGCTGACGCATTGCACCATCCTGACAGCGCTTCACACGGCAATGCGAGGGCTCATCCCGGGCTGGGATGAGCCTTCTCCACCGCCGACGGCCTTATTCCACCGCCAGCGTACGACGACTCAAAGGGCATAGACGGATGCGTCAGTCGAATTGCGGTCGTTTGGTGCGCGTGCGCTTCAGCTCGTAGAAGTCCTCGTACGCGGTGACCGCCAGCACGCCGTCCCAGAGCTTGCCCGCGTCCTCACCTCGGAGGATGCGGGTGATCACGGGCCCGAAGAAGGCGTTGGCGCCGAGGCGGATGATGGGCGTGCCGACCTCCTGGCCGACGAGCGTGATGCCCTCGTCGTGGGAGGCGCGGATGGTGGAGTCCCACTCCTCGGAGTGCATGGCCTCGACGAGGCTCTTGTCGAGGCCGGCCCGCTCGAGCGCGGTCTCGACGGTCTCGCGCAGCCGCTCGGGCTCCTTGCTCCTGCCCTCGTTGTGCAGCAGGGTGCCCAGAGCGGTGTAGAGCTCGCCGATGGCCTGCTCGCCGTGCTTCGCGGCGGCCGCCGCCACCACCCTGACCGACCCCATGGCCCGGGCGGCCCGCTCTCGGTAGTCGTCGGAGACGTCTTTGTCCTCATTGAGGATGTGGAGCGACATCATGCGCCAGCGCGGCTCGATGGGGCGAACCTCCGCCACCTCGATCAGCCATCGTGACGTCACCCACGCGAAGGGGCAGGATGGGTCGAACCACAGGTCCACGGGAATCTTTTCAGTCACGTGGGGCCATAACCTGAGGTGGTTCGGGTCCTATTCCCGCCGTGGCAGGATACCGACAAACTTCTACGAAGCGGTGAAAAGGAGCGCAACTTGGCAGGCAACCTGACCCGAGACGAGGCTCGTGAGCGCGCCCGGCTGCTGAAGGTCGAGTCTTACGAGGTCGCACTCGACCTGACGGAGGGGGACGAGCGCTTCGAGAGCGTCACGACGGTCCGCTTCGCCAGCACCAGCCCGGGCGCGTCCACCTTCATCGATCTGCACGGCGCCCGCGTGCGCAAGGTCGTGCTCAACGGCGAGGAGCTCGACGTGGCGGGCTACGACGCCGCCAACGGGCGATTCCCGCTGCCCTCGCTCGCCGAGGCCAACGAGCTGCGCGTGGACGCCGACTGCTCCTACATGCGCACCGGCGAGGGGCTCCACCGCTTCGTCGACCCCGTCGACAAGAACGTCTACCTGCACAGCCAGTTCGAGACGGCCGACGCGCACCGCATGTACGCCTGCTTCGACCAGCCCGACCTCAAGGCCACCTTCCAGCTCACCGTGCTGGCCCCGGCCGGCTGGGAGGTCATCTCCAACGCCGCCGCCACCAACGTGGAGGAGCTGCGCGAGCAGGCGGGCAAGCACGGCACGGTGCCCGCCGCCCGGCGCTGGCAGTTCGCGCCCACACCGGTCATCTCCACCTACATCACCGCGCTGGTGGCCGGCCCGTACCACAAGGTGACCTCCGAGCACGACGGCATCCCGCTGGGCGTCTACTGCCGGGCCTCGCTGGCCGGCCACCTCGACGCCGACAACATCCTGGAGGTCACCCGGCAGGGCTTCGACTTCTTCCACCGCGTCTTCGGGGTGCGCTATCCCTTCGGGAAGTACGACCAGCTCTTCGTGCCCGAGTTCAACGCCGGCGCCATGGAGAACGCCGCCTGCGTCACGCTCCTGGAGGACTACGTCTTCCGCTCCCGCGTCACCGACGCGGTCGTCGAGCGGCGCGCCGAGACGATCCTGCACGAGATGGCGCACATGTGGTTCGGCGACCTCGTCACCATGCGGTGGTGGGACGACCTGTGGCTGAACGAGTCGTTCGCCACCTACATGTCCGTGCTCGCCCAGGCCGAGGCCACGCGGTGGGGCAAGGGCGCGTGGACGACCTTCGCCAACGTGGAGAAAGCCTGGGCCTACCGCCAGGACCAGCTCCCCTCGACCCACCCGATCGCCGCCGACATCCCCGACATGCAGGCGGTCGAGGTCAACTTCGACGGCATCACCTACGCCAAGGGCGCCTCGGTGCTCAAGCAGCTCGTCGCCTACGTGGGCCTGGACAACTTCCTGGCCGGCGTACGCGACTACTTCGCCGAGCACGCGTGGGGCAACACCGAGCTGAAAGACCTGCTCAACGCGCTGGAGCGCACCTCGGGCCGTGACCTGTCGTCCTGGTCGAAGGAGTGGCTGGAGACCTCGTGGGTCAACACGCTGCGGCCCTCGTTCGAGGTGTCAGGAGGCCGGTTCACGAGCTTCGAGGTGCTGCAGGAGGCGCCTGCCGAGCACCCGACGCTGCGCTCCCACCGGGTCGCCATCGGCCTGTACTCCCTGGCGGGCGGCGAGCTGACGCGGACCAGGCGGGTGGAGCTCGACGTGGTGGGCGCCCGCACGAACGTGGCCCAGCTCGTCGGCGAGGAGCAGCCCGACCTCGTGCTGATCAACGACGACGACCTGACCTACGCCAAGGTCCGCCTCGACGAGCGCTCCTTGAAGACGCTGGTCGACGGCGGCATCGCCGCGTTCACCGAGTCGCTGCCGCGGGCCCTGTGCTGGTCCGCGGCATGGGACATGACCCGCGACGGCGAGATGTCCACGCGCGACTACGTCCAGCTGGTCGTCTCGGGCGCGGAGACGGTCTCCGACATCACCGTCCTCCAGGCGGTGCTGCGGCAGGCGCGCATGGCCGTGCAGCAGTACGCCGACCCGGCGTGGCGGCAGGAGGGTCTCGAGCTGCTGGCCGGCAGGCTGCGCGCGCTGCTCGCCTCCGCCGGGCCGGGCTCCGACCACCAGCTCGCCTTCCTCCAGGCGTTCGCACCCGTGGCCGGCTCCGGCGAGGACCTCGACCTGCTGCAGGGCATCCTCGACGGCTCGTCCGTGCCCGAGGGCCTGACCGTCGACGCCGACCTGCGCTGGTCGCTGGTGTACGCGCTGGTCTCCTGCGGCCGCCTGACCGAGGCGGACATCGACGCCGAGCTGGAGCTCGACCCTACGGCGACGGGTGAGCGCTCGGCGGCGCACTGCCGGGCCGCGATCCCGACCGCCGAGGCCAAGGCCGCCGCGTGGGACCGGATCGTGGGCGGCGAGCTGGCCAATCACATCGCCCGTACGACCATCGGCGGCTTCCAGGACCCGCGCCACCCCGAGCTGCTGGCCCCCTACCGCGAGAAGTACTTCGCCGAGGTGGGGCGGATCTACAAGGAGTGGACGTTCGACCAGGCGTCCACGTTCGCCGTGGGATGCTTCCCCGCGCTGCTCATCGAGCCGGCGACCGTCGAGGCCGCGGAGCACTACCTCGCCGACGAGGAGCCGCCGCAGGCGTTGCGCCGGCTGATCCTCGAGGGTGCCGACGGCGTGAGCAGGGCCCTGCGCAACCGGGAGAAGGACGCCGCCGCCTCCTGACGCGCCCGCCGCGGGCCCCCGCCAGCCCGGCGGGGGCCCGCGGGCTGCGCCGACTTGGCCATGGCGGCGCAGCGGCGATGTTAGCCTCAAGTACGTGCTAGGCGCCGGGACCACGCTCAACGATCGCTACGTGCTGACCGGCCGTCTCGGCGGCGGCGGCATGGGCGAGGTCTGGCGTGCCGACGACACGGTCCTCGGGCGCGCGGTGGCGGTCAAGGTGCTCATGCCCGCGCTCACCGAGAACCCCTCCTTCACCCAGCGTTTCCAGAACGAGGCCAGGGCCATGGCCACGCTCCGGCATCCCGGCGTGGTCGACGTCTACGACTACGGCGTCAGCGAGGTCGCCGGCCGCCAGGTGAGCTTCCTGGTCATGGAATACGTGGAGGGCGAGTCGCTCGACCACGTGCTGCGGCGCGGCGCGCTCGGCCCGGAGGCCACCATGCGGCTGGTCGCCGAGGTGGGCGACGCGCTGGCCGCCGCCCACGCGCAGGGCATCGTCCACCGCGACGTCAAGCCGGCCAACCTCATGATCAGGCCCGACGGCAGCGTGGCGCTCACCGACTTCGGCATCGCCCACTCCGTCTCCGCGGGGCATCTGACGGCCACGGGCACCATGCTCTGCTCGGCCGGCTACTGCGCCCCCGAGATGGCCACCAGCAGCGACGTGACCCCCTCGGTCGACGTTTACGCCCTGGGCGTGGTGGCGTACGAGTGCCTGACCGGACAGTTGCCGTTCCAGGGCGATACGCCCGTACAAATCATCTTCAAGCACCTCAACTCCCCCGTCCCGCGCCTGCCCGCCGACGTGCCGGCGGGGCCGCGGCAGGTGGTGGAGCGGGCGCTGGAGAAGGCGCCCGAGGCGCGCTGGCCGACGGCCGCGCTGATGGCCGAGGCCGCGCGCAAGGCGATGGCCTCTCCCACCACGCTGCCCGTCCCGCGCCGCCGCAGTTCGCTGCGGGCGGTGGTCACCATCGCCGCGGCGGTGGCGGTGTCCGCGGCGGTGGCGGCATTCGTCTGGTTGCGTCCGGTGACGCCCACGACGGTGAGCCGGATGGAGCCGCCGACCGTCACCGCCACGGCCGCGGTGACCTCGCCGTCGCCTTCGGTCACCACGAAGCAGCCGCTGCCGCCGGCCAAGCGCACCTCCAGCCCCAGGCCCACCCGCTCCAGCACGACGGCGCCGACGCCCACCCCGACGGTCACCGCCACCGAGACCGAGACCCCGACCGTCTCGCCGACCACTCCTCAGCCCGAGCCGACCGAGGAGCCCACGACTGACGAGCCCGAGGAGCCGACGTCGGAGCCCACGATCTCCCGGCCGCCGCCTCCGGGCGAGATCCAGTGCATCCGGGCTCCGTGCCCGTGACCGGCCCCCGGCGCCGGCGTCCTTAACGGCTCGCCGAACGTGAGAAAGTCTTTCGCGTGGACTCGACTCGTGACCTTTTCGTCGCCCTTGCCCGCCGTTATGCCTTCGCCGACCTCGGTGCGCTGGCCCCCGCCGCCGACATCGCCGAGGTGTGCGAGTTCGGCCAGCGGCTGCTCTCGCTCGACGCCGAGGACTTCGCGGCCGAGGCCCGGGTGGTGCCCGCCGACCTGCGGCGGCGCGCGCGAGCGTGTCACATGCCGCAGACGCCGCGCGAGCAGCCGCGCGGGGCGCTCGAGTCCCTGCGGCCCGCGTACGAGCTGCTGCTCGAGGTGATCTCGGTACGGTGGCACCGGCGCGAGCTGAGCCCGATGATCGCCGCGGTGCACATCGCCAGCGAATACCTGCCGCTGCTGGCCTTCGAGCCGCAGCTCGGCCACGCGGGCGACCCCGCGCGCTGGCCCGAGGCGCTGAGCGTGGCGGGCAGCAGGTTCGGCGTGATCGGCGACCGGGAGTGCGACCACACGAAGTCCGAGCAGTCGGCCACCAACCGGACGCTGCGGGTGTCGGCCGAGCCGGCCGAGGGCTGGCGGGCCTACTTCGACCGCCAGCACAGCCAGGTCGCCGGCGCGCTCGCCGTGTGCGTCGCGACCTGCCGCAACCCGTGCACGGCCATGGACTGGATCGAGCCGGAGCCGCGGGCCGACCTCCAGCTGCGCGCCCGCACGGCCCTGGCCTTCGCCGAGACCCCGCTCGTCCGGCTGCGCCACGCGGCCCCGGTCGGGCACGGGTTCGGGGTGCCGTCGCCGGAGGAGGTGCTCGATGCGTGGGAGCGCAGCCGGGCCGGGCTCGACAAGAACGCCATCGGGTCTGCGGCGCTGAAGGACGACGGGTTCCCCCTGCCGGGGCTGCCCGCGCTGTTCTCGGCCGTCGCCGACGCCCCGATCGAGCCGGCGACCCTGCTCGACGGGGTCAGCCGGCACATCGTCAGCCTCCTCGAACACGACTGACGCCCCTGCCGGGGGTCAGCGGTGGGCCGCGGCCTGCTCCGCGAGTGCGGCGATGCCGTACAACAGGCCGCCCACCAGGTCGCCCACGCTGAACGAGGTGGCCATCGACATCGCTGTCAGCCGGCAGGCGCTGTCGGGCAGCCGGAGCCGGGCGGCGTCGCCGGTGACGATCTCCAGCGCCCGCCCCACGGGATCCACGAAGATCACCACGGCGTCGGCGGCCTCGTCGCCCAGGGCGGCGTGCAGGCGTTCGGCGAAGTGCCGCCGGGAGCCCTCCGGCTCGCCGATGAACAATCCGAACCGCAGGCCGCTTCGCCGTTCCGCGGCCTGCACGGCCTTCCTGATGTCGTCGGCCTGTGCGGCGGTCAGTCCGCGCATCGTCACCTCACCACCCCGCGGACGCGCCGCCGACGCGCCTGCCGGGCTCTGCCGTCTCGGCGGCGGCCACCCAGTCGTGCTCGGGAACGTCCGTCCAGTGCGCGACCCGGTCGGCCAGCACCAGCGCGGACGTGCTCACCCCGCGCTCGCTCCTGGACGGCCCGCCGATCCACACCGGCCACGCTCCCCGGCGCCGCGGCGCCCGGCCCGGCACCATGACCAGCAGGCTGATCAGCACGAACAGCCCCATGGACACCCCGATGAGCAAGAGCAGAATCTCCGCCGCGCTGTTCACACCCTGACCGTAAACCGCTCCGGCGGGTCCGGCCAGACCCCGGCGCGGGGTGTCTGGCACATGGATGGCGCTGGATGACGCTGGGTGGCGCGGCGGCGGGACGGCGGCGGGACGGCGGCGGGACGAACCCGCGCCGGCCGAGCCGGACATGATCGGCGCACCCCCGCGCCACGTTAGGATCTTTCGCGAGGGCCGGCACTCCTGCGGGCGGATGGCCGGGTCCGACGGTGCTCCGAGCCCGTGGGCATCTCTAGAGAAGAACTTAAGACATACCCGGAAAACACGCGTGGAACACGATGAGCTGGGCCATAAAACTATGGACACGGCAACACTAGGAATCGATCGAACCCCCGGGCTACGGTGAGTTACGTGGACTCCGACATCCAGCGAGAAGACGGTCACAACGCGTCACCCATCTGGGTGAGCGACAAGCCAGAAAGCGAGCAGACCGCCGCCGCGAAGCCTTCGGCGCCCACCTCCACGTACGCGCCGGTCAAGCGCGTGTCCATGCGCAGCCTGCTGCAGCAGCCGCGGGTCCGCCGCCTGCGCAACCGCGCGATCCTGGCGGTGGTCGTCGGCCTCGTCGTGGGCTTCCTCGTGGGCGACTGGCGGGCCGGTGTGACCGCGGGCGTGCTCGCGGCCATCGCGGAGGCGATCTATCGGGCGCGCTCCAACTCCTCCGTGCCCGCGTGGCGGCGCACGTCCGTGGCCGAGCGCCGCACCGAGGCGCAACTGCGCAAGCTCGAGCGCAACGGCTACCGCACGCTGCACGCCAGGGCGATCCCGGACAGCGAGGCCCAGATCGACCACCTGGTGGTGGGCCCGACGGGCGTGTACGCGGTCGACTCCGAGAAGTGGGACAAGCGGCTGCCCGTGCGCGTTCAGATGGGCAAGAAGCTCTTCCACGGGCCGTTCGACATGAAGCCCCGCATCAACGAGGCCAAGTGGGAGGCGTCGCAGGCGAGCGAGCTGATCAGCAAGTCGTTCGGCCGCGAGGTCTCGGTCGTGCCCTCCCTCGCCATCTACGGGCCGCAGGTGCCGTGGAAGATCATGACGATCCGCGGCGTGGACGTCTACCAGGGCGACCGCGCCCGCAAGTGGATCACCAAGCGGGAACGGGCGCTGACCGAGGGCGAGATCGACCGGATCTACGACATCGCCGCCCAGGTGCTCCCGGCCCGCTACGGCGAAGACTGAGCCACCTGGTGGCTGGGCGTTCGACCGCCGGCTTCTCTCCCATCGCCGCAGGCTGAACGCCCCTCGGAGCGGCCTCCTCGTGCGGTCCGCCCGTCCCTCGTCGTGGTGCGGGCGGGCCGACAGCAGTCCGATGCATGGACAGGCGTCTCAGTTGCCGGGCGGGTGGCCGTAACATGTGAAGACTTGCTAGCGATGGGAGAAGCACAATGCCGGCCCTCAGGTCACGTACAGTCACCCACGGCAGGAACATGGTCGGTGCCCGGGCCCTGCTCCGGGCGACCGGCGTAGCCGGGGGCGATTTCGGCAAGCCCATCATCGCGGTGGCCAACAGCTTCACGCAGTTCGTTCCCGGCCATGTGCATCTGCGCGAGGTCGGCGACGTGGTCGCGTCGGCCGTCAGGGAAGCCGGCGCCATCCCCCGCGAGTTCAACACGATCGCGGTCGACGACGGCATCGCGATGGGCCACGGCGGCATGCTCTACTCCCTGCCCTCGCGCGAGCTGATCGCCGACGCCGTCGAATACATGGTCAACGCCCACTGCGCCGACGCGCTGATCTGCGTGTCCAACTGTGACAAGATCACGCCGGGCATGCTGCTGGCGGCGTTCCGGCTGAACATCCCGACGATCTTCGTCTCCGGCGGCCCCATGGAGGCCGGCAAGGCACCGGGCAGGAAGCTCGACCTGATCGACCCGATGATCGCCGCCGCCGACGAGTCCGTCTCCGACGCCGACCTGCTGGAGATGGAGGAGGCCGCCTGCCCGACGTGCGGCTCCTGCTCGGGCATGTTCACCGCCAACTCGATGAACTGCCTGGCCGAGGCCATCGGCCTCGCGCTGCCCGGCAACGGCACGATCCTGGCCACGCACAAGTTCCGCAAGAAGCTGTTCGAGGACGCCGGCCGGCAGCTGGTGGAGATCACCCGCCGCTACTACGAGGAGGACGACGAGTCGGTGCTGCCGCGCTCGATCGCGACCCGCGAGGCGTTCGAGAACGCGATGACGCTCGACGTGGCGATGGGCGGCTCGACCAACACGATCCTGCACATCCTGGCCGCGGCCCGCGAGGCCGAGGTCGACTTCGGGCTCAAGGAGATCAACGAGCTGTCTCTGCGGGTGCCGTGCCTGTGCAAGGTCGCCCCTGCCACCAGCAAGTTCCACGTCGAGGACGTGCACCGCGCCGGCGGCATCCCGGCCATCCTGGGCGAGCTCGACCGGGCCGGCCTGCTGCACCGCGACGTGTCCACGGTCAACGGCGGCACGCTCGCCGACATGCTGGCCGGCTGGGACGTGCGCTCGCCGTCGGTCCTGCCGGAGGCCGTGGAGTTGTGGCACGCGGCGCCCGGCAACGTGCGCACGGTCAAGGCCTACTCGCAGGACAACCGCTGGGACTCCCTCGACCTCGACCGGGCGGAGGGGTGCATCCGCGACATGGAGCACTCCTACACCGCCGACGGCGGGCTGGCCGTCCTCTACGGCAACATCTCGCGTGACGGCGCGGTGGTGAAGACCGCAGGGGTCGACGAGTCGATCTGGAGATTCAGCGGGCCCGCGGTGGTGTTCGAGTCGCAGGAGCAGGCCGTCGAGGGCATCCTGGGCGGGCGCGTCAAGGAGGGCGACGTGGTGGTCATCCGCTACGAAGGCCCCAAGGGCGGGCCCGGCATGCAGGAGATGCTCTACCCGACCTCCTTCCTCAAGGGCAGGGGCCTGGGCAAGGCCTGCGCCCTCGTCACCGACGGGCGCTTCTCCGGCGGCACCTCGGGGCTGTCGATCGGCCACGCCTCGCCCGAGGCGGCCGAGGGCGGCACGATCGCGCTGGTCGAAGACGGCGACCTCATCGACATCGACATCCCCAACCGGTCGATGGAGCTGCGGGTGACCGAGGCCGAGCTGGCGGCCCGGCGCGAGCGGCTGCTGGCCGAGCTCGGCCGCTTCCGTCCGCGCGACCGCGACCGGCCGGTCACCGTGGCGCTGCAGGCCTACGCGGCGATGACGACGTCCGCGTCCACGGGCGCCTCGCGCGACCTGACGCAGCTGTCGCGATAAACGCTGCCCCTGTACGGCAGGCGACCGGGTTCTCGCCTGCCGTACAGGCCCCTCCCTCGCCGCACAGATTTTCGAAAATTGTCGGTGGTCGTCCGTATTCTTGGGGTATGACGACAGTCGTGAAGCACGATACTCGCCCGCTGACGACCGCCGAGATCGCCGCCCTCGCCCTCTCCCTCGCCCACCTCGGAGCGGGTCCGCAGGCCGTCACCGCCAGGCGTGGCCTGCAGCACGCACTCGAGCACCTGGAGCTCGACGACGACGTCATCTCCACCACCCTCGCGACCCTCACCGAGCCGCTGCCCGTCGACGTCGCCTCCCGGGCCAGGCTCATGGCCGACGCCATCACCAGCCGCCTCATGATCCGCCTCCACTACCGCGACGCCTACGGCACCGTCACCGCGCGCGACGTCGAGCCGGTGACCTGCCTGGTCCACCGCGAATACTGGTATCTGGTCGGCGTGTGCAGGATGCGCCGGGCCATCAGGGCGTTCAGGTTCGACCGGATCATCGCGGTCGAACCCACGCTCACGCCGTCCCGACCGCATCTCGCCGACCGGTTCCTGCCGTTCCAGCGCCGCAAGCGCGCCAGGGCCGCGTAAGAGCCCTGCCGCTTGTCCGGCCGGCCGTGCCCCCGGCCGTTGGGCCGGGGGGCCAGGCTCCCCCGCGTGCGCGTCCGGGGGATCCGGCTCATCAGCCCTGCTGGTCGTGGCATCCGGGTGTACGGGCCCGTCCGCCGGCGCCCCGCTTCCTGGCCGCCGCGCCACAGCGGCCGGCGGCCCGCCAGGTCGTCGTGGAGAGCGCGCTGCCCGTGGCTGAGCGGCGTGCTCAAGACGGCGTGCTCCGGCCAGGCGGAGGCGCGGGATCTGCTCGCCGATCCCGGCGGGCGGGCCGGTGACGAGGCCGGCCGGAGCTACGCCGTGAAGCCCGGCCGGGCGCGACCGTCGACGCCACCGGTGCGTGGCCTCTCAGGAGGAGCAGCAACCTCCGCCGCAGCAGCCGCCGCCCCCCTGAGGTGCGGCCGCGCCGCCCGTCATGGACACCGTGGACAGCAGCTTCACCGTGTCGTCGTGGCCCTCGGGGCAGGGGGCCGGGTCGTTGGAGGCCGACATGGAGCGGGAGACCTCGAACGTGGAGCCGCAGGCGCGGCAGCGGAAGTCGTATCGCGGCATGAGCCGAGTTTACCGCCGGCGGGCGTACGGCCATCAAGGGCTGCCGCGCCTCGCCGTCAATAGGTGAGATGCGCGTAGTCGGACACCGGCTCGTAGCCGATGGCCTGGTAGATGGCGTTGCTCGTCGGGTTGTCCAGGTCGGTGAAGAGCACGACGTGCTCGCACCGCTCGGCCAGGCCTGTCCGGCTGGCGAAGGCCGTGACGGCGGCGCCGTAGCCGCGCCTGCGGCACGAAGGTGGTGTGTAGACGGGCCCGATGCGGCAGACCCCGCCGGCCGCCGGTGAGAGCCCGGCGAAAGAGACCGGCGCCTCGTCCACCTCCCACACGAACAGCTCGCGGCGCGCCAGCCGCTGCGCCGCCCGCTCGGCCAGGTCGGCCGCGGGCATCTCCACCTCGTCGTGGAACGCGTGATACCAGCTCACCAGCAGCGGGAAGTCGCCGGGGACGGCGATCCTGCCCCGGCCGGGCACGTCGGGCACGGTGAGGGTGCCGAGGCGGTAGAGCCGCTCCGACACCGTTCTGCCGGGCTTCCCGAGCAGCCGGACGGCCTCGGAGGTCACCTCGACGGGGCCCACGAGCGTGGGCAGCTCGCGATCGAGCGCCTCGACCAGGGGCGCGACGGCCTCGACGGGCATCGAGAAGAGGCCGATGGGATGCGGCGGAGTGCGGAAGACCGCGCCGCGAACCTCGTCGTCCACCGTCCACCAGCCGAAGAGCGGATCCTTGGCGGGCATGCCCGCGCGCAGGTTGGCCAGGACGGTCAGCGGGACGGTGTTGCGCACCGGGTCGCCGAGCAGGAAGGGCTCGGCGACCGCGGCGTACTCCTCAACCTCTGAGGTGAAGGTCCACATGCCTGCTCATGTTGTCAGGACGCGAACCCCCGCATCAAAACCTTTCAGGCCGCGGCATCGAGGTAGGGCGCCCACTGCGGGTCCCCGACGAGCGAGGCGCCGATGAGCCTCCAGTGGGCGCCCCGCGGCACCGCCGGGCTGACGCGAAGCGTCCACCCCAGCTCCTCCAGGTATTTGTCGGCCTTCCTGTGGTTGCAGGTCGTGCACGAGGCCACGCAGTTCTCCCAGGTGTGCGTGCCTCCCCTGGACCGCGGGACGACGTGGTCGATGGTCTCGGCCCGCTGCCCGCAGTAGGCGCAGCGGTAGTCGTCGCGCCGCATGAGGGCGGCCCTGGTCAGCGGGATGCGCGACCGGTAGGGAATGCGGACGTATCTGCGGAGCCTGATCACCGAGGGGACGTCGAGCGTACGGCTCGCGGAACGCAGCACCGCGCCCCGGCCGTCGCGGTGCACGACGTCGGCCTTCTCCCGCAGCACCAGCACGATGGCCCGGTGCAGCGAGAGGGTGGTCAGTGGCTCGTAGGTGGCGTTGAGCAGCAGGACTTGGCGCATCATCGGGCCTCTCCCTGCTGCGCGCGTATCAAAGGGGACATGCCGCGGCATGTCCCGCCTGTCGGCCCCTCCTGGGGCACTCGTGCTTCCGTCACGTGGACCTCCGCCGGACGGCCCAGCGGATGGTCACCACGGCACCGTCCTGTCACCAAGTCTGGCGTTTGCACCGTGGTCCCCGCCACCCCAAAAGCATCCGACGGACTGACTAAAGGGACGCACGGTACGTTTTATGCCCGCTCGACCAGCGCTTTACGCATCCCCGTTGGCATAGGGTTCCTGGCATGACGCGAGAGCCGTACCCGACCGCACGACGCGAAGAAACCAGTGACATCCTGCACGGAACACCCGTGCCCGACCCCTACCGGTGGCTCGAGGACCCCGACGGTCCCGAGACCAAGGGATGGCTGCTCGCGCAGGCCGAGCTGTTCAGCCGGGAGCGCGGTCCGCAACGTTTCAAGAGCCGCATCGCGGAGTTGCTCAGGTCGGGCTCGGTGGGCGTGCCTGCCTGGCGCGGCGGGCGCCACTTCTTCTCCCGCCGCACCCCCGACCAGGAGCACGCCGTCTACTACGTCGTCGAGCCCGACGGCACCGAGCGGGCGCTGATCGACCCCATCGACATCGACCCCTCCGGTCTGACCACGCTCGACGCGGTGCAGCCCGACAAGGAGGGCCGCCTGCTCGCCTACCAGATCTCGGTGGGGGGCAACGAGGAGTCGGTCCTCTACGTCATGGACGTCGCGACGGGGCAGCGCGTCGAGGGGCCCATCGACCGCTGCCGCTACTCCCCCGTCGCCTGGGTGCCCGGCGGGGAGGCGTTCTACTACGTGCGCCGGCTGCCCAGCACCGAGGTGCCGGAGAACGAGACGCAGTTCCACCGCCGCGTCTACCTCCACCGCGTCGGCACCTCCACCGAGGACGACGTGATGATCTTCGGGCAGGACCTGAAGATGACCAACTACTACGGCGTCTCCGTCTCGCGTGACGGGCGCTGGCTGCAGGTCTCGGCGCACGAGGGCACCGCGCCGCGCAACGACATCTGGGTGGCCGACCTGACGGAGTCCCCCGCCGACCGGCCCGAGCTGCGGGTGGTGCAGGAAGGCGTGGACGCGCAGTCGGCGCTGCTGTTCGGCCGCGACGGCCGCCTCTACGTCCACACCGACCGCGACGCGCCGCGGGGCAGGGTGTGCCTCGCCGACCCGGCCGCGCCGGGCTTCGAGACCTGGCGCGACCTCGTCCCCGAGGATCCCGAGGCGGTGCTGAGCGACTTCGCGATCCTCGACGACCTCGAGCGCCCGGTCATGCTGGTGGGCTGGACCCGCCACGCCATCAGCGAGATCACCGTGCACGACCTCGAGACCGGCGAGCGCGTGGGCGAGGTGCCCGCGCCCGGCCTCGGCTCCATCGGCGGCATCGCCGAGCGTCCCGAGGGCGGCCACGAGGCGTGGTTCGGCTACACCGACAACACCACGCCGCCCACCATCCAGCGCTACGACGCCCGCACCGGCGAGACCACGCTCTGGGCCGCCTCCCCCGGCGCGGTGGAGGTGCCGGAGGTGCGCACCTCGCAGGTCGTCTACCGGTCCCACGACGGCACCGACGTCCGCATGCTGATCATCTCTCCGGCCGGCGAGGCCTCCGGCCCTCGCCCCACGATCCTCTACGGCTACGGCGGCTTCGGCCTGTCCATGACGCCCGGCTACTCCGCCTCGATCCTGGCCTGGGTGGAGGCGGGCGGCGTCTACGCCATCGCCAACCTGCGCGGCGGCGGCGAGGAGGGCGAGGAGTGGCACCGCGCGGGCATGCTGGCCAACAAGCAGAACGTGTTCGACGACTTCCACGCGGCCGCCGAGCATCTCATCGCCACCGGCGTCACCACGAAGGAGCAGCTCGGCATCTCCGGCGGCTCCAACGGAGGCCTGCTCGTGGGCGCCGCGCTGACGCAGCGCCCCGAACTCTACTCCGCCGTCGTCTGCTCCGCGCCGCTGCTCGACATGATCAGGTACGAGAGGTTCGGGCTGGGCGCCACCTGGAACGTCGAATACGGCTCCGCCGACGACCCCCAGCCGTTCGCCTGGCTGCGGGCCTACTCGCCCTACCACCAAGTCAACGAGGGGGTCGCCTATCCCGCGACGCTCTTCACCGTCTTCCAGTCCGACACGCGCGTGCACCCGATGCACGCGTGGAAGATGTGCGCGGCGCTCCAGCACGCCACGACGAGCGAGCGTCCCGTGCTGCTGCGCAACGAGACGGAGGTGGGCCACGGCGCCCGCTCGGTGAGCAGGACGGTCGACCTGTCGGCCGACACGCTCACCTTCCTGGCACGGCACACCGGCTTGTAGCCTCGACACCATGAGCGCGTTGGGGCCGTCCATGGTCGAGGCCGCCCCCAGCGCCCTCCTGCGCCCCTACGTGACGCGCCTGTGCGCCTACAGCGAGCGATACGCCGAGCCGGTGACCAGGTCCGAGATGGCGATGCCGGGGGCCGTGCTGATCCTCGCCTTCGGCACGCCGATGGAGGTGCAGGGGCAGCGGGTCTCGGCGTTCGCGGGCGGGCTCGGCGACCGCTTCACCGTCACGCGCACGACGGGGCCGACGGAGGGCGTGGAGGTGTTCCTCACGCCGTTCGGGGCGCGCCGGCTCTACGGCCTGCCGATGCGGCATCTGACCAACCGGGTCGTGCCGGTCGGCGACCTGCCCGGGGCGTGGGAGGACACGGTGGTCGGCAGGCTGGCCGAGACGCCGTCATGGCATGACCGGCTGGCGCTGGCCGACCGGCTGCTGTGCGAGCGCATCCTGTCCGGCCCTGAGCCGGGTCCTGAGCTGCCGTGGGCGTGGGCCCGGCTGCTGGAGTCGGGAGGCCGCCTGAGCGTGTCGTCGCTGGCCGAGTCGCTCGGCTGGAGCCATCGCCATCTCGTCGCCCGTTTCCACGACCAGGTCGGGCTCACGCCGAAGACGGCCGCGCGGGTGATCAGGTTCGGCAGGGCGGCGCGGCTGTTGCGGGCGGGCACCTCCATCGCGCGGGTGGCGGCGGAGTGCGGCTTCTACGACCAGGCCCACATGAACCGTGAGTTCCGGGTGCTGGGCGACACGACGCCCGGTCAGATTCATCCAAGACCCGAGCCCTCGGAACGGGCACACTGAGGTGTATGAGCAGAACCGTATACGCACTGGCCAGATACCACGACTGCCAGGCCGCGCTCGACTTCCTGACCTCCGCGTTCGGGTTCGGGGTGCACGAGGTGGCCAAGAACGACGAGGGCGCCGTCAACCACGCCGAGCTGATCGTCGGTGACGACATCATCATGATCGGCCAAGGTGAGCCGGGCGGTCCGGGGATCTACGTCGCGGCCGACGACGTCGACGCCCATCACGACCGGGCGAGGGCCGCGGGTGCCCGCATCACCATGGACCTCGTGGACCAGCCGTACGGGTCACGCGAGTACGGCTGCGCCGACCCGGAGGGCAACGCCTGGTACTTCGGGACGTACCGGCCCTGACGGGTTTCTGTCGGTGGCGGCTGCCACGATCTGGGGGCATGACCAACGATCCGCTCGCCCCCTACCGCTGGCTCCAGGCCGCCGACGGCGACCCGGTCAACCCCCTGGGCGACATCTACTGCGTGTCCTTCTTCCGCGGGCTCGGCCCCGCCGAGGTGCTGCGCCGCTTCGGCCCGGCCGGGCCGCCGGGCCGAGAGCTGAGCTTCGCCGAGCTGGACGAGCAGGTCCACGCGTTCGTCGAGGGGACCGGCGGGGGTGACGGCGGCGGTCACGTCGGCGTGGTCCCGGTCGGCGAGTGGTGCGTCGCGGTCGAGCTGTGGGGCTGGACGGCGACGTTGCCGGAGGTCATCGCGCCGCTCTCGCAGGGCTGTGAGGTGGTGACCGTGGGCAGGCACGACTACGCGGAGGACGACTTCAGCTACGCGGTCGACGGCGCCGTCGTCACCACCTTCCGGCCCATCATGCCCAGCGAGCGGCATGGCGATGACAAGGACCGGCTCAACGAGCTGATGTGCGAGGTGGGGCTGACCCCCGAGGAGGAGCACGACGGGTGGGAGGCGCGGTGGGAGGACATGTCGGCCAACGGCCTGGCCCGGGCGTTCCTGCTGGCGGCCCGGATCACCGGGGTGGAGTTCACCGCCGGCCTGCTGTCGGGCCCGCTGCTCGTCGGCGCCATCGGCGAGCGCTAGGAGAGCTCAGCGGGGGAAGACGACGGTCTTGTGCCCGTCGAGCAGCACGCGCTGCTCGGCGTGCCACGTGACGGCCCTGGCCAGCGCCACGCACTCCACGTCACGCCCGATGGCCGCGAGGTCCTCGGGCGAGTGACTGTGGTTGACCCTGGCCACCTCCTGCTCGATGATCGGCCCCTCGTCGAGGTCGGAGGTCACATAGTGGGCGGTGGCGCCGATCAGCTTGACCCCGCGGTCGTGCGCCTGGCGATAGGGCCTGGCGCCCTTGAACGACGGCAGGAACGAGTGGTGGATGTTGATGGCCCGGCCCGCCAGCTTCTCGCAGAGCTCCTCCGACAGCACCTGCATATAGCGGGCCAGCACCACCAGGTCGACCTGATAGTGCTCGACCAGCGCCAGCACCTCGGCCTCCTGCCTGGCCTTGGTCTCGGGCGTGATCGGCAGGTGGTGATAGTCGATGCCGTGCGCCTGAGTGAGCGGGCGCAGGTCGGGATGGTTGGAGGCCACCGCGACGATCTCGATGTCGAGCGACTTGGCCCGCACCCGGTAGAGCAGGTCGTTGAGGCAGTGGTCGAACTTGCTGACCATGATCAGCACCCGCGGCTTCCTCGCCACGTCGCGCAGCCTGAACTCCATGGCGAAGTCGGGCGCGAGCTCGGCGAAGGCGCTGGTGATCTCGTCCTCCCCCAGCGGGCCCGCGAACTGCACGCGCATGAAGAACCGGTGGGCGGCCCTGTCTCCGAACTGCTGGCTCTCGATGATGGTGCAACCGCGGGCGGCCAGCAGGCCGGAGACGGCGGCCACCACACCGGGCCGGTCGGGACACGACAACGTCAGTATGTACTCGGCGGGATCGGTCATGCCTTCACTCTCGCGGGCGTGGGGTTAGCGGGCGCCTTGCGGTCGGTCTGGGCAGCGTACAACCGAGGCGGCCGCGTCCGAGAGTACCTGCCGCGACGGGGTTTCCAATGTGCGGTCGAGGGCGGCGAAGTGTCCGGTCATGAGCGGCTGACCAGGGGTTGACCCCACGGGTCTCCGCCGGGCAATCAGCCGCAAAACGAGGTCTTCATCCATCTTCCACACGAACGCGGGTAGTTCTTGGTCATCGAGGAAAGACTGTATCCGGGGGTCACGGGGCAGTCGTCTTTCCGCCATGAGTGCCGTGAGTGGATCGAGCTGGCCCCGCCCGGGCAGGGCGGGCCGGGATGGAGCGCTTGCCGTTGGACGCCGTCGTGCTGATCGTGGTCGCCGGTCTGTTCGCCGTCGTTTCCGGGGTCAACGACGGCGGCGCCGTCCTGGCGACCGGCCTCAAACTGCCCACGGTGCGCCCGGCGACCGGTGTTCTCGTGCTGGTGCTGATGGTGGCGCTGGTTCCGCTGGTCACGCACCAGGTGGCGCTCACGTTCGTGACCAGGCTGGCCACCTTCGACGAGCCGGGCGGGCGGCTGGCGATGACGTGCGCGGTGGTCGCGGCGCTGATCGTGGTGACCGTGCTCAGCGCGAAGGGCCGGCCGACCAGCCTCACGCTCGCCGTCGTGGGCGGTCTCACCGGCGCCGGGCTGGGCTGGGGGCTGCCGGTCTCGGCCGGGTCGGTGGGGCTGGTGCTGGCGTTCGGGCTGGCGGCTCCCTTCGCGGGAGGCCTGCTGGCCTGGGTGCTCATCCGGGTCCTGGTCACCGTGACCACGGCGCGCGCGCTGCCGCGCTGGCACTGGGCGGGCTTCCTGCTCCAGACCCTCGCGTACGCGGCCAACGACGGGCAGAAGATGCTGGCCGTGTTCATGATCGCGCTGGGCTTCCCGGGCGCGCCGCTGACGTACACGTCGCTGGTGGCCGTCCTGTTCGGCCTCGGCACCCTGTACGGCCTGCCCAAGGCGGGCCGTACGCTCGGCCGCGAGATCATCGCCTCCAGGCCACCGCACGGAGTCGTGGCGGAGCTGGCCGCGGGCACGGCGGTGATCGCCTCCGCGTCCGTCGGCATGCCGGTGAGCATGACCCAGTCCATCGCCGGCGGGCTCATCGGCGCGGGCGTCGCGCAGGGGGGCGGCCGGGTCCGCTGGTACGCCGCCGTCAAGATCGTTGTTGCCTGGCTGCTGACCCTGCCGGCGAGCGGGCTGCTCGGCTGGGCGCTGGCGTCGATGGTGAAGGGGATCGCGAGCGTGGAACTGACATGAAGGGGAGGGCGAGCGGTGGAGCGCCGTTGCGCATCGAAGGCGGCCGGGCCGTGAAGCGGCTGCGGCGGATCCGCGACCTCATGACCGGTCGAATGGACAGCGCGCTCACGGAGGCGCTGCTCGGGCAGCTGGAGGCCACCAAGGAGGGCGCGTGGCTGGCCATGGCCATGATCGGCGGTGAGGTGGGCAGGACAGGCGCGCACGAGCAGATGCGCGCGATCGAGCACCTCGGCGACGAGGAACGGGCCCGGCTCGTCGACGAGCTCAAGACGGCCCTGGTCACGCCCATCGACCGCGAGGACCTGTTCAGGCTGTCGCGCTCGATCGACGACGTGCTCGACTCGCTGCGGGACTTCGTCCGCGAGTCCCATCTCTACCGGGTGCCCGACCAGATCCGCTTCACCCCCCTGCTCGACCAGGTCATCGTCGGCATCGACGCCCTGGAGAACGCCGTCCGCGACCTCGCCTCGCGTCCCTCCGCGGTGGTGCAGGACGCGCTGGAGGCGAAGAAGGCGGGCGGGGCCATCCGGCGGATGTACCAGTACGAGATCTCGCGGATCTTCTCGGGAGAGCTCACCGCGGACGCGATGAAGCAGCGCGAGCTGGTGCGCCGCCTGGAGATCGTGGGCGTGTCCATCGGCGACGCGGCCGACGCGATCGCCGACGGCGCGATGAAGCGCTGACGCGGGCAGGCCTCCTTGACGAAGGCCGGCACTGATCTTCCCTGGGTTGGTTGCCCGGCTCCGCGCCGCCGGGCTCCACTGTGAAGATGCCCGCCGTACGGCCTCGCGTGGCGGTCGCTCGCCTTCCCGTGAGCGACCGTCTCCTGGCCGGCGTGCTCGGGCCGTACGTCGAGTGGGTGCCCGGCAGGACGGCGGGGGAGATCGGCGTGGACGGCCGCGTCGCCGGCGGAGCCGTCGGCGGCGGCGAAGCGCTGCCGCTGCTCGTGGCCGGCGACGACGCGCGGGCGCTGGCGCGCTTCGCGGAGCGGATCTTCGCGCACGCCAGGCTGCGTACGTTGCTGGCCGGCGACTGGGGGCCGCGCGACCTGATCGAGTTCCACACCCGGCACAAGATGCAGGTGCTCGCCCACGACCCCGCGCGTTACCGCGAGGCCGGGCGTGTGGTGGCCGGGGCTGGCATCCGCCCGCCGGGTGCGGTGGCGGGCGAGTACGCCGAAGTGTTCCGGCGGGCACTCGCCACTCCCGCCACGGTCGGCAAGAACGTCAACGTGCTGCAGCACTGCCTCGGCATGCTCGGCCTCGACCCCGCCAGGCGGGACGAGGCGCTGGCCGCCATCGACGCCTACCGGGCGGGCCGGGCGCCGCTGAGCCGCCCCGCGACGCTGCTGCACCGGCAGGCCACCGGTTACGTGCGCGACCAGACGTACTTCGCGCCCTACCCGGACGGCCTGCGGGACGCCCTGGGTAGTCTCTTCCCGGATGAACACCCCACAGGAGAGCGTCAGTGACCGCCCCGCGGCGCGCGTCGTCTGTCTCGACCGTGACGGCCGGGTGCTGCTCATGCACTGGTACGACCCGGTCAGCCGGATGGACGTCTGGGAGCCGCCGGGCGGCGGCATCGACCCCGGCGAGACGGCGCTGGAGGCGGCCAGGCGCGAGCTGACCGAGGAGACCGGGCTGCCGGGCTCGGCCGTGTCCGGCAGATGCGTCGAGGTCGGACGGGACTTCTCGTGGCTCGGAGTCCGGTACGTGAAGACGGAGCCGTTCTTCCTGGCGGTGTTCGACGAGGTCCGTCCGAAGGTGGTCCCCAAGGCGCTGACGGAGGAGGAGCGCCACGTCTTCCGCGGCCACGCCTGGGCCGAGGAGCTGCCCGACGGGGTCGAGCCTCCCCTGCTGGCCGAGGTCGTGGCGGCGCTCACGGCAGATCCACGGTGACGCCCGCGGACGCGACCCCGAGGGGGCCGTCGTACGACGTGGCGGCCGCCTCCAGTGCGGGCTCGGAAGGGGTGTCCGGCCACAGGTGGGTGAGCAGCAGCCGGGCCGCGCCGGCCGACGCCGCGGTGCGGCCCGCGTCGAGGGCGCTGGACAGGTAAGGCGCATCCTCATCCGGCACCCGTTCCGGATATGTCGCCTCTGCCACGAACAAGTCCGCATCCTTCGCCAACGCCACCAAGGAGCCGGACGGCCCCGTGTCGCCGGTGTAGGCGATCACCCGGCCTCCGGCGCTCAGCCGCAGCCCCGCGTTGGGCACGTGGTGCGGCAGGTCGAAGGGGTCGAGGCGGAGGGGCCCGAGGTGCCGCGGAACGCCGGGCGCCAGCTCGTGCGCCACGAAGCTGCCGGCCAGCATGCGCCGGTTGTCCAGCGCCAGGACGGCGTCGAGCGCGCCCGGCGGAGCGTGGACGGGCAGCGGGGGAACGGACCGGCCGGCGAGCGCGCGGGCGCGCAGCAGCGGGTTGAGATCGGCGCAGTGGTCGGGATGGCCGTGGGTGACCAGCACCGCGTCGACCTCGCCGGCCTGCCGGCGCTCCAGCAGCCTGGGCAGCGTGGCGTAGCCGGGGTCGACGTAGAGCACGAAGCCCTCCTCCTCCACGACGTAACCGCTGCACGCCTGGCCCGCCGCCGGCCAGGCGCCGCATCCGCCCAGAACCGTGAACTTCACGCGTCGCCTCCCGCCGAGTGGCCCAGCTCCGCCAGCGTCGCCGCCAGCAGCCCGCGCAGGAGCGTGCCGGACACCTTCTCGTGCTCGGCCTCCACGGACAGCCCCTGGTTGACCTGCTCCTGGTAGAGCTCGCGTTCGCGCGGGCCGGTGTAGGGCTGCGCGGTCAACGCCACGGCCACGGTGGTGCGCGTGCCGCCCCTGGGCAGGACGGTCACGGCGTGCGTACGCAGGCAGGTCTCGTCGGGGGCGCCGTACCAGCCGCACTTGACCGCGGCCTCCGGCGAGCGTGTCGCCTCGCGCGCTCCGAACGTCTGCGCCCCCTCGACCTGCCGCATCCACTCCATGACGGTCGCCGCGGCCGGATCGCCCGCCGCCCCGGCCTGGGCGAGCACCGCGTACGCGGTCGCGACCTCGTCGGCGGCGACCTCGACCGAGCCGAACCTGGACGGGTCTCCGTTCGGCGGTGACCAGGCCACGCCCGTGCGCCGGCGGATGTCGTCGAGGATGACGCCGGGGCCGATGGCCAGCCACAGGTTGAGCGTGTCGGCGTTCGACGAGATGACCACGGCGGGCTCGGCGTGGCGCCGCCACCGCTCGGCGTCGGGGATGCGGCCCGCGCTCACCCACGCGTACAGGGGCTTGAGCAGGGAGGCGCAGCGCAGGCGCGCCATGCCCGACTTGATGCTCACCTGGCGGGCGGGCGGCCCGCCGTAGCCACGTCTGATGCCCGCGGCCTGGGCACTGGCACCGGCATCGAGGTCACGGAGCAGCTCGTTGAACGACACGCACCCCACCGTAGACCTACGGCGCGCTCCCCCATCGCCCTTCGTACCACTCGACGCTCGGCGGTTCTCCGGGCAGCTCGGTGGCGCCGGGCGCGCGCAGGCCGTCGAGCGCGATGGCCAGCAGGCGCTCCCTGACCTTGCGATGTCCCTCGTCGGGCGGGCCCGGAGCCGGGCGGCTGAACTGCTCCATGAGCAGCGAGATGTCCAGCGCCGTCACGTCGCTCCTGAGCACGCCCGCCTCGTGCGCCCTGGTGACGAGCCGGTCGGCGACCACCTCCGCCAGCCGGGCCACCCGCCACATCTCGCCGGTCACCTCGATGGTGCCCGCGATCGGGGCCAGCGCGCCGGAACGGAACTCCACGCACGTGCGTACGTACAGGACCAGGCCGTCCCACGGATCGGCCTCGGCCAGCCCGTCCTCCGCGGCCTCCACGGCACGCTCCATGGCGATCAGGCACAGGCGCTGGAGCAGCTCCTCCTTGGTGCGGTAGCGGCGGTAGAGGCTGCCCATGCCCAGGCCCGCCTGCTTGGCGATGGCCGACACCGGGGCGTCGAACCCCTGCGTGGTGAAGACCTCGTGCGCCGCCCGCAACAGGCGCAGATCGTTGCGCGCCGCCTCGGCCTGCCGGCCGCGTCTGCTCATGGGGTCCAGGATATTCCGGAGCGAACGGCTCCGTTACACTTGTCGGAGCGAATCGCTCCGATTAAGGGAGGTTGCGGCGTGCGCGCGGTGGTGGTGCGGCAGTGCGGAGGGCCGGAGGCGCTGGTCCTGGAGGAAATGCCCGACCCGGTCGCCGGGCCGGGGCAAGTGCTGATCAAGGTCATGGTGGCGGGCATCACGTTCGTGGAGACGCAGGTGCGGGCCGGTCGCGGGCCGCGGCCGGCCGAGCTGCCCGCGATCCTCGGCAACGGCGTGGCGGGCACCGTGCTGGCCACGGGCGAAGGCGTCGACCCCGCACTGGTCGGCACGCAGGTGGTGAGCACGCTCGGCGGTTACGGAGGTTACGCGGAGCTGGCGGTGGCCGGAGCCGGCGACCTCATCCCCATCCCGGAGAGCCTGTCGCCCGAAGTGGCGGTGGCGCTGCTCGCCGACGGGCGCACCGCGGTGGGCCTGGCGACCGCCGCGGCGCCCCGGCCCGGCGAGTGGGTGCTGGTGGAGGCCGCGGGCGGTGGCGTGGGGAGCCTGCTCGTGCAGCTCGCTCGCGACGCCGGAGCCCGCGTCGTCGGCGCCGCGAGCAGCGCCGCCAAGCGCGACCTCGCGGCCGGCCTGGGGGCGGAACTGACCGTCGACTACACCGACCCAGGCTGGACGGAGCTGGTCCGCGCGGCCACCGGCGGGCTCGACGTGGTCTTCGACGGCGTCGGCGGCGAGACCGGCGCGGTCGCGCAAGGATTGCTCAAGGACGGGGGCAGGATCAGCGTGTACGGCATGGCGGGCGGCCCGATGACCACGCCCGACCCGCGCGTGACGGCGGTCGCCTGGCCCGCGACGGACATGCGCGACCTGGCCCGGCAGGCGCTCACGCTGGCCGCCGCCGGGCGCCTGCGTCCCACCATCGGCGCCACGTTCCCCCTGGAGTCGGCCGCCGCGGCGCACGCGGCCATCGAGGCGCGCGGCGTAACCGGCAAGACCCTGCTCCGGATCTGACCGGCACCGGGCCGCGCCCCACCATCCGTCCCACCCCCGGCTTCGTCCTCGCGCGCCACCACGCCGACCGGCCCACACCGGCACCACGCGGACCCGGCGCATACCGGCAACACCCTGAGCGCCGCACCGGTGCGGGGCGCTGCAGGTGCTGGGCGCGGATGCCCATGCCCGTGCGAGTGCCCGTGCCCGTGCCCGTGCCCGCGCCCGTGCGCGCGCCGGGTGCCGGTTCGGGCGGGTGCCGGTTCGGGCGGGTGCCGGTTCGGGCGGGTGCCGGTGCGATGCGGTGCTGCGATGCGGGGTGCAGGCGGTGCAGGCGCCGGTTCGGGATTCGTGGGGGTTGGACAGGGTGGTCAGAGGGAGGTGGTGAAGCGGGCGCGGAGGTCGGCCAGGCGGTGCACGGGTTCGTTGCTGTAGACGAGGCGCACGTAGCGGGGGGCGACCGTCTCGCCCCACGCGGTCATCGGGGTGGCGGCGACGCGGCCGCGTTCGAGGAGGCGGGCGGAGAGGTCGGCCGCCGTCATGCCCAGGGCCTCGGCGTCCACCAGGCAGGACCAGCCGCCGCCGGCCCGGACCACGGGCAGCCCGTCGAGCTGCTGGACCACCGTGTCGTGGCGGGCCTGGTATTCGGCCACCGCCTCGGCGACGCCCGACGGCTCCCTGAGGGCGGCGGCGGCGCCGATCTGGTGGAAGCCGCTGGCCACGGTGGTGTTGTAGATGACCGCCACCATGATCCGGGCCATGACGTCCTGAGGGCCCGCGATCCAGCCGATGCGCCAGCCGATCATGCGATATTCCTTCGACATCGAGCCGATGATGATCGTCCGCTCGGCCAGCCCGTCCACCTGGCACGGGTGTACGCGGGGATGCCCGTCGAAGACGATGCGCTCCATGGCCGCGTCATAGACGAGGTAGGCCCCGGTGCGCTCGCAGACCCGGGCGACGGCGGCCCAGTCGTCGCGGTCGAAGACCACGCCCGACGGCATCGACGGGCTCATCAGCAGCAGGGCGGCCGCCGTGCGGACCTCGTCGAGGGCCGGCCTGTCCAGCCTCCAGAAGCCGCCGTCGACGCGCAGCGGCACGAGGTGCGGGCGCGCGCCGGACAACCGTACGCGCTGCAGCAGCCCCGCGTATGTCGGGTCGGTCAGCACCACCGGGTCTCCCGGCTCGGTGGTGGCCAGCAGCACGGGCATGACCGCCGACGTGCCGCCCGAGGTGATGGCGATCTGGCGGAGGGGGTCGAAGTCCAGCCCGGTGCGGACGCGCAGGTCTGCCGCGATCGCCTCGCACAGCTCCGGCAGGCCGGTGAACGGCAGCCAGCTGTTGCCCGTGCCCGCCGCCAGAGACTCCCTGGTCGCGGCGACGGCGGCGGGCGGTGGTGGGACGTCGGTGTCGAGGTTCTCCATGCGCAGCACGTCGGGGTCGGACCCGGCGGCGGCCGCCACCTGGTCGATGTCGAACGGCTGGACGTGCGCGAACCGGGAGTTGGGCCGCATGACAGGACCTCCGCGAGCGAGCGTGTTCCGTATATGGAACAACGTCCTCCCCGCCGCGGGATGTGTCAAGCGCCGGACCGCACCACCGCCACGGCCAGCGCGACGGGCACGAGCGCGACCACCGCCAGCACGGCGGCCACCCGCCACCGCCGCGCCACCCCCTTCTCCGTCACGAACGCCCCCACGGCTCCCGCCCCGCCGAAGGCCAGCGCGGCCGCGACGACGTGCACGAACGACGACGTCCACGAGGGCAGTGACTCGCCGGCCAGCCGGAACGCCACCAGCACCCCGGCCGCCGCCAGCGCCACCCGCCGCCCAGGCCGTACCCCGGCCCGCTCCAGCGCGCGGGCCGACCAGGCGAGCAGGCCCAGCGAGATCAGCACGACGACCCCGACGGCCGGCACCAGGCATCCCCAGTCGTCGCAGCCGACACCCGCCCACGCCAGGCGTACGGTGGCCCACCACAGCACTCCGAGCGCGGCGCACACTGCGGCAGCCCGCCCCACACGCCCCGTCATGGACTCATCGTCCCATCAGGACGGCAGGGCGGCCCGGCGCTCGTCCGCCTCCGCTTCGGTGTCGCGCCCCAGGGCCCGCAGGGCAACGGCCCGGTTGGCGTAGAGGTCGGGCTGGGGCTGGAGCTCGATGGCCCGCGACAGGTCCTCGGCCGCGCCCTCCACGTCTCCGGCGGTGAAACGCAGCACTCCCCGGTTGCCCCAGGCGGCCGCCAGCCGGGGCGCCTGCCCGACGGCCAGGTCCAGCACCACCCTGGCCTCGGCGAGCCGCCCCGCCGCCGTCTCCAGCTGGCCCAGCACCGTGAGCAGGTGCGGGTTGCCCGGGTCCAGCGCGAGCCCGGCCTGGACGTCTCCCCTGGCCTCGTCGTCCCTGCCGGCGGCGGCCAGCAGCCCGGCCCTGTTGATGTAGGCGTCCACGTACGCGGGGTCGAGCTCGATCACCCGGCCCAGGTCGGCCAGCGCCCCCTCGACGTCGCCCCGCACGGTACGCAGCTCGGCCCGGTTGTAGTGCGCCTCGGGCAGTGGCGGCCCGGCCCGCATGGCCTGCTCGAAGTCGGCCAGCGCCTCCTCGTGCCGGCCGAGCCCGAACAGCAGGTTCCCCCGCTCCAGGTAGTGGTCGGGGAAGACCGGGTCCACGGCGATCGCGGCGGCGTAGTCCTCCAGCGCCTCCTTGGTACGCCCGAGCGCGGCCAGCAGCTGGGCCCGGTTCGCCAGCAGCACCATCCGGTGCAGCGGGTGCCGCTCCCCCAGCTCGCCCGCGAGCTCGATGGCCGACTCGACCAGCGCCAGCGCGACGTGGAGCCGGCCGTGCCGCAGCTCGATCAACGCCAGGCCGTTGCGGTCGAAGCCGAGCTTGAACGCCCGCTCCAGGGGGTCGGGCAGGAGCGTGGAGATGGCGATCGCCTCGTTGACCCATTTCCTGGCCCTGACCAGGTCGCGGCGGGCGGGGTCGCGGTGGCGGGCATCGAGCATGGCGGTGCCGTACGCGCCGGCGGCGTGCATCGCCGGATCCTGGCTGACCTCGCGCACCCGCTCCCACACCGCGAGGGCGTCGGCGGTGCGGTCGAGCCCGCCCAGCGCGGTCGCCGTACGCTGGGCGAAGCGCCACCAGAGCGCGCCGCCCGGCTCGGTGCGTGACATGCCGAGCTCGCCCAGCTCGGCGACGGCGTGCAGGAAACCCTCCCGCACGCACCGGTCCACCACGGCCCGCAGCTCGTCGGCGTCGCGGTCGTCGGGCGGGTGCGGCGGTCCGCCGGAGAACACCGTGATCTCCAGCGTGGCGGGCGGGATCCGCCGCATCATGACCTCGAGCAGCTCGACGTCCGTGGCATCGGCCTCGGCGGCGTTGCACACCACGAGCGCCCGCCCGGGAGGCACGGCGTCGCGGAAGAACTCCGTGAGCCCGTTGGCCAGCCGCAGCGTGCGCCGGGGAGCGGGCACGAGGATGCGTTCCTCCTCGGACAGCTCCGCGTCTATCGTCACTCGCACGGCCGGCACGATCCCGTCCAGCTCCGGCGCGGCCGCCCTGATCTCGATGTCGTGCGCCGCCACGAGGTCTCTGGAGCGTTCCACAACGGACGGCACCAGGTGCCGCAACAACGCGGCGGCGACGGTGTACGGGCCACGCGGCCGCCGGTGCCCGTCGATCACCGGCATCAGCAGTCGCGCGAGCCCGGTCCGGACATGCGGTTCGCCCGGGACCCTGTGGTGAGACCTCGTCTCGGTCACCCCTTGTGAATGACGCTGGAGGTCCCCGCGAGCCTCACGGTGCCGGGCTTGCGGACGATGATGCGCTTCATGATGCACCTCTCCACTCGGGGGTAATTCCCCATTATTAGGGCACTCCACCGAATATCAAGGTTCATGCTAAATAAGTGGTGGATTAACGGATAAAAACCACTTGCCTTTTGAATGGTATTTGTAACCTATTGGGAGCGAAACCAGCGGTGCAATCCTGTGGTACGCGTACGTTCGGACTGCTCCATCAAGTCACACAGGCACCTGCCGAGCAGCGTGACCGACTGGCAGCAGCCGGGTCGGGGCAGGTTGCGTGCCCTGACGATGAGGGTGGCCCGCTCGATCAGCCGCTCCAGGCTCGGTTCGCCCCCGCCCTTGAGCGAGCGGGTGTGCCAGGGGCACGACGCGACGTCCTCGCAGGCGGTCTTGGCGATGATCGGCGACGGGGCGCCGTCCAGCCGCAGCGGATCCACCCGTTTGATCCTCAGGTCGGCGAGCCGTTTGGCGGCGGTCCTGGTGGCGCCCACGAGGAGATCGCGATGGCCCCGCCCGCGACGCAGGGCGGCCGACCTGGCCGGCAGTGCGAGGAGCATCGCCCCGGCCATCAGCCCGCCCCCGACGACCATGCTCCAGCCCATCGCCTCGTCGAACCAGATCACCGCGATCGCGGCCACCCAGACGGGTTGCGACGACATCAGGATCGCGCTGGGCACGGCGGGCACGTGCGCCTGGCCGTACGAGCGGGCCAGGAAGCCCAGCGCGCACGAGACCACCGACAGATGCGCCAGGACCGACCAGTCGTGCAGGCCGGTCGGCAGCACGATGCCGTCGCGCACGGCGTAGCCGCCCGTGAGCAGCCCGATGGTGAACAGCTGGATCACGGTCAACGCGTACGCGTGGAAGCCCACCCCGCGGTTGGACAGATGCGCGAGCAGGAGCGTGTGGCCGGAGTAGAGGGCGGCGGCGGCCAGCGTGACGCCGAGCGCGAGCACCGAGACCTCGTGGTCCTCCATCCCCTGCAGCAGCGTGAACACCATCATGCCGGCCAGCGCGAGCACGACCCCCGCCCAGATCCGCCGCGGCACCCTCGCCTTGTGCAGGATGAGCGCCAGGATCGGCGTGATCACCACGCTGCAGCCCACGGCGAACCCGGACACCGCCGACGGCAGCCCGTGCAGGGCGACCGCCTGCCCGACCTGCCCGAGCCCGAACATGACCCCGAGGATGATCCCGTAGATCCACGTCACCCGCGGAAGACCCCCGAGGCAGCCAGGCCTGATCGCGAGCAGCGTCAGCGCCGCGAGCACGTAACGCTCAGCGAGCAGATCCTCGACCGGTATACGGCCGATGAGATCCTTCATCAGCGGGAAGGCCGACCCCCAGGCGGCGCTGACGAACAAGAGAAGCACAGCTCCCAGGAGGGGGCGGGGAGCGGGCAAGACTGCCATGCCCAAAAGCATCTCACTACTATTCGCAGCCGTAGATGTACAGTGAGCAGCCGGTGATGGTCCTCTACAACTCGGTGTTAAGAGCCTCACCCGCGGGTTCGTACTTCCTTATCCGCGACAGTGGAAATCGGCCTTCGCTGATGGATCCGTCAGGCTGATCATCCGCAATCGTCCGCTTCACGAGAATGCCGCATGTCACTCTGCGTGACGGAAGCAGCCGGCGGACACGTCACGCCGGCAGCGCCGGAAGTGCGGGGAACGGTCACCCGAGGAGGGGGTCCGCCCCAGGAGGGGATGGG
>NZ_SMKO01000299.1 GCF_004348685.1 Nonomuraea deserti | reverse complement strand
CGGGGGGATAGGGGGCGACCGGGTCGGCCGACAACACCAGGCGCTCGACCGTGATCGTGCTGCCGTCGCCCGCGTCGTACGGGGACGTCCCCGTCTCCGCCTGCGAGGCCGGCAGGTCGAGGTCCACGACCAGCAGCTCCTCCGTGAACTGGCCGGCCCGCGCCAGGAGCTCGCCCGAGCCGTCCACCACGATCGAGTCGCCGTCGAAGACCAGCTCGTCCTGCCCGCCGACCTGGTTGACGTAGACGAGCGCGCACCCCGCCTCGCGCGCCCTGCGCGCGCACAGCTCCAGGCGGACGTCGTCCTTCTCCTTCTCGTACGGTGAGGCGTTCGGGACGACGAGCAGCCCGGCTCCCGCCTGCCCGACGACGGACACGGGACCGCCGTCCTGCCAGAGGTCCTCGCACACCGCGATGGCCACGTCGACCCCGTGCAGGCGGAAGACGGGCAGCCGGTCGCCGCGCACGAAGTAGCGGTACTCGTCGAAGACCCCGTAGTTGGGCAGGTGGTGCTTGGCCGTACGGGTGACCACCTCGCCCTTGTGGAGCAGCGCGGCGGCGTCGAGCGGCGCGCCCTTCGGCTGGCCGGTCCTGGGCGCCAGGCCGGTGCGGTCGACGTAGCCGACCACCACGGGCAGCTCGCCGAGCCCTTCCCGCTCCAGCCTGTGCGCCACCTCTTCCAGGGCCTTGATGCTGGCGTCCACGAACGACGTACGCAGCACGAGGTCCTCGACGGGATAGCCGGTGAGGAACATCTCGGTGAAGACGACCAGGTGGGCACCGCGTTCGGCGGCGTCGCGGGTCCACACGATCAGCCGGTCCGCGTTGGCCGCCAGATCGCCGACGGTCGGGTTGGTCTGTGCCAGGGCAATCCGCAGTTGAGCCACGCGCTCAGCCTAATACGTCCCGGTTTTTATCCTCCAAGCGACGAAAAGTGACAAATGTCGCTCAGCGGCGCCGGATCGCGGGTCCGAGCGCCAGCATGCCGAGCGCCGACACCGCGCCGACCCCGCCCATCGTGAACCACAACGCCTTCGGGTCCAGCTCCAGCAGCGGACCGCCGAGCAGCGGCGCCAGCACCGCGGCCAGCGACCACGCGAACCCGAACAACCCCGAGTACCGCCCGCGCAGGTGCGCGGGGGCGAGCGAGGCCACGACGGCGCCGGGGACGCCGGCGACGACGATCTCGCCCGCCGTCCACACCGCGATCGTCGCGGCCAGCCCGAGCGTGCTGGTGACGAACGCCGTCATCGCGAAGCCCAGCCCCATCACGGCCACCCCCGTCGCGAACGTACGGGCGGCGTCCCTGCGCCCCAGCCAGGCCGACACCAGCGGCTGCACGAGGACGATGAGCACCCCGTTCAGCGCCATGGCGAGCCCGAACTGCCCCGGCGACAACTTCACGACCTCCGTCATCGCCACCGGCAGCATGGTCATCGTCTGCGCGTAGACCAGCGCGTGGCCCAGCACGACGAGCGTGAACCCCACCATCACCCGGTCGCGCAGCACCACGCCGAAGCCGCCGGCGGACTCCTTCGCCTCCGGCCTGGTCTCCGGCACCGCCCGCCACACCAGCGCGGCGAAGACCAGGCAGGACACCGCGTCGATCCAGAACAGCCAGACGAACCCGAGCTCCGCCAGCCGTCCGCCGGCCGTCATGCCGACCGCGTAGCCGAGGTTGATCCCCCAGAACAGCAGCCCGTACGCCCGGGGCCGTTCGGCGGGGGAGACCAGGTCGGCGACCAGGGCGTTCGAGGCGGGCCTGTAGACGTCGATCACCAGGCCGATCGCGAACATGGCGGCCAGGATCGCCGGCAGCGTGGAGCTGTAGCCGAGCGCCAGCATGCACGCGGCGGTGGCCACCATGCCGCCCGACAGCGTGGCCCGGCGCCCGATCCGGTCCGTGAGCACCCCGGCGAGCAGCTGCGACAGCAGCGAGCCCGCACCGTAGACGCCCATCACGAGGCCCGCCGCGGCCAGCGACAGGCCGCGGCTCTGCGTCAGGTAGACGCCGGTGAAGGGGACGACCATGGTGCCCAGGCGGTTCACCAGCGTGCCGCCCCACAGGGCCCAGAACGGGCGGGGCAGCCCGCCCACCATGGACTGGAGGAAGGACGGCTTCCCCTGCGGGTCTGACGGCTTCTCGACAGCAATACGTGACACGCAAGGAATAGTGATATGTCCGTCTTTGGGGTGCGAACGATTTAGGGCACACTAAAAGCATGACGGTTACCTGGGTGCTCACCCCGGAGGACGTCGCCCGCATCCGGTTCGCGTTCTCGCCCATGTGGGAGCTCGTCGCGAGCCTGCGCACCCTCCAAAGGCCCGCCCGGCAGTCGATCCACCTGCCGTGGATCAAGGCCGTCCGGCCCCGGCTCGCCGGGCTCGACCTGAGCGAGCTGTTCGCGCTCGTCCCGCCGACCGGCTACCTGGCCGACTTCATCACCCCGCCGCCCGACACGCCGATGCCCGACTTCGCCGCCGAGCTCGACCGGGTCAGGCGTACGCCGCCCGAAACGGCCCGGCGCGAGGCCATGCGGGTCGAGGGGACCGACCGGGCGGTGATCGAACGGTTCACGGCCGACCCCGAGGCGGGCGTGGCCAGGGTCGCGCGGGCGCTGGAGGCGTACTGGAAGACGTGCTTCGCGGAGTTCTGGCCGCGCGTGTACGGGCTGCTGGAGCGGGACGTGCTGCGCCGCTCCCGCCGGCTGGCCGAGGGCGGCGCCCGCCAGCTGTTCGCCACGCTCGACCCCGCCGTCACCTGGACGGGGGAGAAGCTGCTCATCGACCGGCCGTGGTGCGCGGTCGAAGGGGTGCGCGGCGACGGCCTGGTGCTGGTGCCCAGCGCGTTCTGGTGGCCGTCGGTGGGAGTGATCTCGGCGCCGTACCAGCCGATGCTCGTCTATCCCGTGCTCGGCGTGGGCACGCTGTGGGAGCAGGGGCCACCGCCCGCGCCCGGCGCGCTGGCCGCGCTGATCGGCAGGAGCAGGGCGCAGATCCTCCTCGCGCTCGCCGAGCCCGCCACCACCTCGGCCCTGGCCGCCCGCATGTCGCTCACGCCGGGCGCCGTCAGCCAGCACCTCGGCGTGCTCAGCGGCGGCGGGCTCGCGGTGGGGATGCGGATCGGCAAGCAGGTCGTCTACCGCCGCACCCCCACGGGCGACATGCTCGCGTGCGGCGCCACCTAGGGCACCGCCCGACGACCGGCCGGGCACCTGTCCCGCGCGCCCTCCAGCCGTCCGCCCGCTCCAGCCTGTCCGACCGCTCCAGGCCGTCCACCTGCTCCAGCCTGTCCGACCGCTCCAGGCCGTCCACCTGCTCCAGCCTGTCCGACCGCTCCAGGCCGTCCACCTGCTCCAGCCGTCCGCGCGCCCGCGAACGTGCGGTCAGGCGTAGCGCTGGGACTCCAGGAGCCAGTCGAGGTGGGCGCGCGGTGCCGCCAGGTAGGCGCAGGCGACCTTGCTGACGTCCCTGGCCGCCTTCGGCGCTAGATCCGCGAGCGGCAGCCGCCTGGCCGCCTCCTGCATGTCCTGGCATCGATCGGCGATCCGGTCCAGCACCCACGCGGTCGCCTCCCGCTCGCCCAGCCCGAGCTGGCGCATGGCGAGCACGACGAAGTTGTGCACGTCGCCGCGCTCCTTCGGCCGCGAGGCGACGTCGTTGCACCACGCGGTGACGTCGCTGCAGGCGTCCACCAGCCGGCGCCAGGGCTCGCCGTCGTGGACCCAGCCCGGCACCTCCACCCGCAGACACGGCTCCACCAGGTCGTACAGGTAGGGGCCCACCGTGCCCCTGCGGAGCTCGGGATATTCCTCCAGCGTCGGCATCCGGCCGGCCGCCCTGTTGTCGGCCTCCGTGCGGCACGCGTCGTGCTGGCGCTGCAACCCCACCGCGAACCTCGACCTCCACCGGTCGCTCATCCGCGCGCTCGTCACCCGCCACAGGTCGGCGAACGCCGCCTCCAGCGGATGGCCGGCCGCGCCCCTGAGCATGCCGTCGAAGATGTCCAGCCGGCACGACCCCTCGTCCAGCTCGTCGTCCAGGTGGAACAGCCACGTCAGCCATTGCGCGAACAACGCCGCCGCGGCCGCGTCGAACTCGGCGAAGGCCCGGCCCGCCATCCGGTGGAAACCGACGCCGGGGTCGGCGCGCAGGCCGGTGCGCCTGGCCCAGTCGATGACCGCGGCCTCGATCGCGTACACGGCCGGATGCATCCGGCACGGCGCCGCCATCGCGGGCACGCGCTCGGTGAGCGGCAGCAGCGCCACGGCGGCCGAGCCGCCCCTGCGCGGCAGGGGCAGCATGGACGTCAGCGCCGAACGCAGCGCGGTGCGCACCGTGGCGAACACGGTGGTGCTCGTGGTGGTGTTCACGGTCGTCTTCACAGGGGTCTTCACAGCGGTCCGAAGAGCCAGTTGCCCGCGGCGTTGGGGTCTCCGCTCCTGTAGTACTCGGAAGCGGCCCGGACCAGCCCGTCCACGGTGAGCGCGCCCCTGCCCTCCCTGTCGAGCCGGTCGAACGCCTCGTCCACGTCGTCGTAGGCCACGCCGAACGCGCACAACAGCGTACGGAACTCGGCGGGGCCGATCTTTCCGTCCCCGTCGGCGTCGCACAATTCCGCCACCGCCACCGTCGCCGGCCTGAACACCGGGTCGTAGCGGTCGCCGGTGACGAACGCCGCCGTCATCCCCTTGCGGAAGTCCTCCCGCGCGATGCCGGAGTCGCCGTCGCGCTCGAGCGCCAGCGACAAGGTGGACCAGATGCCGTCGAAGCTGCCGACAAGGCTCGCCCCGGTGACCGAGGTGGGGGACTCCCCGAAGCCCACCAGAATGCGGGCGCCCAGACCCAGCAGGTCCTCACGCTCGACGACGCCGTTGCCGTTAGCGTCGATGTGGTCGAACGCTCGATCGAGCTTGTGATTGAGCAGGTCGATAGCCACCAATGCCTCCCCCGAGACTGACTGCGTGATCACAGTAAGTCGGGGCGGGCCCTTTGTCAGCGAGGCTCGCACCGGCTTGTTCACGGGCCCTCCGCAGGCGCCTCCCCCGGCACCCCCCGTAACGTGTGCGAAACACGGACACGGCATCCTGGTACGAGACCCGTACTGTCGTCTTGAGGGGATGCCGTGGACCGCCAGCAGGAGTTCGTGCTCCGCACGCTCGAGGAACGCGACATCCGGTTCATCCGGCTGTGGTTCACCGACGTGCTCGGCTTCCTCAAGTCCGTCGCGATCGCCCCCGCGGAGCTGGAGGGCGCGTTCGCCGAGGGCATCGGCTTCGACGGCTCGGCGATCGAGGGCTTCGCCCGGGTCTACGAGTCCGACATGCTCGCCAAGCCCGATCCGGCCACGTTCCAGATCCTGCCCTGGCGCAGCGAGACGCCGGGCGCGGCGCGCATCTTCTGCGACATCCTCATGCCCGACGGCTCGCCGTCGCACGCCGACCCCCGCTGGGTGCTCAAGCGCACGCTCGCCAAGTGCGCCGACATGGGCTTCACCTTCTACACCCACCCCGAGATCGAGTTCTTCCTGCTGAAGAACCGGCCCGAGCCGGGCGGGCGGCCCGAGCCGATCGACTCGGGCGGCTACTTCGACCACACTCCCCACAGCGCCGGCCACGACTTCCGGCGCCAGGCGATCATGATGCTGGAGTCGATGGGCATCTCGGTGGAGTTCAGCCACCACGAGGGCGCGCCCGGCCAGCAGGAGATCGACCTGCGCTACGCCGACGCGCTGACCACGGCCGACAACATCATGACCTTCCGCCTGGTCATGAAGGAGGTCGCGCTGGAGCAGGGCATCTGGGCGTCGTTCATGCCCAAGCCGTTCACCGAGCACCCGGGCTCCGGCATGCACACCCACATGTCGCTGTTCGAGGGCGACCGCAACGCCTTCTACGAAGCCGGCACCGACTACCGCCTGTCCAAGATCGGACGCTCGTTCATCGCCGGGCTGCTCAGGCACGCCGCCGAGATCACCGCCATCACCAACCAGTGGGTCAACTCCTACAAGCGGCTCTGGGGCGGCGCCGAGTTCATCGCCGGTCAGGGCGGCGAGGCGCCCTCCTACGTGTGCTGGGGCCACAACAACCGGTCCGCGCTGGTCCGGGTGCCGATGTACAAACCGCACAAGGGCGGCTCGACGCGCATCGAGTTCCGCTCGCTCGACTCGGCGTGCAACCCCTACCTGGCGTTCGCGCTGATCCTGGCGGCCGGGCTGAAGGGCATCGAGGAGAGCTACGAGCTGCCCCCCGCGGCCGAGGACAACGTGTGGACGCTCACCAGCGCCGAGCGGCGGGCCCTCGGCATCCAGCCGCTGCCCGGGTCGCTGGACGAGGCGATCGCCGTCATGGACCGCAGCGAGCTGGTGGCCGAGACGCTGGGCGAGCACGTCTTCGACTTCTTCCTGCGCAACAAGCGGGCCGAGTGGCGCGACTACCGCCGCACCGTCACCGAGTTCGAGCTCGGCCGCTACCTGCCCGTGCTGTGAAGGGGCCTGTTCAGGGCAGAGCCGGAGCTCGCCGTGAACAGGCCAGGTCAGCGGCCCGCTCGGCCAGGCCTCGCCGGGCCGCGGCCTCGCGCAGTCCGTCCAGTAGGGCTGATGGGTGACCTCCGCGCCTGCGGCGGCGAGCAACAGCGAGGCGCGGCCAGGGCCGCAACCCGGGTCCTGCACCTTGGGACGGCCGGGGAGCGGGCGGGCCGGCGCCAGCAGCCGCCGAGTGGTGGCATCCGAGCCGGGGCCCTGGCGGGGGGTAGGCCGTGATGCCGGGTGATGAGCGCGTTGACGACCGGGTCGTCGACGAAGTCGGAGGTTCCTCTGGTGGTCGTAGGGGGCGGCGATCGCTTCCCGGACCGCGCAGCCCCGCTCCGGGTCGTGGCCGCGGTCGCTGAAGCGGCACTCCTCGGCGCCCGGCAGCGCGTTGCCCAGCGCCGACGGTCGGCCTTGGTCAGCACGATCACGGGGAGGGCGCCGCTCTCCCAGGCCGGCGCGAGCAGCCTTTCGCGTCCGGGTTTTCGGCAGCGACACGCGGGCCCGGAGCGGCTGGCCTCAGAGATGACGTCGCGGATCTTTCGCCCGAGTAGCCAGCATGCGCACCGATACCTCGCAACGAGCCGGCGGACCCGGGGGCCCGCCGGCCGCCGGGGTCACCCCTGGAACTCGCGCACCTCGATGGGGAGCAGCGCCACGGCCCTCGCCATCTTGCGGCCCCACCCGAGCGCGGCCTCCATGTCGGCCGCCCGGATGATGGTGAACCCGCCGATGTGCTCCTTGCCCTCGGTGTACGGGCCGTCGGTGGTGAGCACCTCGCCCTCCCTCAGCCGTGCCACGGCGGCCTGGGCCGGCGGGCGCAGCCCGCCGGAGAAGACCCACACGCCGGCGTCCTTCATCTCCTGCTCCAGCGCGCCCAGGTCGCGCATGACCGGGTCGAGGATCTCGGGTCCCGGCGGCTCGCCGTCGGGCTGGTACATGGTGAGCACGTAATGCTTCATCGCGGTGTCCTTTCCTCGAGAGTTCACCCTTCACACGAACGGCCCGCGCCCGGATCGACACGCCGCGCGGAAAAAGATCCGGCCGCGTCCCGGCCTGCCGTCATCCATCGTGGTCGGGCGACGATCCGGTGATCCGGATCTCCCGCAGGCGGTCGTCGTCCCCGTCGTCGAAGGTGATCGCCTCCAGCAGGGCCGCCTCCGCCCTGTCGACGATCAGCCCGCCCGCCGCGGGCGTGGGGTCGCCGCCCTTCACCCGCGTGACCAGGTCGGTCCACCGCCGCTGATGGCGGGCGAACGTGCGCGGCGCCACCACCCGGCCCCTGGCTCGCTGCCCGGCCAGCGCCGCCTCGGGCGACGCGTCCAGCAGGAGCAGGTGCAGGCGGGCGTGGTGCCGCCGCGCCAGCCACGCGAAATACCTCAGCACGTACGGTGCGCAGCCCCGGTTGTGGGCGATGACCGAACGGCCGCCGGCGAGCGCCCGCCGGATGCGGCCGACATGGGTGGCGAACACCAGGGGGCGGCGCACCGAGCCGGGCACCCAGCCGAGCCTGTCGTGCCAGTGCCGCTTGGCCTGCGCCGAGTCGATCACCACGACCGCGCCCACGGTGACGGGCAGGCTCTCGGTGCCGCTCAGGCCGTACAGGCGGCGGAGCAGGGTGGTCTTGCCCGCGCCCGGGAGCCCGGTCAGGATGACCAGGGATCCGGGCGGGTATCGCAATCTCGCCCCCTGCACAGGCCCACCCCCGCGTGATCAACGTACCTGCCCCGTGCCGTTCCGGCGAGGGGACCGCATGCCTTAGAGCCTGCTGACGAAGGATTTGGTCGCTGAGGCCGGGGCCAGGATGCCCTGATCGAGGGCGTCCTGGAGTGATACGCCTGCGGACAGGAGCGGGCTCCTGATAGCTGAGGTGTTGTCTACGCATCT
>NZ_SMKO01000298.1 GCF_004348685.1 Nonomuraea deserti | reverse complement strand
TACCGGCAGGGCGCGGACGTCCAGCTTGCCGTTCGGGGTGAGCGGCAGCGCGGGCAGCGCCGTGATGGTGGCGGGCACCATGTGGTCGGGCAGCACCTTGGCCGCCCGCCGCCGCACCGCGGCGGGATCGGCGTGCGCCGGCGTCACGTACGCGTCCAGCCGCGCCAGGGCGTGGTCGGTCGCCTGCCCGGCCGCCTCCGCCCCGCGCGGATCGCCCGGCCGGGCCGTTCGGGGCGGGTCGCCCGGCCGGCCGTCACGCAGCACCACGGCGGCCGAGGCCACCGAGGGGTCGTCGAGCAGGACGCTGCGGATCTCGTCCAGCTCGATGCGGAAGCCGCGCACCTTGACCTGGGTGTCCAGCCGGCCCAGGTGCTCGAGCCGCCCGTCGGGCCGCAGGCGGCCGCGGTCGCCGCTGCGGTACATGCGGCCGCCGGCGAACGGGTCATGGACGAAGCGCTCAGCCGTCAGTTCGGGGCGGCCCAGGTATTCGGCGGCGACTCCCGCCCCGCCGACGTGGATCTCGCCGGGCGCCCCGGTGGGGACGGGGCGGCCCTGCTCGTCCATGACGTACACGTGCCAGCCGGGCAGCGGGTGTCCCACCGACCTGGACCCGGCGATGGCGTCGCCACGGGTCAGGGTCTGCGCGGTCACGTGGACCGTGGTCTCGGTGATGCCGTACATGTTGACCAGGCGGCAGTCCGGATACCGGTCGAACCAGCCCAGCAGCGGGCGCGCGTCGAGCGGTTCGCCGCCGAACACCGTCAGCCGGACGGCGAGCCGCTCGGCCCGGAGCCGGTCGGCCTCCATGAGCTGGGCGAACGCCGACGGGGTCTGGCTGAGTACGGTGACCCGCTCGCGCACCAGCAGCTCGTGGAACTCTTCAGGCGACCTGGAGACCCAGTACGGGACCAGGACCAGCCGGCCGCCGGTGAGCAGCGCGCCCCAGATCTCCCAGACGGAGAAGTCGAAGGCGCTGGAGTGGAAGTTCGACCAGGTGTCGCCCGGACCGAGCCCGAAGTCGTCCTCGGTGGCCGCCAGGAGGGCGGCGACGTTCCTGTGCGGCACCACGACGCCCTTGGGGCGGCCGGTCGATCCGGAGGTGTAGATGACGTACGCGGCGTCGTCGGGGCCGCCCCGCTCCGGCGCTCCGCCGCCGTCGAGGGCGCTGTCGTCGCCGGCCGCGAGCCGTTCGGGGGAGACGACGGTCAGTTGCTTGCCGGGAGGGAAGTCGCGGTGGGTGACGACGACGCGCAGTGCCGCGTCGCCGGCCGTGTACGCCAGCCGGTCCGCCGGATAGGCGGGGTCCATCGGCACGTAGACGGCTCCGGCCTTCAGCACGGCGAGCATGGTGATCACCAGGTCGGGCGTGCGCTCCAGGCAGAGGCCCACGCGGTCGCCCGGCCGTACGCCCATGCCGTGCAGGGAGGCGGCGCAGCGGCCGGCGCGCTCGTCCAGTTCGGCGTAGGTGAGCGTGCGGTCCTCGCCGGTGAGGGCGACGGCTTGCGGCCGTTCCGCGACCCGGGCGGCGAAGATCTCGTCGATCCGCTCCGGCCGCCGTTCCAGGGGTCTGGCGGGGCGGCCGAGGCGGATCACGTTGCGGCGCTCGGGCTCGTCCAGCGGGTCGACGTCGGCGGGGGCCAGGTCGTCATCGCCGGCCAGCAGCTCGTGGACGCGGGCGACGTGGCGGGCGAACCGCCGTGCGGACTCCTCGTCCACGTCCTCCAGCCGGTGCCGTACGTCGAGCCGGGCGGAGCCGTCGGGGTCGCGGAAGGGTACGAGGGTGAGCGGGAAGGGAGCCGTCTGGCAGGGGATGAGGTACTCGTCGGCCGCGTGGCGGAGGGAGACGTCCTCGTCGGCCGTCTCGCGGGAGACGTCCTCGTCGGCTGTCCGGCAGGCGGCCTCGCCGGAGGGAGCGGCCAGGAGCCCTGCCAGGACCCGGCCGCCCGATTCCGCGCACAACTGCGCGTACCGGCGGGAGTCGCACCATCCGCCGTCGCCTCCGAGGATCCGGGCGCTCCCGGCCACCAGCTCGCCCGTCGTGGCGGCGCCGGACAGGTCCACCGCCAGCAGCGTCCCGGCGTCGTACGCCCCCAGCGCTCCCTCCGGCCGCGAGGGCAGCCCGGCCAGCGCGCCGATCACGGGGCAGCGCTGGTCCTCGTACCGTCCCAGGACGAGCGCGGCCGCCACCGCGATCCGGGCGGCCAGGTGCGCCGACTCGCGAACCGGCACGCTCACCACCCCGGTACGATCCCCCGCCGCGGCGTCCCCGGCTGCCCATTCGACGGCGGCTCCCGAGTAGTCGGCCTCCTGCCACCGCTTGACCAGCTCGGCGTCCGGGGCGGGCACAGGCGTACGACCGGCGTGGAACCGCTCGCACGGGACCCGCTCGGTGAGCACCTCGGCCACCATCCGCAGCGACGTCGCGTCGAACCGCGCCCGGTGCGCGACGAGCACCAGGTCGGCGGGCCCGTCCGCGTACTCCAGCAGGACGGCCCGCAGCCCGGCTCCTTCCGCGCGCACCGGCCTGAACAGCTCGGCGTCGAGCCTCCTCCCGGCCTCCGCCGAGCCGGCGGCGGCGGGAACCCGTTCCGTCCACAGGCGGGCGGTCTCGTCCCACCAGTGGCGGGAGGCCTGGTCGAGGATCCGCGCCATCCGGGCGGCGTCGGCGCCTCCGGGCAGCCGTGTCCGCCGGGCATGGCAGTGCCCGGACGGCGGGCCGGCCGCGGGGATCAGCGGCCAGGCGTCAACAGTGCGGTACACAGAGTGATCTCCAGTGGGTTCGGGAGGCCGGCACGGGCCTGGTCGGCGGGGCGTCAGCGGGTGGTGAAGCCTCCGTCGACGGTGAGTACGCTGCCGGTGACCTGGCGGGACTCGTCGGAGGCCAGCCACACGGCGGCGGAGGCCACGGCGTCGGGCTCGATGAGCGCGTTGGACGGCTGGGCCTGCAGGAACGTCTCCTCGTGCGTGCCCACGGGCACGTCAAGCGAGCGGGCGATCTCCGCCAGCATCCGGCCCTCGACCTGCGGGTCGTCCCTGACCGAGCCGGGGCACACCGCGTTGACCCTGACCTGGCGCGGGGCGTAGTCGAGCGCCGCCGCCTTGGTCAGGCCGATGAGACCGTGTTTGGCGGCGACATAGCCGGCGAAGTGCCGGTAGCCGACCAGCCCGGCGGTGGACGCGACGTTGACGATGCTGCCCGAGCCGCGCTCGGACATGAGCTTGCCGACCGCGCGGATGGCCCGCCAGGCGCCCGAGAGGTCGACGTCGAGCATGAGCTGCCACTCGTGCTCGTCGATCTCGTGCGTCACCTTGCCGGACGGTGCGGCGATGCCCGCGTTGTTGACGAGCACGTCGACGGCTCCGAACCGGTCGACCGCCATGGTCACCGCGTCCTCGACCTCGCTCAGGTCCCGTACGTCGGCCTCCTTGACCAGCACGGCGACGCCGGCCTGACGGCAGAGCTCCTCGGTGTGCCGGAGCTGGCCGGGAGAGCCCAGCGGGTAGGGAACCCCGGGCAGGTCGCGCGCGATGTCGATCAGCACCAGGTCGGCTCCCTCGCGGGCGAACGCCTGGGCGGTGGCGCGTCCGAGACCGCGGGCCGCGCCGGTGATGACGGCCGTCTTCCCGGCCAGGCGCAGCGTCACGTCCTGTCCCTGGAGAGCTCGTCCGTGATCAGCCGGAGCAGGGACGTGGGGTCGTCGGCCAGGTACATGTGGCCGCCGTCGAGCTCGGCGGTGCTGAACTCCGTGCTGGTGACCCGCTCCCACCGCGCGATCTGCGCCGTGTCGACCAGCTCGTCGTCGCGGCCCCGCAGCGCGGTGACCGGGACCGGCAGCGGCTTGTCCGTGGCGGGCTCGTACGTCTCGTGCATCTCGACGTCGGCCCGGATGACGGGCAGCAGCAGCGAACGCATCTCCGGGTCTTCGAGCGCCGGATGCGTGTAGCCGGAGAACTCCCTGACCCTGCCCAGGAACTCGTCGTCGCTGAGACCGCTGGCCTTGGTCTCGCGCCCGTCGTACGGGCTGGGCGAGCCGCTCACGAACAGCCGTTCGGGTGTCACTCCTCTGACGTTCGCGAGGTGGTTCGCCAGCTCGTACGCGAGCACGGCGCCGAGACTGTGGCCGAAGAGCGCCACGGGCGGGGTGGCGCCGTCGATCCGGGCCAGGACCTGGGTGCATGCCGCCTCGGCGGCGCGGGTGACGTCGGTGTAGGGGGTTTCGTTGAAGCGTTCTTCCCGGCCGGGCAGCTGCACCGGCAGGATGTTCAGTTCGTCGGGGGCCTGCCGCTGCCATCCACGGAAGAACGACGCTCCAGCGCCGGCGAAGGGCAGGCAGACAAGGTACGTGGGTTCCATGAAGCGGACTTTCTCCGATCGATCGTCCAGAGGCGGAATCCTGGCCGCGGGGACGTCACCGTTCGGGCGAGCATCTCCTGAGCCGATTACGTAGTGGTCCAACCCGGTTACTTTGGGTGATGCTCCTGGTCGGACCGCTGGCCTCTATCGCCTCCCCCGTCCATTCGCGACCGTCAAGCCGGGCCGGGCCCGGGGCGGGCGTCGCGCATCGCTCGTTGCGGCCCCAAGCATGCCGAACGACGGCCAAAACTACGGAGTTTCGGTCCTTTTGGTCAAGCCGAACATGAAGAATCTGTGACATACGGTGGCGGTTCGGAGCCGTCCGGCGTCACATGTCAGGCTCCTTCCTGAGGGCCTGCTATTCCCGTTCTGACCTGCGGTTATATAGCCGTTTCGGGGGTGGGCTCCGGCGGGGTTTGCATCGTTCCATCGGTCGCTCCGACGTGTCCCCAGTTCTTTGCCGGCGAACAAGCGACCCGGAGCGTATGTCCTGAATCTAAAGTTTGGGGTAGCCGTATGTAAATCACCTGTGTCAGAATGTGAGACGGCGAGTTGATCACCTCCTGCGCGCACGTCGAGTTCGAGGCTGCGGACCGGGCGAGTGTGGCCCGTGTGCCCGGCTTCGGCCCGCTGGGCGCATGGAGGCGACAAGCGTGTTCGCTGAGGAGGAAGCGTTGTCCAATCAGTTGACGGAGCTCATCGGCGCGATCGTCAACGCCGTCAGGACCGTGGGCACCGAGCGCGACTGCGACGCCGAGGATCGGCCGTGCCGATGACGGGCGACGACCGGCAGCGCAACCCGTTCGACGATCTGCTGCGCCTCACGGAGGAGGCGGAGAAGGAGCAGCGCCTGCTCCGCAACGCGCACGACGAGATCGCCGCCCTCAGGGGTGAGGGCGAGAGCGCGGGCGGCAAGATCCGCGCCCGCGCCGACGCCCAAGGACGGCTGATCGACGTGCGGTTCGACCCCCGGGCGATGAAGCTGGGCAGTCAGGACCTGGCCGCGGAGGTCACGCTGGCCGTGCAGCGCGCGCAGGACGACGTGGCCGCGCAGCGCGATCGCGTGTTCCGCGAGACCGTCGGCGCCGGCCCGCCCGACCCGGAGAAGGTGCTGGAGCAGTTCGAGGACACCATGCAGACGTTCACCCGCGCGATGAACGGGCACGAAGCGCGCCTCGACGAGCTTCTCCGCGACATGGACAACCGCTAGGACACCCCCGGCCGGGCCGTCAGGCCGCGCGAGGCATGGCGGCGCGCCAGCCCAAGGTGACGGCTCCGGCCAGGAGCACGACGCCCGACAGCACACCGCTGACGACCGGCACCCACGCCACGGCCGCCGTCGAGGTCAGGACGAGCCCGGCGGCGCCGAGCATGGAGAGCACCACGCCGGGCACGGCGATGCTCCAGTCCTTCCAGACGGGCGCCAGCGCGACGAAGTGCACGCCGACCACCAGCGCCACCCAGGCCACGTTGGCCTGCTCGGGAACCCCCCAGGCGGCCAGCACCCTGAGCCCGCCGAACAGCAGGATCACCTCGGCGGCGACGATGAGCAGGTAGCCGCGGCCGAACATGCTCCGCCGCGCCCCCGCCTCCCGCCGTTCCTTCCTGGCGGTGGCGAACCACATGGCGAGCACCCCGGCGGCGGCCAGGCAGGCGGCCACCCGCAGCACGGTCACGGTCACGGTGTTCAGCGGGCTCTGCGCGTTGACGACGACGAAGACCGCGCCGAAGACCGCGCCGACCAGTAATCCAGTCATACGTTGCACGACACCTAGTAAAGCGCGTACCCGCCCGCGCCCGCATGGGGGCTGGGCCGAGAACGCGGTGGGCCTGGCCCTACCTCACCGCGCCGCACGGGCCGGCACAGCCCTATCCTCACCGCGCCGTACGGGCGGGTGCGGCGCTACCGCACGGCGCCGCGCAGATAGGCCAGCACCGCCAGCACCCGGCGGTTGTCGTCCTCGGTCGCGGGCAGCTCCAGCTTGGCGAACACGCCGGCCACGTGCTTGCCGACGGCCGCCTCCGTGATGGACAGGGCACGGGCGACGGCGCTGTTGGATCGGCCCTCGGCGATCAGCGCCAGCACCTCGCGCTCGCGCGGGGTCAGCCGGTGCGCCGGCTCGGTGACCTCCCTGGCCCACGTCTGCTCGAACAGGTCGATGAGGGTGGTGATCAGACTCTGCTGCCTGATCACCAGGGCTCCGGGCGTGTAGGCGACGGGGGTTCGCGGCCCCGCGCGGGCATGCCCAGCGGATGCATGGCGCGCAGCTCGCGGGCCGAGCCGGCGAACTGCGCGATCTGCTGCCGGACCAGCTCGCTGTCGTCGAGCCGCTCGACGTCGACGGGGATGCCGCGGAGCTCGCCCACCACCTCTTCCAGCCGATGGGCAAGCTGCGCCAGCGACACGCTCTCGTCCATACGCCTCCTCCGCCGCGTTCTCCGACGATTGTGGCGTACGGAACCCCGGCGGAGGATCAGTCGGTGCCGGACTCCATCGCGGCGTGATCGAGGAGTTCGTCCTCGGGTACCTCGCCGCGGGAGGCGATCGCCTCGGCCCCGCCCTCCGGCATAGCGCCGATCAGTTTGGTCGAGGGCGCCTGGGCGGCGGCGATCAACGCCGAGTGGTCGGCGCCGACCATGCCGAGCCCGGCGTACTGCTCCAGCTTGGCGCGGGTGTCGGCGATGTCGAGGTTGCGCATGGTCAGCTGGCCGATGCGGTCGACCGGCCCGAAGGCGGAGTCTTCCGTGCGCTCCATGGAGAGCTTGTCCGGGTGGTAGCTGAACGCCGGCCCCGACGTGTCCAGGATCGAATAGTCCTCGCCGCGCCGCAGCCGCAGCGTCACCTCGCCGGTGATCGCCATGCCGACCCAGCGCTGCAGCGACTCGCGCAACATCAGCGCCTGGGGGTCGAGCCAGCGGCCTTCGTACAGCAGGCGGCCCAGCCGGCGCCCCTCGCTGTGGTAGACGGCGAGGGTGTCCTCGTTGTGGACCGCGTTGACCAGCCGTTCGTAGGCCGCGTGCAGCAGCGCCATGCCCGGCGCCTCGTAGATGCCCCGGCTCTTGGCCTCGATGACGCGGTTCTCGATCTGGTCGGACATGCCCAGGCCGTGCCGCCCGCCGATGGCGTTGGCCTCCAGCACCAGGTCGACGGGGGAGGCGAAATCCTTGCCGTTGATCGTCACCGGGCGGCCACGCTCGAAGCCTATGGTGACGTCTTCTGGGGCGATCTCGATGTGCTGGTCCCAGAACCGCACGCCCATGATCGGCTCGACGGTCTCGATGCCGGCGTCGAGGTGCTCCAGCGCCTTGGCCTCGTGGGTCGCTCCCCAGATGTTGGCGTCGGTGGAGTAGGCCTTCTCCGTGCTGTCGCGGTAGGGCAGGCCGCGCTCCAGCAGCCACTCGGACATCTCGGTGCGGCCGCCGAGCTCGCTGACGAAACCGGCGTCGAGCCACGGCTTGTAGATGCGCAGCGACGGGTTGGCCAGCAGGCCGTAGCGGTAGAACCGCTCGATGTCGTTGCCCTTGAAGGTGGAGCCGTCACCCCAGATCTGCACGCCGTCCTCGAGCATCGCGCGCACCAGCAGGGTGCCCGTGACCGCCCGCCCCAGCGGGGTCGTGTTGAAGTAGCCCCGGCCGCCGGTGCGGATGTGGAACGCCCCGCAGGCCAGCGCGGCGAGCCCTTCCTCCACGAGGGCGGCCCGGCAGTCGACCAGCCGGGCGACCTCGGCGCCGTAGGCCGTCGCGCGCCCGGGCACCGAGGCGATGTCGGGCTCGTCGTATTGGCCGATGTCTGCGGTGTACGCGCACGGCACCGCGCCCTTCTCGCGCATCCACGCGACCGCTACCGAGGTGTCGAGGCCGCCGGAGAAGGCGATGCCGACACGTTCGCCGACAGGCAGGGAAGTGAGAACCTTGGACACGCGTGAAGTATATACATAGTCATGCATGATCATGCAACATCATCACGCGACGACCCTCCGCCGTGTCGCGATCTCCCGGGAAGCGAGGAATCCCGCCCGCGCCGGAACGCGGGCGGCCCCAGTAGGTGAGCTCAGCGGGCGGGCTCAGCGGGCGGGCTCAGGG
>NZ_SMKO01000297.1 GCF_004348685.1 Nonomuraea deserti | reverse complement strand
GACAGCCTCCACCACCAGCTCCACCGCCGCATCGGCCACCGGCCCGTTGTACAACGCCGACTTACGCGGCGGCTCCGCCGGCATCGCGAACATCCGATACCCCCAGATCGGACCCGCGTCCATCTCCTCCACCGCCTGCAACGCCGTCACCCCCCACTCAGGCTCGGCGTCCACGATCGCCCAGTCCAGCGACGACGGCCCACGGTCCCCAGGAGGCCCAGGATGGATGATCACCGTACGGTGCCCCTGCCACAACGCCTCCGGCACCCGCTCCTTCAGGAACGGGCAGATCACCAGGTCCGGCTTCGCCAGCTCGGCCGCCTCCACCATGGCCTGCTCAGAGACGGCCAGCTCGACACTCACCTCATGACCCTCACGCCGCAGAGCCAGCCAGGAACGCTGGGTCAGGCCATTGAACGCGGAGCAGAGCAGCAAGATACGCAACGCGGTACTTCTTTCAGGACAAGGGGAGACGACACGACGCACGGGCACGGGGGACCGGACCTAGCCGGACGGGCGAACCCACCGGTCTCGGACATTAAAGTCCGTCCCATATGACCCATACATGCCATCGATGCTGACACGAAACTCACACCACCGCTGACACTTCACCGCAAAACCCCGGCTGACCAGCGCCGATAAGTCCCATTTGCCCCTAAACATCACGCTCTGCGACGTGAACACACCCCACGGCGATCACCCGGGGGAGCGGCCCGCATCCCACCCCAGGCGGGGGAGCCGGGCGGCGGTCGCCGCGACCGCCGGGGCGGAGTTCCCTCGCGACGGCGCGGACACGATCAGGCCCCGCACGAGCATCCCGGACGCGGACCGGCCCGGGCGACGGGGAACCCCGCCGGACGCTGCCTGCCACCGACACCAGCGGACAAGCAGCACAAAACCAGGACACAACACCCGATACCAGACAGAATCCCTGTTCTGTCGGGTATCAGACACGGCTTCGCAGGGGCACCCGGAAGGGCGCCGCACCTACAGCCGGTTGACGAAACGCGAGGCGGCCCGCTGGCTCATGCCGGTTTCACCGCGTACGAGAAAGACGGCCTCACGGATCTGGCCGAGCGCCTTGAGCTCGCGCGCCTGGTCCACAAGATCCATACTGGGGTTGGGCCGGTTGCGCGGGCGTTTGGTGAGCCGGACGGCCCAGATGATCAACCAGATGGCCGCGGCGGTGATGACGGCCGACAGTGCGATGAGGCTCGGGGTGGTGACCTCCAGGGGTGACATGTGGGGGCGTCTTCCCGGGATGGAACGCTTTATTCGGCCCCCTCTCGTAGTTGCTCGATAATGGACATTATGTCAAGTAGAACCGTGACCTATGGGAGCCTTGGGGTCTCCCCGCGCGTTTGACGGCTGGTTTGACGGCCTGTCGATTCGCTTCCTCGGCGGGTTTGGGGGGCTTAAGGTGGGGATTCTGCTATTCGCGCCGCGAGAGGAGCAGCACGTGGGGAGCCAGTCGGTGTTATGCCAGGTGTGTCAGGGGGTTCTGCCCGCTTCGGGTAAGGAGGCGTACACGGCGTTGCGGGGGCGGCTGATCGTGTCGAACGGTTACTGCGGGGGTGGGTGCGCCGAGCGGCGTGCCGAGGAGGAGGCGGCGCAGCGGGTGGCGCGTCCTCAGCCGCAGGCTGCTCCGGTGCCGTCGCGGCCGGCGCGGCCGGTGGTGGCGGGTGCGGGGCCGGTTCGGGTGGCGCGTTAGCTCGCTGGATGTTCGGGGCCGGGGTGCCGGTCGGTGGTGTGCCAGTAGTCGCGGGTGCGTACGGCGAGTCCGTCGGGGTCGAAGTGGACGAAGACGCAGCCTGCGAGGGTGGTGGGGCGGTCGTTGTCGAGGGCGTGGACCTGGAATTCGATGGCGGCGTGGTTGCCGTCGACGAGGGGTGTGGCGAAGGTGACGTGGGGGTCGGTTTCGCTGCCGAATGACCAGGTGATGTAGTCGGCGATGGCTTGTTTGCCCTGGTGGGGCGGGCGGAAGGGCATGCTGGTGTGGACGGCGTCGTCGTGGTAGAGGGCGATGATGGCGTCGGTGTCGTGGTGGGTCCAGCCGTGTTGCCAGGTGTCGGCGAAGCGTTGGGCGGCGGCGCGGGTGTTCATGGGGTCCATTGTGGTGGGTGGGGGTTGCTGTCTGCGTAGTTCAGCAGGCACCCAATAGGTACCCATATGGGTATTTCTCCCGTCTTGTGGTGGGTGGTGCGGCGGCAAGCTACGTGAGGACCGCTCACCAGCCCTCGAGGGAGAGGAACCGACGTGCGAGCCATGGACCGGCGAGGAAACGACCCGAGGACGCCCGCCGTACGGCTCCCCTCCCGCAACGCGTTCCTGGCCATGGCCGACGCGCTGGCCCTGCGCACCGGATGGGCGGGGCAGGACCGCGAGGTGTCGTGGCTGCTGTCGGCGCGGCCGTCGGCGGTGCCAGCCGCCCGCCGCCTGGCCACGGCGCGGCTGTCGGCGTGGGGGCTGCACCGGCAGGCCGAGGCCGCCGAGTTGCTCGTCGGCGAGCTGGTCGCCGACGCGCTGCGCCGCTGCGGCGGCCGGATCAGGCTCGCGCTGCGCGTGGACGACGGGTTGCTGCGCTGCGAGGTGACAGGCGTCTTCGCCGGTCCCGGGGCGCGGCCGGCCCCGGCGCCGCACCAGTCGCTGCTGGCCCGGCTGGCCTGCTGCTGGGGTGTCTCCGGGCAGGTGGCGTGGTTCGAGCTGCCCGCCGGCGGTGGTCACGCGCATTGACCGGCCCGGCCGGAGACGGCGGAGCGGGATCCCCTGGCCATATGGCCCCCCGAGCGGTGACGCCGGCTACGGCCCGCAGCCGCAGAGCGGCTTCACTCCCCCGGCGCGGTCCCGTCGTCGGCTCTGGTGCGTTCCCCCACCCATACGGCGATCTGGGAGCGAGAGCTGAAGCCCAGTTTGGTCAGGATGTGCTCGATATGGCCTTCGGCAGTGCGCTGTGAGATCACGAGCGAGGCCGCTATCTCCTTGTTGGTCAGGCCGCGGGCGACGAGCCGGGCGATCTCGCTTTCGCGGCGGGTCAGCCGGGTCAGCCGCTCGATGCCCTCGCCGCGGCCGGTGGGCGGCTCCTCCTGCAGGACGTAGGCCAGCGCCTCGTCGAGCGGCATGCGGGCGCCGCGCCGGACGGCCGTGGCGAACGCCGCCTCCCCCAGCGCCTTGCGGGTCTCCTGCTCGCAGGCGTCGTGGTAGCCGGCCAGGTGCCCGTACCCCGACAGGGGCGCCCCGACGGACGCCCACACCGTCTGCAGGATGCCCAGCAGGCGGGCGGCGCGCAGGTGGCGGCACTGGGAGACGGCGATCCAGGCCAGCGCCTCGAGGGTGACGCCGATGCCCAGGGAGTCGCCCAGGCTGCGGTTGACCACCAGCGCCTGCTGTTCCAGGTCGGTGGCGCGCCGCAGGTCTCCTTGCCGCCACACCTCGACGCCCAGCGCCATCATGGCGTACGCGCGGTGCCAGCTTTCGCGGCGGCTTTCGCACAGGGCCAGGCACTCCTCCCCCGCGGCCACCGCGGAGGCGGTGTCGCCGGCGTAGGAGCAGGCCAGTGACAGCCGGATGAGCGACAGGGCCGTGCCGGCGGGGTCGCCGCAGGCGCGGTGCCTGGCCAGGGCCTGCTCGTACAGGGTGATGGCGTCGGCCGTGCGCTCCTCCCACATGGCGATCATGCCGGAGAACAGGGCGACGTAGCCGAGGACGTGCTGGTCGTGCAGCCGCTCCCCCGCGCGGCGGCTGTCGTGCAGCATGGTGGTGGCGGCGGCTTTGTCGGCCTGGATGATGGCCAGCCAGCCGCCCGCCCACAGGGCGCAGGCGCGTACGTCGTCGGGGACGTCGTCGGCGGCGAGTCCGCGCTCCAGCCAGCGCCGGCCTTCAGCCAGGTAATAACTGGTGGTCCAGTGATAGAGCAGGTCGGTGGCCATGGTCAGGCCGGTGCGCGCGCCGCCCGGCCCGTCGAAGGACTCCTCCAGTGCGGTGCGCAGGTTGGCGTGTTCGACGTGCAGGCGGGTGAACCAGCGCACCTGCCGGGGGCCGAACAGGTCCGCTCGGGCCCGTGCGGCCAGGTCGCGGTAATAACGTGCGTGCCGTTCCCGCAGCCAGTCCTGGTGGCCGGAGGCGGCCAGGCGTTCGCGGCCGTAGGCGCGCAGGGTGTCCAGCATCCGGTAGCGGACGCCGCACGGGTGGTCTTCGCGAATCAGCACGGACTTGTCGACCAGGCCGATCACCAGGTCGACGACGTCGTGGCGGGCGATTCCGCGGCCGGAGCAGATCGTCTCGGCCGCTTCCAGGTCCAGGCCGCCGGCGAACGCCGAGGCCCGCTCCCACAGCAGTCGTTCTTTGTGCGAACACAGTGCGTAGCTCCAATCGATGAGGGCTCGCAGGGTCTGGTGGCGGGGCAGTTCTGCCCGTGACCCGGCGTTGAGCAGGCGGAATCGGTCGTCGAGCCGGTCGAGCAGCTGCTGCGCCGACAGGGCGCGCAGCCGGACGGCGGCGAGCTCGATGCCCAGGGGCAGGCCGTCGAGGCGGCGGACGATGCGGGCGATGACCTCTCGGTTGTCCTCGGTGACGGCGAAGGTGGGCAGGACGGCTCGGGCGCGTTCGGCGAACAGGCGGACGGCGTCGCCCTGTTTGAGGGTGTCGAGGGCGGGGCGGGGGGTGTGGCCGTCGGGCAGCGACAGGGGCGGCACGGGTACGGCCTGCTCGCTGGCGATGCCGAGCGCCTGCCGGCTGGTGGCGAGGATGCGCAGGTCGCGGGAGGCGCGCAGCAGGGTGTCGGCGAGGACGGCGCATTCGTGCAGGAGGTGCTCGCAGTTGTCGAGGATGAGCAGGGCCTGCTTGTCGTGCAGGTAGTGGGTGAGCACGTCCATGGGGGGCGCGGCGGTGTGGCCGCGGATCTCCAGGGCTTCGACGACGCTTTCTGCGAGCATGCCGGGCTGGTGCAGGGCGGCGAGTTCGACGAGCCATACGCCGTCGCGGAAGGAGCGGCGTACGTCCTGGCCGACGCGCAGGCCCAGGCGGGTCTTGCCGACGCCGCCGACGCCGGTGAGGGTGACGGCTCTGGATGCGGCCAGCAGTTTCTTGACCTCGGCCACTTCGTGCCGACGTCCGATGAAGCTGGTCACCTCTGCCGGGAGCCTGTTCGTTCGCTGCCCCCTGGAGGTGGTGGTGGTCACCGCTGTCATGGTGTGTGGCGCGACCGGCCGGCGGGTCAGCGTGGCGCCGGAGCCGTGTCGTCGTAACCCACAGTATGTGGCGGCCGCTGCTGCCGAGTCCCTGGCCAGGAGCCCGTGGCGGCTTTTTGACCCTTTCATGGCGGTGGCGTGGTTCATGCGGTGGTGTGCCAGGGGCGCAGGGCGTCGAGGTGGTGTCGCCGGCCGATCGCCACGAGGTTGGAGCGGTAGAGGCCGATCGCGCCTGGGGCGTCGAGGCCGGCGCGGGTGGCGGGCCGCAGCACGTTGTCGAGTTCGTCGACGAGGAAGACCCAGGGGTAGCGGGCGAAGACGAGGTCGAGCAGTTCGGCGGCGGAGCAGCCGCAGTTGGCCTGGAGTTCCGGGTGGAGTTCGAACAGCAGGGTGGGCTGGGCGGTCAGGGTTTCGGCGGCGCCGTGCAGGACGAACCCTTCGTAGCCTTCGACGTCGATTTTGATGATGTCGGGCGGGGCGAGGTCGTGGCCGGCGAGGTAGGCGTCGATGGAGGTCATGGGGATGGTGACGGCGCCGGCGGGGGTGCCGACGTTGGCCGCCGCGGCGGAGTGTTTGCCGGACTGCTCGCCTGACAGGTGCAGGGTCAGGTCGCCGGGTGCGGCGCCGACGGCGACCGGTTCGATGGTGACGCGGGCGGCCAGGTCGTTGCGGTCGACGTTGCGCCGCAGGTAGCCGAGGTTCTCGGGCACGGGTTCGAAGGCGATCAGGGTGCCGTCGGGCGGCAGGTGCGTGGCGCCGGTGCAGGCGTAGACGCCGATGTTGGCGCCGACGTCGAGGATGGTGCGGCTCGCGGCGGCCAGTCGTTCGAACAGGGTGACTTCGAACTCTTCGTAGTAGCCCGCCGAGACCGAGGGCATGATGGTGGCGTCCCAGGCGGGGCCGGTGAGCACGACGCCGCGGTAGTGGGCTTCCGCGTCGTGGTCGGAGGTGGTGACGCCCAGCCGGAACACCGTGTGGTAGAGGCGGTTGACCAGGGGGAGGCGGCGGACGCTGCGGCCGCGAAGCAGGGTGCGGGTGATTGTGCTGCGGTTGGCGGCTCTGGCCGCTCGCATGACCGTGATGGCGACTTTCTTGCGGAGGCGTTTGCTGGAGGTCATGGTGTGAGTCTGGTGCAGGCGGCGGCCTGATGAGCGCCAATGCCGGGATTGGTCGCGGCGGGGCGGGCGGCGGCCGGTCAGCAGGCCTGCGCCTCGAGCGTCAGGGTGTCCTCGGCGGCCTGTTGCGGCAGCGGCAGGTCGAACCAGACGCGCTTGCCGCGCCGGGTGCGGTTGCTGCCCCAGCCGGAGGCGAGAGCCTCGACCAGTTGCAGGCCGCGTGAGCTTTCGTCCTCGTGGCCGGCCGTGCGCAGGTGGGGCAGGTCGGGGCTGGCGTCCTCCACCTCGCAGCGCAGCAGGTCGCCGGTGAGCGACAGGCGCAGCCGGACGTGGCCGTGGGCGTGGCGTACGGCGTTGGTGACGAGTTCGCTGACCAGCAGCTCGGCGGCTTCGCTGCCGTGCGGCAGGCCCCAGGCGAGCAATTGGGCGCGTACGGCGTGGCGGGCACGCGGCACCGACGCCGTCAGTGGCGGCAGAGTCCACGTCGCCGTCGCGTTCATGGTGCCCGCCCGGCGCAGACGGCTGCGGAGGGGATGACGCTGCGGCCGTCCGGCAGCAGCTCGCCGGTGTCGTCGAAGAAGACGACCCCGTTGCACAGCAGACCCCATCCCTGCTCGGGGTGGTACGCCACAAGGCGCGCGGCCTCCCGGCCGGCGGCGTCCGCGGGGGGACAGGGCGGCTGGTGCTGGCACATGACTTCGATCCTCGCTTCCCGCTTCCCAGCGGATTGAGCTCACGTGACCAGACTGGTCTCTCCACCCACCCAAGAAAGAGGTGAGAAACCCCCATATGAGTACCTGTTTCCGCGTAGGTAGGTACCCGAATCCCCAGCTCAGCCCCACCATGACATCCCCCGGCGACCCCCCGCAACACCGCCACGACCCCGGCAGGCACTCATCTCTGCGCCGAGATCACCACCCGGCGGTTCTTGGCCCGGCCGGCCGGATTGTCGGAACCGCCCGCCTTCGTGTTCGGCGCGACGGGCTTCGACTCCCCGAACCCCCGCGCCACCAGCCGCACCCCAGAAAGCCCGCCTTCCGACGCCAGCCAGTCCGCCACCGCCCGCGCCCGCCGCTCCGACAGCGGCTGATTGTGCGCGACGTCACCCTTGGCATCGGTATGCCCGTCGACATGAACGGTCACCCCGTCGCCGGCCTCCTCCGCCACCCGCCGCGCGATCCTCCTCAGCTCGGCGGCCGCGGACGGCTTGACAACGGCACTGTCGAAATCGAACAGCACGTCGGCCTTCAGAGCGAACGCGATCGAGCTCTCACCCTCCAACACCTGGCTCTCGCCGACCTCGTACCCCTTCAACTCCGCTCCCGGGATCTCCACCCCCGGCACCTCGACCCCGGGCACCTCCACCGCGGGCACCTCCACCGCGGGAATGCACTCCCGCTGCGCGTTGCACCCCTCCGGCCGGATGATCGAACGACGGATCACGAACGGGCGGATCACGAACGGCCGGATCACAAAGGGGCGGATCACGAACGGCACCACACCACCGTCCTTGGGCTCGACCTGGCACACCTCAGGAGTCGACACGCCCTCCGCGCTCGTGGCCGGAGCCGAGACACCCTCCGCCCGCACCGGGTCGAGCTTGACCCCGCCCGCGTCCACGCCGGGAATCTCGACCGCCGGGATCCGCACGGCCGGGATCGACACCGGCGGGATCGACGCGGCCCCCAGACAGCCACCGGGCGCCGGCGCCACCTCCGTGCACTGAGCGGGGATGCGCACGGCCGGGATGTCCACACCCGGGATGGTGACAGCGGGAACGACCTCTCCCCCGACCTTCGCCTCCGGCACGAGCACCGGGTCGGCGTGCACCGCCGGCACCTCCACGGCCGGGATCAGCTCGCCGTTCGGGCAACTCGACGGCTCTGCGCCCGTCGGCGACGGCGTGGCCGACGGACCCGGCGGCGTCGTGGCCGCCGAAGCGCCGGTCCGCGACGACGACGGCGGCTGGCGCTCCTCCCCGCTGCCGCCGGTATGAGAGAGACTGCAGGACGCCAGCGCGAGCACGACCAGCGGGAGGAGAAGCCGGCTGCTCGTACGGATCAACCGATCGGTCATAGCGGCCGACGGTAAAGGATCCACCTTCAGGATGCGCATAGCGATGCTCACGCGTCCCCCGGCCAC
>NZ_SMKO01000296.1 GCF_004348685.1 Nonomuraea deserti | reverse complement strand
TCCTGGAGCGGGGCGTTCCGCCGCAACTGGCAGTTGTACTCGCTGGCCATCCTCCCGCTGCTGTTCTTCGCCGTCTTCCGGTACGCCCCCATGATCGGCAACGTGATCGCGTTCCGGAAGTTCGAGCCCGGCGGCAGCGTGCTGGGCGAGGAATGGGTGGGCCTGCGCTACGTGAACCTGTTCCTGAACGACCCCACGTTCTGGAACGTCTTCACCAACACCGCGATACTCGGCGGGCTGACCCTGCTGTTCTGCTTCCCGCTGCCCATCGTGCTGGCGCTGCTGCTCAACGAGGTCCGCAACCGCGGGCTGAAGAGGTTCCTGCAGTCGGTGTCCTACCTGCCGCACTTCCTGTCGATCGTGGTCGTGGCCGGCATCGTCATGCAGACGCTGGCCATCGACGGGCCGGTCAACCAGCTGGTGCGGGCGTTCGGCGACGATCCCGTCGCGTTCATGCAGAAACCCGAGTGGTTCCGGACGATCTACATCTCGTCGGAGATCTGGCAGACCGTCGGATGGGGCACGATCCTCTACCTCGCCGCCCTCACCACCATCGACGAGCAGCTCTACGAGGCGGCCAGGATCGACGGCGCCGGCCGGTGGCGGCAGATCTGGCACGTCACCCTGCCGGGCATCCGGCCGACGGCGGTCACCCTGCTGATCCTCAACATCGGCACGTTCATGGCCGTCGGCTTCGAGAAGGTGCTCCTGCTCTACAACCCCCTGACCTATCCGACCGCCGACGTGATCTCCACGTACCTCTACCGGATGGGTGTGGAGTCCAGCAACTTCAGCTACGCCGCCGCGATCGGCCTGTTCGAGGCCATCATCGGGCTGACCCTGATCCTGTCGGCGAACCTGATCTCCCGTCGAGCAGTGGGGACGAGCCTGTGGTGACACTCGCCAAGAGCCGGGGCTACCGAGCCTTCCAGGCGGTCAACGCCGTCGTCCTGACCGGCGTGGTGGTCGTGACGCTCTATCCGTTCATCAACATCGTCGCCCGCTCCTTCAGCGAGGAACGGTACATCCTGTCGGGCGAGGTCAACCTCATCCCGCGCGGGTTCAACCTCACGACCTACCAGATCGTCGTCGCTGACCCGATGTTCTGGACGAACTACCGCAACACCGTGGTCTACACCGTCGTCGCCACCGCCATCGCGATGGTGCTGACCACCTGCTACGCGTACGTGCTGTCCAAGAGGCACCTCAAGGGCAGGACGTTCCTCATCTGGGTCGCCGTCTTCACGATGTTCTTCAACGGCGGCCTCATCCCCAACTACGTGCTGGTCAACAGCCTCGGGCTGACGAACTCCATCTGGGCCATCGTGTTGCCCAACGCGATCAGCGTCTTCAACCTGCTGGTCATGAAGGCGTTCTTCGAGAACCTGCCGAGCGACCTGGAAGAGGCCGCCGCCATCGACGGGCTCAACACCTACGGCATCCTGGGGCGGATCGTGCTGCCGCTGTCGAAGGCGGTCATCGCCACGATGGTGCTGTTCTACGCGGTCTCGTTCTGGAACTCGTGGTTCTCCGCGTTCCTCTACCTCAACAGGACGGAGTTGTTCCCGGTCACCGTCTATCTGCGCAACATCATCGCGGGCGCCACCGGCGCCGAGAACGCCGGCGCCGGCGCGGCGGACCTCACGCAGGTCGCGGCCAACATCCAGTCGGTGACGATCATGCTCACCGTGCTGCCCATCCTCGCGGTCTACCCCTTCGTCCAGCGGTACTTCGTCTCCGGAGTCATGCTCGGCGCGGTCAAGGGTTAGCCTCCTCACGCCTCTACAACCCCCCGGACACGGCAAAGGAACCCCAATGCGCGAACTATCACGGCGTCAGGCGATCATCGGCTTGGGTGCGTTCACCCTCGTCCTCGCCGGCTGCGGCGAGGACGAAGCCCCGAAGCAGGCCGCCCAGTCCGCGAACAAGGCGGGCGCGATGGCCGACTACGGTGTCAACCAGCAGTTCAAGGCCACCGAGCCGGTGTCGTTCGACGTGCTCTACAACAACCACCCGTTCTATCCGCTGAAGAACGACTGGCTGTTCTGGGAAGAGCTGACCAAGCGCACGAACGTCACGCTCAAGCCGGTCGCGGTGCCGCTGAGCGACTACGAGAAGAAGCGCAGCCTGATGATCGGCGCGGGGGACGCCCCGCTCATCATCCCGAAGACGTACCACCCGCAGGAGGAGGCCTTCGTGGCCTCGGGGGCGGTCCTGCCGGTCAGCGAGTACTTCGACCTGATGCCGAACCTCAAGGACAAGGTCGCCAAGTGGAAGCTGGAGCCGGAGCTCGACACGCTCCGGCAGGCCGACGGCCGCATCTACCTGCTGCCCGGCCTGCACGAGAACGTCTGGGTCGACTACACCCTCGCGGTGCGGATGGACATCCTGGAAGAGCTCGACCTGGAGGTCCCGAAGACCTGGGAGGAGCTTTACACCGTACTCAAGGCCATGAAGGCGAAATATCCCGATCTCTACCCCATGACCGACCGGTTCGGCATCCCCACGCCCGGCGGCAACCTGCTCAAGCTCGTCGCCCAGGCCTACGGCACCAAGGGCGGCTGGGAGTACCAGCACGCCTTCTGGGACGCCACCGCCGGCAAGTTCGTCTACACCGGGGCCATGCCGCAGTACCGGCAGATGATCGAATACCTGCACAAGCTGGTGAAGGAGAAGCTGCTCGACCCCGAAGCCTTCACCCAGCAGGACGAGCAGGCCGACCAGAAGCTCATCTCCGGCAAGTCGTTCGTGATCAGTTGCAACGCGCAGACCCTGGTCAACGAGTTCCGTGGCGCGCTCACGAAGGCCAACCCCGACGCCAGGATCGCCAAGATCCCGGTGCCCATGGGCCCCGTCGGCGACTACAAGATCGGCACCCGGCTCGAGAACGGCGTCATGATCTCCAAGAAGGCGCTGGAGAACAAGAACTTCGTCGCCATGATGCAGTTCGTCGACTGGCTCTGGTACTCCGACCAGGGCCTGGAGTTCGCCAAGTGGGGCGTCGAAGGCACGACGTTCACCAAGGACGCCTCCGGCGGCTACAAGCTGGCCGACGACGTCGACTTCGTCGGGCTCAACCCCGACGCGTCGAAGCACCTGCAGAAGGACTTCGGCTTCCACAACGGCGTGTTCGCCTACGGCGGCTCCACCAAGCTGCTCGAGTCCACCTTCTCCGAGGAGGAGCTGGAGTTCCAGAAGGTGATGAACACCAGGAAGGCCTGGCCCGTCGATCCGCCCCACCCGTTGAAGGAGGAGGAGCGCGAGCAGGCCACGCTGTGGGAGACGCCGCTGAAGGACTTCGTCACCCAGCAGACGCTCAAGTTCATCCTCGGCGAGCGCGACCTCAGCGAGTGGGACGCCTACGTCAAGGAGCTGGAGGGCAACAACATGGCGTCCTACATCAACCTGGTCAACACCGCCTACGAACGGTTCAAGAAGGAACACGGCTGAGTGGAGCCCTCCCGATGAGCGACGCGCCCGCGGAGCGGCGGTTCGGTACGGGGCCGCTCTCGCGCGTCGCCGCGCTGGTCTACACCCTGCTGGTCGTCGAGCTGCTGTTCCTGGTCACCGCCGCGCCCGGGCTGGCGGCGCTCGTCCTGCTCGACCGCGACGCCGGCAACGTCCCGCTGGCCGCGCTGTGCGCGCTGCCCGCCGGCCCGGCGCTGTCCGCCGCCCTCTACGCGCTGCGCCACCGCCGGTCCGACCTGGCGGACCTGCGTCCCGCGGCGGCGTTCTGGCGCGGTTACCGGGGCAACGTCGCGGGGGTCATGAAGATCTGGGCGCCGTGGCTGGCGGGGCTGGCCATCGTGGGGACGAACCTGGCGAACTTCGCCGCCGCGGGCGTCCCCGGCTGGTGGGCGGTGCTGCTCGTCGCCGTCGCCGTGGCGGCGGCGCTCTGGGCCGCCGCCGCGCTGGTGATCACCTCGCTGTTCGAGTTCCGGGCGGCCGACGTCGCCCGGCTGGCGTCGTACTCGCTCGTGCGTTTCCCCGGCGCCACCGTGAGCAACCTCTGCCTCCTCGTGGTGGCGGCCGGCCTCACGCTGGTCGCCACCGAGGCGGCGGTGACCCTCCTGGCCGTCCTGTTCGCGGCGGCGCTGCTGCGCAACAGCCGCCCGATGATCGACGAGATCAGGGAGAGGTTCACCGCCTGACGCGCCGCCGCGTCACGGGATGCGCCGGCCCTTTGCGTCGGGCACCCCCGACTTGCGGAAGAAGTAGGCGTTGACCTGGTCGCGCCACTCCTCCGCGCAGCGCAGCTGCTCGTCGAGGAGCTCCTTCACCCGCGCGTGCAGCGCCGGGTCCCCGGGCTCCGCCTGCTCCCACAGCCGCCGGCTCCCGGCCACCTCCTCGACCCCGGCGAAGTGGGTGTCGTAGATGTGCTGGATGACCGTGGTGCCGTCGTGCAGCACGTGCCCGTACGGGACGTGGTGGAAGAACAGCAGCAGCTCGTCGGGGCAGGTGCCGGGCGACTCGTAGACGTCGGACCACGGCTGCGGGTACTGGCCGGTGAACCCGGTGCCCGAGGTGCGGGTGCGGTCGACGCCGACGCCGTCGCGGTCGGCGAAATGGTACGTGCCCCACGGCGTGTACTCGTAGCCGTCCACGTCGGGGCCGTAGTGGTGCCCGGGACGGACCATGAACCCGACGCCCAGCGGCGCCGTGTAACGCTCGTAGGTCCGCCACGAACCGTCCATCATCGTGTGCAGCGTGCGCCGCAGCGGCCCGGGGTCACCGCCCGCCGCCGGCCCGAACGTGAGGTCGATCCACTCGTCGAGGACGGCGGCCGGCTCCAGCCGCGGGTCCCAGGCCAGGCGTCCGAAGGCGTACAGGTTGGCCTGGGCGAGCGGGTGACCCGTCCAGTAGAAGTCGTCGCCGACGTTGGAGACCGCGACCAGGCCGCCCCCGTCGCCCGACTCGCCGGTCGCCACGTCGGCCACGGTGCGCCCGCCCGCGCCCCACGGGCCGAACCCGAGCACCTCCTGCCACATCGGCGCCAGATAGCACACATGCCGCTGCTGGCCGGTGTACTCCTGTGTCACCTGCAGCTCCACCGCCAGCCGGGTGGACGGCATGGCCGCGATCACCGGCGACACCGGCTCGCGCGTCTGGAAGTCCATCGGGCCGTGCTTCACCTGCAGGATCGCGTTGTCCCTGAACCGCCCGTCGAGCGGCGCGAAATGGTCGTGGGCCGCGCGGGCGCGATCGGTCGACCGGTCGCGCCAGTCCTGCCGGTGGTTGTAGACGAAGGCCCGCCAGTGCACCACCCCGCCGAACGGGGCCAGGGCGTCGGCCAGCGTGTTCGCCCCGTCGGCGTGGCTGCGCCCGTACGCGAAGGGGCCCGGCTGGCCTTCGGAGTCGGCCTTGACCACGTACCCGCCGAAGTCGGGGATGGTGGCGTACACCTGCTCGGTGGTGCGCGCCCACCACTCCCGCACCCGCTCGTCGAGCGGGTCGGCGGTGGGCAGCCCGCCGAGCCTCATCGGCGAGGCGAAGGTGACCGACAGGTGCACCCGGATCCCGTACGGGCGCACCTCGTCGGCGACGGCGGCCACGTCGCCGAGCCGGTCGGTCAGGAGGTGGGCCTCCGTGGCGTGCACGTTGACGTTGTTCACCGTGATGGCGTTCACGCCGGTCGCGGCCAGCAGCCGCGCGTAGGCCCGTACCCTCGCCAGGTCGCCGCGGGGGCCGCCGTCCCGCCAGAAGATCGACCCGCCGGAATAGCCGCGTTCGACCTGGCCCATCACCGGGTGCACGTCGACGTTGTCCCAGTGGTCGAGCATGCGCCGGCGCGCCGCGGGCCGGTGCCGCTCGGCGGGGCGCTCGCCCGCGAACGCCTCCTCACCCAATCTCACCACGTGGAACAGCCCGTAGAGCAGGCCGGCCGGATCGTCGGCCAGCACCACGGTGACGCCATCGCGGCGGGCGAGCAGGTAGCCCTCCTCGCCGATGGCGGATCCGCCCTGCCCGGCCAGGACCTCACGCGCGGCTGGCAGGGAGGGAGCCGCGGTGGAGAGTGCGAGCACGAGGTCGGGGGATCCCGTCGCGTCCTGCTCCAGGGCGCCGCCGTACCGGGCGCAGGCCTGCCCGGCCTCCTCCCGCACGGTGCCGGTGAGGAGCCCGTCGCCGAGCACGAGGACGCGGCGCGCGCCGACCGCGCGGAACGCGCCGGGGGGAAGCCACGCGGGATGGACGTCGGTCAGGTCGGGAATGCTCACGTGATCCTCTGGTCCGCTCGACGACGGGCTGATCCATCGTGAATCTACCGAAAACAGATCACGCGGGACCTGTCAGGTGAGGCGCGCCCGCAGCGCCGCGAGGACGTGCCTCTGAACGCGCGCCAGCCCGCGGCCGTGCCGCTGTCGGGACGTGTCCCTGGACGCGCGACCCCGGGCTGAGCCCCTCACCTGGCCAGGAGATGCCGCAGCGCCCGGGTCACCTCCGCCGGTGCCTCCTCCGCCATGAAGTGCCCGCACGACACCGTCTCGTGCACCAGGTCCGGCGCCCACGCCCGCCACCGGTCGGCGGCGTCGTAGCCGAGCGCGGCACCCCAGTCCTGCTGCAGCACCGTCACCGGCATCCGAAGCCGGTTGCCCGCCCGCCGGTCGGCCAGGTCGTGCTCGACGTCGATGGTGGCCGAGGCCCGGTAGTCCGCCACGATCGAGGGGACCGCCTCGCGCGACGCCCTCAGGTACGCGGCGCGCACGCCGGGCGGGATCGCCTCCGGGTCGCTCGCCCAGACGTCGAGGAAATGGCCGAAGAACGCGTCCGCCGAGGCGCCGATCATGGCCTCGGGCAGGCCCGGCGGCTGGGCCATCAGATAGAGGTGGAAGCCGACGGCGGCCGAGACGCCGTGCATCACCTCCCACATGTCGAGCGTCGGCAGCACGTCCAGCGCGGCCAGGTGCGTGATCGCCCCGGGATGGTCGAGCCCGGCCCGGACGGCGACCAGAGCGCCCCGGTCGTGGCCGGCCAGCGCGAACCGCTCATGCCCGAGCGCCCCGGCCAGGGCGACGATGTCGGCGGCCATGGTGCGCTTGGAATACCGGTCCCCGGTGCCCGCCGGCTTGTCGCTGTCGCCGTAACCGCGCAGATCGGGGCAGATGACCGTGTGATCGGCGGCCAGGTCGGCGGCGACGTGCCGCCACATCAGGTGGGTCTGCGGGAAGCCGTGCAGCAGCACGACGGGGCGGCCAGAACCGCCCACCGCGACGTTGAGCGCCACGCCGTCGGCGACGGTGACGCGCTGCCGGGCGAATGCGGTGATCTCCGGTGTCATCTCGGCCTTCCTCTTCTGGGTCCTGCCGTACGCCCCCAACCTGCCGCCCGCCGATCAGCACCCGATCAGCGCCGGCTCAGCCGGGCCCACCAGGGCGGATACATTGGGGTGCGATGTTGCGGATCGGGGTGCTCGGCCCGTTGGAGGCCGGCGACGAGCGCGGCCCGGCCGACCTCAAAGGCCCGCGGCACCGCGCCGTGCTGGCCCGGCTGCTGGTCGCCAGGGGCCGGGTCGTGCCGGTCGCCCGGCTCATCGACGACCTCTGGGAGTCTCCGGGGGAGGGCGCGCTGGGCGCCGTGCAGACCTTCGTCGGTGCGCTGCGCAAGGCCCTCGAGCCGGGCCGCCCACCGCGCACGCCCGCCCGGCTGCTGGTCACGGCCGCGCCCGGCTACGCGCTGCGCGCAACTCCCGAGACCGTGGACGCCTGGCGCTTCGAGGAGGCCGTCACCACCTCCACCCGCCTGCTGTCCGCCGGCGAACCCGGCCAGGCCTGCCGTCTCCTCGGCGACGCACTCATGCTCTGGCGGGGGCCCGCCTACGCGGAGTTCGCCGAGCTGCCGTGGGCTCGCGGGGAGGCGGCCCGGCTGGAAGAACTGCGGCTGCTGGCCGTCGAACGCCGGGCCGAGGCGGCCATGGCCTCGGGGCCCGCGGCGGAGCCGGTGCCCGATCTGGAGGCGCACGTGGCGTCCCACCCGCTGCGCGAGGACGGCTGGCGGCTGCTGGCTCTGGCCCTGTATCGCACGGGCCGTCAAGGCGACGCCCTCGCCACCCTCCGCCGTGCCCGCCGTGTCCTGCGCGACGAGCTCGGCGTGGACCCCGGACCCGGACTGCGCACCCTGGAATCCGACATCCTCGCTCAAGCTCCCCACCTGACGCCCCCGCCCGGCTCGCTTCAGCACCACCACACGGGAGAAGGCTGGGCGGGCCCCACGACCGGCTGTCCCCGGACGGGGCGAGGCACCACATCGCACCGCGAGGACCTTGTCGTGGCCTGCGATAGCCCGACCGGGGACGGCCCGGCCGGTCGTGCTCGGGAGTCGGTCGGTGAGGGTTCGGCGGGGTGTCCTGATGAGGTTCCGGCGGGGGGTGATCATGGTGTGGCCGGGCACCCGTTCGTGGGGCGTACTCGTGAGCTGGCCGAGTTGGAGCGGGCGGCGGAGACCGCCGCGGCGGCGGGCCGGCCGGGGCTCGCGCTGGTGTCGGGG
>NZ_SMKO01000295.1 GCF_004348685.1 Nonomuraea deserti | reverse complement strand
GTCCCGGCCCTGCTGTCCCGGCCCTGTGGCTTTCGATCGACGGGACAGCCGAGGCGTTATTCCCTCGGCTGTCCGGTCAAGGTGTCCGGCCTGGCGAGCGGGTGCCCCTGACCGCCCGCCGTCCGGCCAGGGTCACCCCTCGTCCGGGGCCTTCCTGGTCTCCTTCTTCGTCTCCTTGGCCTGCCTGCTCGTCTTGATGGCCTGCTTCTTCGACTTGCCGGTCTTGGCCGCGGGTTTCTTCTTCGTGTCAGCCATGGGAATCCCCCCGTGTACGGACGTGGTGCACCCCTATTGGTGCACCACGTGCGTTAATACCCAACTAACGAAGAAATCCGACATACCGCCTATCGGATGGGACGGTCGCCCGGCGGCTCCGACCACCACACGCCCTCGCCGCGCGTCAGACCGGGCAGCCGCTGCTCGGCCCGGTGCACCGCGACCGCCGGGATCTGCCCCGCCAGCACCCACGTGTCGTCCTGCCTTCGGGCGTCGCGCAGCACGCCGCCCAGCACTGCCAGCTTCCCGGTGACCCCGCCGAACGACTCCAGCGGCACCTCCGCCTCGAAGCGGTGGCACGGCTCGTACACCGTCGTGCCCGCCAGGCGCAGCGCCTCCGACAACACGATCGGGGTACGGCCGCGGAAGTCGGTCGGCCCGCAGGGAGAGCGCGCCCATCTGGGACCGTCCGGGCGCTGACCGCGGCGGCCCTCCGCCCCGCGCGCACGCCGCCTCCCCTTCACCCGGCCGGCGGCGCTCCGGCCCGGCCGGCGCCCTGGCCCTGGACGGCGACCACGACGGTGTGCAAGGTGTGGGCGCTGATCACAGGAGGCGGAGCTGCTCGGGCTCGGCCGGGCCGGCTGGGCGGCGGGGCGGGACGCGGCGGGCCATGGCAGGGGTGGCGCGGCCGACGCCGTGGCGCTCGGCCAGCTCCTTGACCAGCCCGGTCACGCGCGCCTGGTAGGTCTTGGGCGCGTACGCACCTCTGCCGTAGAGCTCCAGATAGCGCGGCACCAGCCGGGGGTGCTCGCGCGAGAGCCACCCCAGCCACCACTCGCGCGCCCCCGGCCGCAGGTGCAGCACGATGGGCGCGATGTGGGTGGCGCCCGATTCGGCGATCTCCTTGACCGTGCGCTCCAGCTGGGCGGGGGAGTCGGTGAGGTAGGGCAGGATCGGCGCCATCAGCACGCCGCAGGCGATGCCGTTGTCGTTGAGAGTGGCGCACGTCTCCAGCCGTCGCCGCGGGTGGGGCGTGCCCGCCTCGACCGCCCGCCACATCCCGGCGTCGACGAAGCCGACCGAGATGTTGGCACTCACGTCGGTCACGCCGGCGGCCTCGGTCAGAAGGTCGAGGTCGCGCAGGATGAGCGTGCCCTTGGTGAGGATGGAGAACGGGTTGGCGGCGTCGCGCAGCGCGGCCAGGATGCCGCGCATCAACCGGTAGCGGCCCTCGGCCCGCTGGTAGCAGTCGACGTTGGTGCCCATCGCGATGTGGTGACCGCCCCACCGGGGTGCGGCCAGCTCCTTGCGGGCCAGCTCGGCGGCGTTGACCTTGACCACGATCTTCGAGTCGAAGTCCGCTCCGGCGTCCATGTCCAGATATTCGTGCGTCTTTCGGGCGAAGCAGTAGACGCAGCGATGGCTGCAGCCACGGTAGGGGTTGATCGTGTACTCGAACGGCACCCGGCTGGCCCCCGGCACCTTGTTGATGATGGACCGAGCCCGGATCTCGTAGAAGGTCATCCCCCTGAACTCGGGCGTGTCGAACGTGCGGGTGACCGCGCCGCGGGCGAACAGCGGCACGGCCGGATCGTCCTGGCCGGGCGCGGCCAGGCGCAGGTTGTCCCAGCGCATCCCATGATTAGAACAAGGATTCGAGCGTGATCGCAAATGAAAAGAGGTGGCAATTACCTGGTCGGGCGGGGGCTAATGATCTTCATGGTTGGGCAGAAACACGCCTGAAGAGCTTGCGTTCGGGAGGTGCACCCATGGCCTGGTCGCAGGACGAGGAGCGGATGCTGGCGGAGATCGAGCAGCACCTCGTCGACGACGACCCGCGACTCGTGGCTCGGCTCGAGTCGTTCAACGAGCGGGTCCGTCGCAGCGAGGCGAAGACCCGGCGGCCGCCGGGCGCCACGCGCAGACCACGCCGCTCGACCGTGATCATTCTGATCAGCTGGCTGCTCATCGCGACCCTCATCGCCACCCTCCTGATCATGGTGCTCCGCCTCGACGCCGCCGCCGCTCTCGCCCTGACCACGGCCTTCTGAATCACGGCTTGCCGCACGCCTCCCGACCGCGCGAAGCCGTAGACGATCGTTGCGCATGGACGGCTGGGCCTCCACGCATGAGCCTTAATGGCAAGAGGCTTCCTTACTGCCATTAGGGAACCATAGATGCCCTAGGATGTCACCGTTCGACGTCCCTGAGGAGGGTGGACTATGGCCGCGCAGGGTCCGAGCAGGCGTGACAGGGTCAGGCAGGCGACGCTGGCGGAGATCCGCGCGGTCGCGCGCAAGCTGCTGATCGAGCAGGGTCCGGCCGCCGTGACGATCAACGCCGTGGCCAGGGAGATGGGGATGAGCGGGCCGGCGCTCTACCACTACTTCGCCGGGCACGACGAGCTGGTCGGCGCGGTGACCGCCGACTTCTTCCGCGAGCTCACGGCGGTGGTGGAGGCGGCGCGCGACTCCTGCCCGCCGGACGAGCACGGCCGCCGGCTGCTGGCGGCGTGCCGGGCGATGCGCGGCTGGGCGATCACGCATCAGGCGGAGTTCGGCTGGGTGTTCGCCAGCCCGAACACCGCCGAGAGGCGGCCCGACTCGCCGCGCGAGCTGGCCGGGCGCGATTTCGAGCAGGTCTTCCTGGAGGAGGTCGCCGAGCTGTGGAAGGCGCGCCCGTTCCCGGTGCCCGCGCCGGGGGAGCTGCATCCGTCCATCGCGGAGCAGTTGCGCGTGTACGCGGACTCGTCCGGGGTGGACATGCCGGTGGAGGCCGTGCACGTCTTCCTGACGTGCTGGATCAGGCTGTACGGCCTGCTCTGCATGGAGGTGCTCAACCAGCTGAGCTTCGCCTACTCCGACCTGGAACCGGTCTTCGAGGAATGTCTGCGGGAGATGATCCCCAAGCTCGGCCTCGACTACGACGAGGCGACTTCGTCACGGTGACCGTCTGTACGACCGATACTCGTACGCGTATATTCGTAGACGAGTAGGAGGTGGGCGGGATGGCGAAGCGGCGGCGGGTCGGAAACCTGATGGCGCTCGCCGTGCTGACCGCGGTCGTCCACCGGCCGATGCACCCCTACGAGATGGCCTCGGTGCTGCGGGCGCGCGGCAAGGACCAGGACATGCCGATCAAATGGGGTTCCCTCTACACCGTGGTCCGCAACCTGGAGAAACACGGCCTCCTGGAGGTCGTGGAAAGCGGGCGGCAAGGCGCCAGGCCGGAGCGCACCGTCTACCGCGTCACCGACGCCGGCCGCCAGGAGGCCGACGACTGGACCCGCGAGCTGCTGTCGGCCCCCGAGCGGGAGCCGTCGGCGTTCGAGGCCGGGCTGTCGGTGATGGGCGGTCTCGGCCCCGACGAGGTGGCGGAGCTGCTGCGGCAGCGGCTCGATGAGCTGCAACGCCAGATCGGCGACGACCGCCGGGCGCTGGATCATCAGCGTGGCGAGCTGCCCCGGCTCTTCCTCCTGGAGTCGGAGTACGCGCTGGCGATGCGGGAGGCCCAGGCCCGCTGGGTTAGCTCGCTGCTGGCGGAGCTCGGCGGAGGCAGGTTCCCCGGCCTGGAGGAGTGGCGCGCCTATCACCGGACGGGCCAGATGCCCCCCGACGTGGCGGACCTCGCCGAGAGGGGCCGCACCGACTGAACAACCCAGGCCGCGGCCACCGGAAGGCCGGCCGCACCACGTGACCCCCGGGAGCACTGGAGCGAACCCCGCGCCCTCCCAAGGAAACCCGGGCCACGCTGAGCGAGCCCCGGGACGCACCAAGGAAACCCGGGCCACGCCGAGTGAGCCCCGGCACGTACCAAGAAAAAACCGGCGGCGGTGTTGCAGCACCGCCGCCGGGAGACCTCGCACCGCAGATCCGCGAAGCGGACCCCGGCCACGAGATGGCACTCGCAACAATAGCCGGGCTCCCTTCACGGACCGAACCCACCAATGGGAGTCCAGCATGACGACCACCACCACCATGGGCGACGTGACGTCGAAGGACGGCACCACGATCGGCTACCACCGGCTCGGCCACGGCCCCGGCCTCGTTCTCCTGCACGGGACCATGCAGGTCGGCCGCAGCCAGATCGAGCTGGCCCAGGCGCTGTCGGACGACTTCACCTGCTACCTGCCCGACCGCCGGGGCCGCGGCATGAGCGGCCCGTACGGCCCCGCCTACGGCGTCGAGCGGGAGACCGAGGACCTCCACGCCCTGCTGGCGGCGACCGGCGCCCGCTACGCCGTCGGCATCAGCTCGGGCGCCATCATCGCGCTGCGCACCGCCCTCACCCCTTCGGCCCTCGACAAGATCGTGCTCTTCGAACCCCCGCTGGACATCGCCGGCTCCAACCCGACGGACTGGCTGCCCCGCTTCGACCGCGAGATCGCCGCGGGCGACACCACGGCGGCGCTGGTCACCGGCATGCGGGCCACCCGCATGGGCCCGCCGATCTTCATGATGATGCCCCGCGTCGTGCTGCAGTGGCTCACCGTCATGGCGCAGAAGGGGCAGGAGAAGGCCGGGGCGGACGGGGAGCCGACGTTCGACGAGCTCGCCCCGACGCTGCACTACGACGTCCAGGTGGTGGCCGAGACGGCCACGGCGGGCGATCCGGTGGCCTACCGGCCGGTGGACGCCGAGGTGCTGCTGCTCGGCGGCGCCAGAAGCCCGGCCTACCTGCGTACGGCGCTCGACGCGCTGGAGCGCGTGCTGCCGCGCGCCCGCCGGATGGAGATGGCGGGTCTCGGCCACAGCGCCACCTGCAACGCCGCCCGGCACGGGCGGCCGGACCGGGTGGCCGCCGAGATCCGCGAGTTCCTCACCTCAGACCGGCTCACAGGCCCTTGAGGAAGGTGGCCGCCACCGGGGCGGCCACCGACCCGCCGCCGCCACCGCCCTCCACGACCACCGCGAACGCCACGTCGTCCTTGAACCCGATGAACCAGGCGTGGCTGTCAAGCTTCTCCCCGGTGCCGTATTCGGCGGTGCCGGTCTTGCCGTGTGTGCCGGCGGGCAGCCCGGCCGCCTCGGCGGTGCCCTTGGTCACCACGGCCGACATCATCGTGTGCAGGGCGTCCTTGACCCCTTCGGGAAGTTTCTGCTCGGAGGCCTTCTGCTTCAGCTCGGGCACCAGCGTCGGCGGCCGCCACGTGCCGTCGGCGATGGCGGCGGCCACCGACGCCATCGACAGCGGGCTCGCGGTGATCCTGGCCTGCCCGAACGACTCCGCGGCCAGCTCGGCGTCGGACTCGGCCTTGGGGAAGCCGGCGTCGGTGGCCGGCACGCCGATGTTGAGCGGTTGGTTGAAGCCGACGGACTCGGCCGCCTCCAGCAGCTTGTCGGCGCCCAGCTCCCGCTGGGCCAGCGGCGCGAACGTGGTGTTGCACGAGTGGGCGAACGCGTCGAGGAACGACACCGACCCGAACTCCGCCTTGTCGGAGTTACGGATCTTCAGCCCGCCGACGGTGACGTATTGCGGGCACGTCACCTTCTCCTCCGCCGACATCCCGGCCGCCAGCAGCCCGATCGCGGTGACCGCCTTGAAGGTCGAGCCGGGCGGGTAGCGGCCGTCCAGCGCCCGGTTGAAGCCGCCCTTGTTGTTGACCACGGACAGGATCTCGCCGGTCGACGCCTTGATCGCGACCATCGACGCGGGCTTCTCGATGTCCTTGACCGCGTCGACCGCGGCGGCCTGCACCTTCGGGTCGAGCGTCGTGCGCAGGGGCTCGCCGTCCTTGCCCTCGATGGTCTCCAGGGTCTTGCCACCGAGCATGATCTCCGTGGACGGCGTGCCGGCCAGCTGCTTCTGGAACGTCCGCTGCAGCCCGTGGTGCCCGATGGTCTGCCCGGGTTCGTAGGCGGAGCCGAGCTTGGCGGCGTCTTTCTTGGAGGCCTTGTCGAGATAGCCGACGAGCTGCTGCACGGAACCGCCGACCGTGCCGGTGTCGATGCGCCCGCCCTCGGCGTCGGTGATCTCGGCGCGCTCGGGCCAGCGGGTCTTCACCTCGAACGACGCCCCGTCGGTCATCGACGGGTGCAGCGTGGTGGGCTTCCAGTCGACCTTCCAGGTGCGGTCGGCCACCTTGAGGTCGATCTCGCCCTCGTAGACCCAGGTGCCGATGTCCTTCAGCGTCAGGGAGGCGGTGTAGGGGGCGCTGGCCCGGTCGTCGCCCTCGGTGACCTGGCCCAGCCGGATCACGGTCGACTCCACCGCGAGCGCCTCGCGTTGCTGGTCGTACGCGGTGAACTGCTGCGGTGTCGCCAGCTCGGCCGCCATGGCGGCCTTGTCACCCGCCTGCCACGCCGCGGCGAAGCGCTGCGCCGTCTCGGCGGGCGTGCCCCTGGTGTGCAGCACGTAGTAGGCGCCGCCGCCCGCGGCCCCCACCGCGAGCACGGCGGCGACGGACACGATCGCGATCGTACGACCCCGCGCCACTGATCAGCCCCCTCGTCATTGACGCCGGACGGCCCGGCTCATGGTGTGCCGTTGGCGGCGGCCTTGAGGCTCGACGCGTAGGCCGGCACGTATTCCTGCCCTGACAGCTTCTGGATGGCCGCCATGATGTCATCGGTCACCCGGCGGCGGTCGCGTGCCTTCGTGTGGTCGCCGTCGAAGCGCATGGGCGCCCCGATGGCGATGCCGATCCGCGCGGGCCTCGGCACGCTGGCCCCGGGCGGCAGCACCTTCTCTGTGCCGCTGAGCGCCACGGGCAGCACGGGGGCGCCCGTCTTGAGCGTCAGCCAGGCCACGCCGACCTTGCCGCGGTAGAGGCGGCCGTCGGGGGAGCGGGTGCCCTCGGGGTGGATGCCGAACAGCTCGCCGCGCTGCAGCAGCGCGGCGGCCTCGCCGAGCATGACCTGGGCGGCGTGCGCGCTCTCGCGGTCGATCGGCAGGCTCCCGCCCAGCCGCATGAAGAACCCGGAGATCGGGTTGCCGTCGAAGTATTCGTTCTTGGCGGTGAACGTCACGTGCCGCGGCAGCAGCGCCGGCAGCAGGAACGAGTCGAGCACCGACAGGTGGTTGGCGGCCAGGATCGCGGGCCCGCTCCTCGGCACGTGGGCCGCACCGGTGACATGCGGCCGGCACATGGCGTGTGCCAGCGGCGCGGCGGCGAACTTGACCACTTCGTACAGCAACGAGCTCTCCTGCGATCATCGGGCGGTCGGCCACCCCACCATAAAGCAGGCGCCCCGCCGGTGGGCGGGACGCCTGGAAAAGCTGTTAAGGCCGATGTGGCGGTCGCCTCCTCGGCGAGATGCACAACACGGCTCCAGCCGAACGGTATTCCGTGAAGGCGGTAATTTGCGGCCCGGGGGACACAGACCACATCGGCCTTTCGATGCTAACGGACATCCGGCGACGCATATTCCATACGCCCCAAAGAATCGGTCACGTTCGCGTCCAATGTGGTTGCGCGACGTCGAAGACCCGCTGCTCACGGCCACGCAGCGCCACCTCCGCGAACTGCCACAAAATCGCCCCGGTCGGCGCGTGGATCACGATCGAGGGGCCCAGCGGCATCTGCAGCAGCTTCCCCTTCCAGCGCGGCACCCCCGGCGCCAGGAACCGCTCCAGCGGCACCGCGTGCACCGAGGCCACCTCGCGCGGGTCGGCCACCGGCTCCTGCCGGCCGCCGAACGCCACCACCGGCGTGATCACGAATCCCGAGTCGGTGACGAAGTCGTCGAGCAGCCCGGCCACCTCGACCCCGGTGACGCCGGTCTCCTCGGCCAGCTCGCGCAGCGCCGCGTCAACCGGCCGCTCGCCGTCGTCGAGCCGCCCGCCGGGCAGCGCCCACTGCCCGGGGTTGCGGCCGTGCGGCGCCCGCTTGATCAGGATCGTGTACGGGCGGCGCTCGGCGTCCTCCAGCACGCACACGGTGACGGCGGCCCTGCGCACCCCGCCGACCGGCGGCACCTGCCTGCGGTCGAAGGCGGCCAGATGGGCGATGATCTGCTCGCGCAGCACGTCAATGGGCGACAGCACGCCACCAGGATCTCACGGCGCGTGGGACGCGCGCGGGACCGCGACGACCTGGGCACCGGCGACGCGCGGCGTCAGGCGTACGTGCCGCTCACGACCAGGATGCCGAGCACGAAGCCCAGGATCATCCCCACTCCGGCGGCGACGGCGGCCCACTTGCCCAGAGGCTCGCCGCGCGTGTGGCCGACGATGCCCAGCACGATGCCGGCGAGGCCGAACAGGATCGGGATGAACAGCACGGCCACCGCGGCGCAGACGAACCCGATGATCGACAGCACCTGGTTGGCCGGCCGCGGCTGGTGGGGCGGCTGCGGGTAGGGG
>NZ_SMKO01000294.1 GCF_004348685.1 Nonomuraea deserti | reverse complement strand
GACTAGTCGTCGGCAGCGTCAGCTGTGTATAAGAGACAGGCGACCCGGTCCTGCGGGGTGATCACCACTTCGACGTCCGGGTCGACGCCGTGGTTCTCCACCCCCCACCCCTGGCCTTCGATCCAGAACGCGTAGCGCGGCTGCGTCACCCGCGTCCCGTCGACGAGCGTGTAGCGCGAGTCGATCCCGATCACGCCGCCCCACGTCCGCGTGCCCACGAGCGGCCCGATCCCGCGGTTCTTGACGCCGGCGCTCACGATGTCCCCGTCGGAGCCGGCGAACTCGTCGGTGACGGTCACGACCGGTCCGCGCGGCGAGTCCTCCGGGTAGCGCATCGGCTCGTACCCGCGGACCAGCGACCACGCGGTGACCTTCCTGGACAGCTTCTCCAGCACCAGTTCCGACAGGTGCCCGCCGCTGTTCTCCCGGACGTCCACGATGAGCCCGTCGCGGGCCATCTCGGTACGCAGGTCGCGGTGGAACTGCGCCCACCCCGAGGCCACCATGTCGGGCACGTGCAGGTAGCCGAGCCGGCCGTCCGAGGCCTCCCTGACGTGGGCGCGGCGGTCCTCCACCCAGTCGTGGTAGCGCAGCTGCGTCTCGTCGGCGACGGGGCTCACGACGACGCGGCGCGGCTCACCTCCTGAGGCCGGGCGGACGGTCAGCTCGGTGGGCTGGTCCGCGGTGCCGGCCAGGAGGGCGAGCGGCCCGCGTACGGGGTCGACCGGGCGGCCGCCGACGGCGACGATCGCGTCGCCGGGGCGGACCGCGACGCCGGGCGCGAGCAGCGGCGAGCGGGCGGCGTGGTCGGACGACTCGCCGGGCAGGATGCGGGTGACCCGCCACACGCCGTCGTCGTCCCTGGCCAGGTCGGCGCCGAGCAGCCCTTGGCGGCGGCGGGAGTCGTGGCCGCCGCCGTTGACGTAGGCGTAGGCGTGCGAGGTGCCCAGCTCGCCCTGGGTCTCCCAGAGCAGGTCGATCAGCTCGGAGTGGCAGCCGATGCGGTCGACCAGCGGCTCGTAGCGGTCGAGCACGGCCTGCCAGTCGACGCCGTTCATGTCCTCGCGCCAGAAGTGGTCGCGCATGAGCCGCCCGGCCTCGCGGAAGCCCTGCCGCCATTCGGCGACCGGGTCGATCTGGACGGTGACGCGGTCGAGGTCGATGGTGACGACCTCGTCCCCTTCGGTGGCGGCACGGGTCTGCAGGCCGTTCTTGCCGTTGGTGACGAGCCTGGCGCCGTCGCCGCTCACCTCGAACGAGCGCGCCTCCTTGCCCAGCTCGGCCCTGGCGCGCTTCTTGAGGTCGTACCGTTCGAGCACGATGTCGTTCGGGGGCTCTGTGCCGTCGCCGAGCTGACCGGTGAGCGGGTGGCGCAGCCAGAGGAGCGCGTCCTTGGCGGTGCGCAGGTTGCCGTAGCGTCCCGCGGGCACCGGCACCGGCACCACGCGCGAGGCGATGCCCTCGGGGTCGACCTCGGTGCGCGGCGGCGTGTCGTCCTTGGCTCCGTCCTCCTTGGCGGCTTTGTCGTCCTCGCCGTTGAACCCGCGGCCCTGCAGCGAGGGGTCGAACGGCGACGGCGTGCCGGCCTGCAGCGGCACGAGGTACGGGCGGCATCCTTGGGGGAACGACATGTCGAAGACATGGGCGTCGTAGACGGGGTCGAACGTCCGGACCGACAGGAACGCCAGGTGTTTGCCGTCCTTGGTGAACACGGGGTCGTAGTCGGCGAACCGCATCGGGGTCACCTCGATGACGGAGGTCCCGTCGACGCGTCCGATCCTGATCTGTGACAGCGGCTCGTGGTGCGGGTGCACCCAGGCCAGCCAGCTCGAGTCGGGCGAGAACGTCAGGCCGCTGACGTCTCCTTGGGTGGTGCGGTCGAGCTCGCGGAGGTTGCCGGATTCGAGGTCGGCGACCAGCAGCCGACCGTCGTGGGTGGCCACCGCCACGTGCTTGCCGTCCGGGGCGGCCTCCAGGTCGAGCACGCGGCCGAGCTGCCCGGCGGCCAGCGTCCTGACCTCGCCTCCGGGCGTGCCGACCTCCAGCCCGTCCTCGCCGCTCGCGTCGGACACCCACACGGCCCGCCCGTCGGAGTCCAGGGCCTGCGGGAGACGTACGCGGACGCCGGGCTGCGCCCGGAGCACGCCGGCGGGGCCGTCGCGGTGGGTCACCCAGTGGGCGGTGCCGCGGATCTCCACGGCGCTGGCCCGCCCGCTCGCGTCGGGCGAGTACGAGCCCGCCCGCAGGGGCGCCGGCCGCCGGGCCCTCCCGGGCCGCGGGCCGCCCAGCCGCACGTCCAGCCGGTACGGCTCGGCGTCCAGGCTCTCCAGCACCCACAGGTCGCCGGCGTGGCTGTAGATCACCCGCTCGCCGTCACCGGTGGCGTGGCGAGCGTAGAACTCCTCGTGGGAGCTGTGCTTGCGCAGGTCGGAGCCGTCGGGCCGGGCGGAGTAGAGGTTGCCGACGCCGTCGATGTCGGCGAGGAACACGATCCTGTCGCCCACCCAGCAGATCGCCCAGTACTGGGCCGTGCTGTCGGCGAACAGCCTGGTGAACTCTCCGTCGCCGTCGGCGTCGACCCAGATCTTGCCCGCCGTGCCGCCTCGGTACCGCTTCCACTGCGACGGCTCCCGCCACATCGGCGACACGGTCGCCACCTGCGGGCCGTTGAGCGCGACGTCGCTCAGCCACCCGTACGGCAGGCGCGTGGCCGGTCCCCCGTCGAGCGGCACCGCGTAGGCCCAGCTCCTGCTGGTCTCGCTCTGCCCGGCCGCGCTGACCGCGAGCACGTCGCCATCAGGGGTCCATCCGCGTACGCCGGTCGTCGTGCTGCCCCAGTGGGTCAGCCGTTCACCCTCCGGCCCGTCGATCTCGGCCGCGAACACCTCGGGGGCGCCCTCCTTGCCGCTGGTCCACGCGATGCGCCCGCCGTCGGGCGAGAATCTCGGATGCGACACCGGTACGCGGTCCGCGGTGAAGCGCCAGGCTCTGCCTCCTGTCAGGGGAGCCAGCCAGACGTCGTCGTCGGCGACGAAGGTGACCACGTCATCGTGCAGGTGGGGGTGTCTGAGGTATGCGCCATTTGTCACAGATGCACACTAATGCGCGAGACCAAGGCCAGCCCAAGAATTCTCTCCCCAGCGAACTCGCCCTGTCCTCGGAACGGCCAAGTCCGGGATGCGCCGGATATGTAGGGGAATGGTACGGTTTCCGGCTTCTGCATCCTGTGAGGCACCATGAAGATCCTCGCTCGCCCGCACCAGCTCCCGCCCCGGCTGGCCGCCGCGGCCATCATCCTCAACTCCGGGCTCAGCAAATCAGGCGCCGGCGAGGACACCGCCGCGAGCCTGCACGGCATGGCCTCGGGCACCTATCCGTTCCTGCGCGGGATGCGCCCGGCCACCTTCACCAGGCTGCTCTCCAAGACGGAGATCACCATCGGCGTGGCCCTGCTGGTGCCGCTCGTGCCGTCGCTCCTGGCGGGGGCCGCGCTGACGGGCTTCGCGGCGGGCCTGCTCGGCCTCTACTTCAAGACGCCCGGCCTGCGGCAGGAGGGCAGCCTGCGGCCCTCCGAGCAGGGCATCGCGCTCGCCAAGGACGTCTGGCTGCTGGGCATCGGCCTGGGCCTGGTGGCCGAGGAGATGCGCGACTGCCACCGTTGACGATCTCCAGTCCCTGGACGCTAACCCCGGCAAACAGGGGTAGCCGGGAGAAATGGTACAGATCGGCTACACCCTGATGTCCGAACAGACCCCGGCCCGCGAGCTGGTCGACTACGCCGCGGCGGCCGAGCGGATCGGCTTCGACTACGCGGTCATCTCCGACCACTACTTCCCGTGGCTGGAGGAGATGGGGCACTCGCCCTACTGCTGGTCGGTGCTCGGCGCGGCGGCCCAGGTCACCGAGCGGCTCCCGCTCATGACCTACGTGACGTGCCCCATCATGCGCTACCACCCGGCCGTGGTCGCGCAGAAGGCGGCCACGATGGGCGTGCTCAGCGGGGGCCGGTTCACCCTGGGGCTCGGTGCCGGCGAGAACCTCAACGAGCACGTCATCGGCGAGGGCTGGCCGCCGGTCGACACCAGGCACCGCATGTTCGCCGAGGCCGTACAGATCATCAGGGAGCTCTTCAGCGGCGAGTACGTCACCCGCCAGGGCGAGTTCTACGACGTCGACTCCGCCAAGCTCTACGACCTGCCGGAGCGGCCGGTGCCGATCGGCATCGCCGCCTCCGGCGGGCAGTCCGCCGAGCTCGCCGCCGAGTACGGCGACGGGCTCGTGGTCAACGAGCCGCTGCCGGAGGTGGTGCAGCAGTTCCACGCGGCGGGCGGCCACGGCAGGCCCGTCTACGGCCAGCTCGCCCTCTCCTACGACACCGACGCCGAGGCCGCCAAGGAGCGCGCGCACACCTTGTGGCGCTGGGCGGCCACCGGCGGCTGGAAGGTCATGGCCGAGCTGCCCGCGCCGGTCAACTTCGCCGCCGCCGCCGGCACCGTACGCCCGGAGGACGTGGCCCAGAGCGTGCCCTGCGGCGACGACGTGGACGCGGTCGTGCAGGCCGCGAGGAAGTACGTCGACGCGGGGTACACGCACATCGCGCTCGTCCAGATCGGACACGACCGGCAGCAGCCCTTCTTCGACTGGGCGGAGAAGGAGCTGCTGCCGGCCCTGCGCTCCCTCTAAGGGACGATGTTGACCAGCTTGGGCGCCCGGACGATCACCTTGCGGGGCGCGTTCTGCAGGTAGGGGGCGACCTTCTCCGAGGCCAGGGCCAGCGCCCGCAGGTCGTCCTCGCCGATGCCGGGCGGGACCTCCAGGCGGTCGCGGACCTTGCCCGCCACCTGCACCACGCAGGTGACCGACTCCTGCACCAGCAGCTCCGGCTCGGCCACCGGCCAGCCGGCGAAGGCGACGGGACCGGTACGGCCCAGCCGCTCCCAGCCCTCCGCGGCGGTGTAGGGGGCCACCAGCGACAACATGATCGCCAGCGACTCGGCGGCCTCGCGCACCGCCGGGTCGGCCGGGCCGGGGCCGGAGTCGATGGCCTTGCGCGTGGCCGAGGTCAGCTCCATCATGCGCGCCACCGCCACGTTGAAGCGGTGGGACTCGACCAGCCTGGTGACCTCGTCGATCGTGCGGTGCGTGACCTTGCGCAGCTCCACGTCACCGCGCTCGAACGGGACGCCGGGCTCGCTGGTCGCCTCGGACATCACGCGCAGCACGCGGGCCAGGAACTTCTGCGAGGCGGCCGGTGAGACGTCGGCCCAGTCGATGTCGTCCTCGGGCGGACCGGCGAAGATCATCGTCAGGCGCACGGCGTCGACGCCGAAATCGTCGATCTGCTGGCCCAGGTCCACGCCGTTGCCCAGCGACTTCGACATGGACTTGCCGCCGTTGATCACCTGCCCCTGGTTGAGCATGCGGATGAACGGCTCGGTGAAGTCGACCATGCCCATGTCGTGCAGGACCTTGGTGAAGAACCGCGAATACAGCAGGTGCAGCACCGCGTGCTCGATGCCGCCGACGTACTGGTCGATCGGACCCCACTTGCGCACCTGCTCGGGGTCGAACGGGCCGTCGGTGTAGCCCGGCGAGCAGTAACGCAGGAAATACCACGACGAGTCGACGAAGGTGTCCATCGTGTCGGTGTCGCGCTGGGCGGGACCGGAGCACTTGGGGCACTCGACGTTGACCCACTCCGTCGCGCTGGCCAGCGGGGAGACACCCTTGGGCGCCAGCGCCTCGCCGCGCATGTCGGGCAGCGTGACCGGCAGCTGCTCGTCGGGGACGGGCACCTCGCCGCAGTCGGGGCAGTGGATGATCGGGATGGGGGTGCCCCAGAACCGCTGCCGGGACAGCAGCCAGTCGCGCAGCCGGAAGTTGACCGCGCCCGTGCCCCTGCCGTCGCGCTCCAGGATCTCGATGATCCTGGCGATGGCCTCGACCTTGCTCAGGCCGTCGAGCGGCCCAGAGTTGACCAGCGTGCCCTCGCCGGGCGTGGCCTCGCCGGTCTCGCCGGGGTCGGCCAGGCCGGTGTGCACGACGACCTTCACCGGCAGCCCGAACTTCAGCGCGAAGTCCAGGTCGCGCTGGTCGTGGGCGGGCACGGCCATGATGGCGCCGTGGCCGTAGTCGGACAACACGTAGTCGGCCGCCCAGACGGGGATGCGCTCGCCGTTGACCGGGTTGATCGCGTAGCGGCCCAGGAAGACGCCCGTCTTCTCCTTGTCGGTGGCCAGGCGCTCGATGTCGCTCAGCTTGGCGACCTCGGCGCGGTAGGCCTCGAAGCCGGCGCGGTGCTCGTCGGTGACGATCTCGTCGGCCAGCGCGGCGTCGGCGGCGACCACGAAGAACGTGGCGCCGAACAGGGTGTCGGGCCGCGTGGTGTAGACGTGGACCGGCTCGTCGCGGCCCTCGATCTCGAACAGCACGTCGGCGCCCTCAGAGCGGCCGATCCAGTTGCGCTGCATCGTCAGCAGCCGCTCGGGCCAGCTGTCCAGCTGATCCATGTCGTCCAGCAGGCGCTGCGCGTAATCAGTGATCTTGAAGTACCACTGCGTCAGCTCGCGGCGGATGACGTCGGCGCCGCAACGCTCGCACTTGCCGGCCACGACCTGCTCGTTGGCCAGCACGGTCTGGTCGTTGGGGCACCAGTTGACCAGGCCGCCCTTGCGGTAGGCCAGGCCGCGCTCGAAGAACCGGTTGAACAGCCACTGGTTCCACCGGTAGTAGTCGGAGTCGCTGGTGTGCAGGCGACGCGACCAGTCGAAGGAGACGGCGTAGCGCCGGAACGAGGTGGCCTGCGTCTCGATGTTGGCGTAGGTCCACTCGGCCGGGTGGGCGTTGCGCCTGATCGCGGCGTTCTCGGCGGGCAGTCCGAAGGAGTCCCAGCCGATCGGGTGCAGGACGTTGTAGCCCTGCTGCATCCAGAAGCGCGCGATGACATCGCCGATGGCGAAGACCTCGCCGTGGCCCATGTGCAGGTCGCCCGACGGGTAGGGGAACATGTCGAGCATGTAGCGCCGCTCGCGGGGGTCGGCCGGGTCTTCGCTCGCCCGGTAGGGGTCCTGCTCCTCCCATCGCTGCTGCCACTTGGCCTGCAGCGCCTGCGGATCGTACTCACTCACGGCTACTGTCCTTTGAATTGACTCGGACCCATAAGAAAACCCCCCGTGCACACAACGAGGGGTGGAGCCGCGACGGCGAGATCTTCAGGGCCGTCGCGGCCCGCTAAGAAGCAGGGTCGCGGAACGCATGTGTCAAGCGTAGCGCACGTCTTCGGCTGAATGCAGATACTCGATCGAGGTCGGCGGGCACAATAGTCCTTCAGGTCCCAGCGAGACCTGATGGTGATGTATCCGTTGTGACCTCATTCGTCCCAGAAGAATAGCCTTGTCGCCGTGGTGTACCCAGCTGAGCCTGATCGTCCGGAAGCCGACCTGCCGCTCCAGGATCCGCCGACCGATCCTGACGGCTTCGCTCGTTTCGCTGCGGAACCACCTACATCTCCTGGAAAATCCCATGAGATCATGCCTCGGACGTCAAATCCGGAGATAAGGGTAAATCCGGACACTACCTCGGGAGGGCCGGCCATGGCAGCGGATGATTCCGGACCACACCTGCCGTCCTGGCCCGACGCGCCGCGGCGCGAGGGATCCGGCACCCGGTCGTCCGGCTCGCACGCGGCCGACGTTCCCACATCGTGGCCCGAGACGCCCGCCCACGGCGACCCCGCGTGGCCGGAGCCGCCGCGCAAGGACGACTCCTGGCCCGAGCCTCCCCGCCGCTCCCGCCACGCGGCCTCCCCGCAGGACACGTCCGGCCCGTCCTGGCCCGAGCCGCCCCAGAGCACCGCCCCTGGCGCCTCCTCCTGGCCGGACCTCCCGCCACAGAACACCACCAGCCCCTCCGCCTGGCCGGGCCTCCCACCACAGAACACCACCAGCCCTTCGTCCTGGTCCGACTCCGCGCAGAGCGCTCCTGGGCCTTCTCAGCCCGACCCCTCCGCGCTGGGCACCGGCCCCTCCGCGTGGCCCCAGGCATCGCCGCAGCCGAGCGCCGGCGCCCCCTCCTGGCCGGACCTGCCGCCGCAGGACGGCGCCGGACCGTCCGCACGGCCGCCCGGCTCCACGCGGAACGCCGCCGCCCCCTCCTCCTGGCCTGACGCGCCACACCAGGACGTGTGGCCCGAGACGTCCTCCCCCGAGGTGCCCATGTCCTGGCCCGAGGCGTCCTCCCAGAGCACGGCCGGGCCACCGCAGGCCGCCCCGGGCCCCTCCTCGTGGCAGGACCGGTCACCGCAGGGCGGCACGGCGACGCCCCAGCAGTCCGAGCAGCCTCCGGTCCCCGATCCGGTGCCCGCGTGGGCGCAACCACCGGCCCCCGCCCCCGGCGCGTGGCCGGACGATCAGGCGCCACGGGGCAAGCGCCACGCGGCCGAGTCGCCGGGGCTCACGCCCACGCACCACCAGTCCGCCCCGAACAACACCCCGCCGCACAACGGCCCCTCCAC
>NZ_SMKO01000293.1 GCF_004348685.1 Nonomuraea deserti | reverse complement strand
ATAAGAGACAGCGGCGGGGGGAGGGCTCGTCGGCGCCCGTGGTCTCGGCCCAGAAGGCGAGCCCGTCGCCGGCCCAAACTCCGTGTACCCGCACCCTGGCAGGCTACCGTCGCCGCCAGGGCCTCCGCCCACATCGCGATCCCGGCCGACCGGGTGCGTGGCCGCGCTCCTTGGCCAGGTGCGCGGCGCGGCCCGCGTGGTAGGGAGGTTGGTACGGCGCGTGTACGCGGCCAGGCCCGCGTAGCATGAAGGTATGAACCCTCCCGGATCGTGGTGCGAGCGTCCCAAGCCGCAGGCTCCCTCGTGCGAGCTCCCGTCCCCGTGGAGCAAGCCGAAGAAGCCGGACAACTGGTGCGAGGTCGAGAAGAACGACCCCGTGGTGTCCGTCCTGCGCTTCGTCCTCAAGGCCGCCAAGCGGTAGTCCCGCCCGTCACCAGCGGGTGATAGAAGGCCGGTTGTCTGGGTAGTCGCCTTCCGCAGCGGAGGAGGCGATCGTCGTGAACGACACCCACAAGCTGGTCAACGACCTCTCCGAGCAGGTCTCCCGACTGGTCAAGGACGAACTGCGCCTGGCCAGGATCGAGCTCCAGGAGAAGGGCAGGCACGCGGGGTTCGGCGCGGGGCTGGTCGGCGCGGCGGGCGTGACCGCGCTGTTCGGCGGTGGCGCGCTCGTGGCCGCCGTCATCATGCTGCTCGCCCTGGTCCTGCCCGGCTGGGTGGCCGCCGCGATCGTCGCGGTGGTCCTGTTCATCGTCGCCGCCGTACTCGGCCTGGCCGGCAAGAAGCAGGTGAAACGAGCCACCCCGCCGGTCCCGAGGGAAACCCTCGCGAGCGTCAGGGCCGACATCGACATGGTCAAGGAGCAGGCACGGCGATGAGCGAGACCGATCCCGGATACACCGGGCAGCAGCACGCAGGAGACGTCGGCGCGCGCAGAGCGACCGTGGGCACGCCGACGGAGCGCGAGTCCATCAACGTCCCCCCGACGAGACCGGGCGCGGCGGAGAACGCGAGGCAGGCCGAGGCCGCCCGCGAGGAACACGAGACCTTCATCCCCGAAGCCCCCGTCGCCGACGAGCGGTCCGAGGCCACGGAGAGCCTGCGGACGGAGGAGGAGTCGCTGAAGGGGGAGAGCGGGGCGGACGACGAGGAAGAGGGCGACGACGTGCGTAAGGACATCGAGGAGACCCGGAGAGATCTGGGCGAAACCGTCAGCGCGCTGGCGGGCAAGGCAGACGTGAAGTCCAGGGCGAGCCATGCCGCGCATGAGGCCAGGGGCAAGGCGGGCCATGCGGCGGAGGTGGCCAAGGGTAAGGCTGGTCACGCGGCGGAGACGGCCAAGGGGCGGGCGGCCGGTGCGGCCGCGACGGTCAAGGGCAAGGCGTCGGAGGTGGCGGGCAGGGTTCGTGAGAGCGCCCCCGACCAGGCCAAGGACGTCGCTACGCAGGCGAGGAAGCGGCCTGTGCTGCTCGTCGCCGCCATCGGCGCCGTGCTCGGCTTCACGGTGCGCCGGATGATGATGAAGCGGCGCGCGCAGAAGCAGGCGGCCCGGCCCCGGTGGTTCAGGAAGGCGTGACGATCAGGGAGCGGGAGGGAGCAGGGCCCGGCACAGGACGGCGAGCGTGGTCGCGGTGATCGGGCCCGCGTCGGCGCCCGCGGCGATCCGGCGCTGGGCCTCGCCGAGGATGCTCCACCCGAGGTGGGCGACGAGGTCGGGCTGGTCATGGCCGGCGTCGGCCAGGACGTCCCGCAGCGGCGCGATCATCGTCTCGTGGAGCCGGTCGAGGCGTTCCTGGCACGCGGGGGGCAGATCGACGGAGGCCAGCGCGCGCAGCAGCGCGTAGTCGGGGCTCGTCACGAACGACATCGTCACCTCCCCGAACGCCCGCACCTGCTTCTCCAGGCCGCTCGCCCGGGACACCGCGCTCTCCAGCCTGGCGGTCCAGCGCGGGATGGCGTCCTCGACGAGCTGGGCGAGGATGTCGGAGGTCGAGGAGAAGTAGCGGTAGACGCTGGAGCGGGCCAGCCCCACGCGCGCGCCGACGGCCGCCGGGGTGAGGCGCGCGAAGCCTCGGCCACCAGGATCTCCATGGCGGCCGCCAGCAGGGCCGCGCGCTGGCCCGCCCGATGGTCGGCCACCGTCGCCGCGCTGATCCTCGGCACCGGACTCACTCCTCCTTGCGACGCGTGCCTCCAGTATCGGGCAGCAGCAGCGTGGCGCCGACGCCCGCGAACAGCACGATCCCGGTGACGACGGTGACCCGGCGGGTGGCGTCGGCGGCGGCCGCGACGGCGGCGGCGTGCCGCCCGGGATCGGCAGGTTCACCCAGAACGCCCAGCGCCACCCGAAGTCGGTCACGACCCAGCCGCCGAGCAGCGGCCCGAGCGCGGCCATGCCGCCGATGGCGGAGCCCCACACGGCGAACGCGACGGTCCTGCGCGGGCCGGTGTAGAGCGCGTTTGATGATCGCGAGGGTCATCGGCACCACCATGGAGGCGCCCACTCCCTGGAGCACCCGCGCTCCGATGAGGAGCGCGCCGCTGCCCGCCGCGGCCGCCAGCATGCTGGCGGCCAGGAACACCGCGAGTCCGATGGTGAACGTCCTGCGCCTGCCGCGCGCGTCGCCCATGCGGCTGAGCGGGATGAGCAGGGCGGCGAACGACAGGGAGTAGATCGAGTTCACCCACTCGACGTCGGTGGCCGCCGGCCCGAGGTCGGCCATGATCGCGGGGACGGCCACGTTCACGATCGGCGCGTCGATGATGATCATCGACATGCCGACGCCGAGCACGAAGAGGGGGAGCCAGCTCTGCCGGATCCGCTTCGTCAGCGACACCATGTCCCCCAGATAGCAACACCATGTCGCGAAAAGGACGGGCTAGGCTCCAGATCATGGACTTCATCCGGGTGCGCGCGTCCGCCGACGGGGCGGAGACGATCTCCTACTGGACCGGCGACGTCTACGGGTGGCAGGACGACGACGGCCCCCACCACCTGTTCGGGTTCGAGGGGCTCAACGTGGCCAGGGCGGTGGAGGCCGACGGCGGCTGGCAACTGCTGACCAGGGAGGCCGCCCTCTATCTCGACCCGAAGACCCGTCAGGTGCTCGACATCTGGGACAACCCGTCGACCGGGCGGGCGGTCGAGGTGCAGCACGTCTTCAACGACCCGGTCAACCAGCGGCTCGGCACCTACCCGGTGCCGGCGACGCGGCTCGGCGACCAAGTGGTCTACAACGTCGACATCCGGCTGGCCTACCCCTCGCCGCTCAAGGTCGCCGACTATCCTGACAACTCCGCGAGCGACACGTACCGCGCGATGGAGCTGTTCCAGTTCTTCGCCGCCGCGAAAGACGTCGACTCCGGCGCGCCCGGCGTGCCGTGCGTGTTCTCGTGGTGCCGGGTCTCGCCGTGGTTGCCATGGATGGCGATGGGGCAGCGCGGAGGCGGGCTGGTCTACCACTGCAGGGGAGCCAAGGTGGCCGAGGTGCCGCAGCGGCTGCGCGAGCGGGTGGGCGAGCGCTTCCTGCACGCGCCCGCGGAGTGGTCGGGCCCCAACGTGACGAGCTGGACGGCGTTCGCGGACCGGGCCGGCCGGTGAGCGCCGACCTGTTCTGCGAGATCATCGCGGGTGAGCGGCCGGCCCACATCGTGGACTCCGACGACGTGGCCGTCTCCTTCCTCGACGCGCGTCCCGTCTTCAAGGGCCACGTGCTGGTCGTGCCGAGGGTCCACGTCGAGACGCTCACCGACCTCGCCGACGCGGGCCCGTTCTTCGAGCGGGTGCGGGCCGTGGCGGGGGCGGTGGAGGAGGGGTTGCAGGCCGGCGGCACGTTCGTGGCCATGAACAACCGCGTCAGCCAGAGCGTGGCCCACCTGCACGTGCACGTGGTGCCGCGCAACAAGAAGGACGGCCTGCGGGGCTTCTTCTGGCCGCGGACGAAATACGCCTCCGCCGAGGAGGCCGCCTCCTACGCCGACGCGATCGCCGCGGCTCTGCGGCGCACCCCTGAGTAAGGAACGACCCCGAGCAGGGGTCGCCGGCTCCCGGCGGCGGGTGGTGAGTACGCGGACGCCGCTACGGCCTTGAGGCGGCGCTCTGGCGAAAAAGGTTCCTGTGAGTAAGCTCAGGCCGCGTGGAATACCTCGTCGGGGTCTCCGTCGCGGCCGTGCTCGTCAGCGTGCCCGCGATCGTGCTGTGGCGGGTCATGCGGGGCCGCAGGGAGCTCGGCACCAGCCCGGCGGAGCGGGCCACGTTCGAGACCCTGCACACCGCCTCCCTGGCCGGGCCGCCGCTGCGGGCCGGGCTGACCGCCGACGGCGCCGAGCGCGCCTCCCGGCACCTGCGCGCCCTGCTCGGCTCCGCCGCCGTCGCCATCACCGACGGCGAGCGGCTGCTCGTGTACGACGGCGCAGGCGACGACCACCATGCCGACGCGGCCTTCGAGCACGCGGCGGCGACCCTGCAGGACGGCCGCACCCAGGTGCTGACCATCGAGTGCGACCTGCTCGAATGCCCGATCAGGCAGGCCGTGGTCGTGCCGCTCACGACCGACGACCGCGTGGTCGGCACGCTGGCCGCCTACGGGCAGAGCGCCTCGGCCGGGCTGGTCAGGGCCGCGCAGGAGGTGGCCGGCTGGGTCGACTCGCAGCTGGAGCTGGCCGAGCTGGACCGCTCGCGCACGCTGCTCATGGAGGCCGAGGTGCGGGCGCTGCGGGCGCAGATCTCCCCGCACTTCATCTACAACTCCCTGACCACGATCGCCTCCTTCGTCCGCACCGACCCCGAGCGGGCCAGGGAGCTGCTGCTGGAGTTCGCCGACTTCACCCGCTACTCCTTCCGCCGGCACGGCGAGTTCACCACGCTCGCGGAAGAGCTGCGCTCGATCGACCGCTACCTGATCCTGGAGCGGGCCAGGTTCGGCGACCAGCTCCAGGTCACGCTCCGCATCGCACCCGAGGTGCTGCCGGTCGCGGTGCCGTTCCTGTGCCTGCAGCCGCTGGTCGAGAACGCCGTCAGGCACGGCCTGGAGAGCCGCAACGGCGTCGGCCGCATCACGATCATCGCCGAGGACGCCGGAGCCGAGTGCCGCATCAGCGTCGAGGACGACGGGCTCGGCATGGACCCCGACAGGCTGCGCCGCATCCTCGCAGGTGACATCGCTCCCAAGGGCGGCGTCGGACTGGCGAACGTGGACGAGCGGCTGCGCCACGTGTACGGCGACGAGTACGGTCTGGCCGTCGAGACCGGCAACGGCGCGGGCACCAAGGTCAACATCAGGTTGCCGAAATATCACCCAGGCGTCTCTGCCCGTTGACCTCGATCTTCCTTGTCGGTTTTATCACTGTCTATGGCACAACTACGGGTCCTCGCGGTCGATGACGAGCTGCCGGCCCTCGAAGACCTGTCCTACCTCCTCCGCGCCGATCCCCGCATCGGCGAGGTGGCCACCGCGCGGGACGGCGCGGCGGCGCTGCGCCTGCTCGACCGGGCCATCGCCGACGGCAGGCCGATCGACGCGGTGTTCCTCGACATCCGGATGCGCGGGCTCGACGGCGTGGTGCTCGGGCGGCTGCTGTCGCAGTTCGCGAACCCGCCGCGCGTGGTGTTCGTGACGGCGTACGAGGAGCACGCGGTGGACGCGTTCGAGATCAAGGCGGAGGACTACCTGCTCAAGCCGGTCCGGCCGGAACGGCTGGCCGAGGCGATCAGGCGCGTGGCGGTCTCGGCCGACGTGCCCGTGGAGGGCGGCGAGTCGGACACGATCCCGGTCGAGCTGGGCGGGGTCACGCGTTTCGTGTCCAGCGCCGACGTCATCTACGTGGAGGCGCAGGGCGACTACGCGCGGCTGCACACGGCCGCGGGCAGCCACCTGGTGCGCATCCCGCTGGCCACCCTGGAGGAACGGTGGGCCTCGGCCGGGTTCATGCGGGTGCACCGCAGCCACCTGGTGGCCGTCAAGCACATCGAGGAGCTGCACATCGACTCGGGCAAGTGCACGGTCCGGGTGGGCGACACCGAGATCCCGGTCAGCCGGCGTCACACGCGCGAGCTGCGCGACCTGCTGGTGCGCCGGGCCAGGAAGGGCAGGCCGGATTGAGCCAGGAGCCGCGCCGCCAGGAGCCCCGCCGCCAGGAGCCGCGTCCGGCCCGCAGGACGCCCCTGTCGCGCGAGAACATCGCGCGGCGGGTCACCGTGACGAGCCCGCGCACCGCCGCCGCCCGCCGGCCCCGCTACCCGGCCACCCTGGAGATCGACGAGCAGACCCGGCTCGGCGAGGTCTACATGCGCTCGCTGCTGCGCACCCAGTTCAGGCTGGCGCTGTTCGTGTGCACGGTGCTGGCCTGCGTGATCGGCGGGCTGCCGCTGCTGTTCCTGCTGATCCCCGACCTGAGCGAGGTGCGCCTGCTGGGCGTGCCTCTCGCCTGGGCGGTGCTGGCGGGCCTGATCTACCCCGCCTTCGTCATCGGCGCCTGGCTGTACGTGCGGCAGGCCGAGCGCAACGAACGCCACTTCGCCGAACTGGTCGAACGCCGGTGAGCCGGCGGACGGACGGGCGGGACGCCCCCGGAACGGAGCCGGGCGCATGAGCCTGACGGCGGTGCTGGTGGTCGTGGTCGCGGCCATCCTCATCGGAGCGTTCGGGATCAGGGTCTCGCGCACCACCTCCGACTTCTACGTCGCCTCCCGCACGGTCAGCCCGCTCTGGAACGCCTCCGCCATCGGCGGCGAGTACCTGTCGGCGGCCTCCTTCCTCGGGATCGCCGGGCTCATCCTGTCCTTCGGCGTGGACATGCTCTGGCTGCCCGTCGGCTGGACCGGGGGTTACCTGGTGCTGCTGGTGCTGGTGTCGGCGCCGCTGCGGCGCTCGGGGGCGTACACGCTGCCGGACTTCGCCGAGGCCAGGCTCGAGTCGATGACCGTGCGCCGCACCGCGAGCGTGCTCGTCGTGCTGATCGGCGGGCTCTACCTGATGCCGCAGTTCCAGAGCGCGGGCCTGGTGCTGCGGACCATCACCGGCGCGCCCGTGTGGGCCGGCGGGCTGCTGGTCGCGGGCGTCGTCGCGGTGAACGTGCTGTCGGGAGGCATGCGGTCGATCACGTTCGTGCAGGCGTTCCAGTACTGGCTCAAGCTGACGGCGCTGGCCGTGCCGCTGGTGTTCCTGCTGATGGCGTGGAAGGCCGACGGCGCGCCCGGGGTCACCGCGCTCGACGAGGTCACCTGGCAGGTGCCGCTGGGCGGCGGCAAGGAGTACGGGATCTATACGACGTACTCGCTGATCCTGGCCACCTTTCTCGGCACCATGGGGCTGCCGCACGTGCTCGTGCGGTTCTACACCAATCCCGACGGGCGGGCCGCGCGCCGCACGACGCTGGTGGTGCTGACGCTGCTCGGCGCGTTCTACCTGCTGCCCGCCGTGTACGGGTGGCTGGGCCGCATCTACGCGCCCGACCTGGTGCGTACGGACGCGGTCGTGCTGACGCTGCCCTCCCGCATGATCGGCGGCCCCCTGGGCGACCTGCTGACGGCGCTCGTCACGGCGGGGGCGTTCGCGGCGTTCCTGTCCACCTCGTCGGGGCTGACCGTGTCCGTGGCGGGCGTGATCGCGCAGGACCTGCTCAAGGGCGGGGTGCGCTCGTTCAGGATCGCCACGCTGATGGCGGTGACGGTGCCGCTGGCCCTGGCGTTGTGGGCGCGGGCGCTGCCCGTCGCGGACGTGGTGGGGCTGGCGTTCGCGGTGGCGGCCTCGTCGTTCTGCCCGCTGCTCGTGCTCGGCATCTGGTGGCGGCGGCTGAGCACCACGGGGGCGCTGGCCGGGCTGTTCGTGGGCGGCGGGCTGGCCTGCTCGGCGGTGCTCGTCACGATCACGGCCGGGCCGTTCGAAGGGCCGGCGGGGGCGCTGCTGGCCCAGCCGGCGGCGTGGACGGTGCCGATCGCGTTCGCGGTGATGGTGTCGGTGTCGTTCCTGACCCCCGACCGTGTGCCGCTCGGCGTGGCCAGGACGATGGTCCGGCTGCACACGCCCGAGGACCTCGACCTCGACCGCGGCGACTGGCGGCCCCGCTCGTCGTGAGGGGCGGCAGTCCCGGCCCCTGAGCCGGGCCGGTACGCGCGGGTGGCCCGCGGCCCCGTGCATTCAGGCCGACATGACCCGCTCGTACGCGGCGGCCGGGTCGTCCATGGGCAGCACCGGGCCAGCTCGAATCCTTGGCGGCGTCGTCCCGCAGGCGCAGCGAGATCGCGTCGGCCGACCACGGATGCGCCTCGAACGCCGCCGCCTCCTCCCGCGGCATCGGACCGCCCTGGGCGCGCAGCGTGCGCACCGACACCGGGCTCAGCGTGTCGTGGCAGGCCGGGTCCACCGCGACCAGATACCGCTTGGCGGCCACGTGCTGCTCGATGGCCCAGGCCGAGCGCTCGGTCAGGTGGTCGCGGGCGAACGCGGCCCCGGGCCCGCTCGTGCGGCAGGCCGCGGTGCCGTCCGGCGACCGGGCGGGCGCGGCCCACCGTGATCGCATGATGGGGCGGCTTCCTTGACCGGAGGAGGACGGGACGGTGGCCGTGCACCGGCGGCGGGGCGACGGGCGGGTG
>NZ_SMKO01000292.1 GCF_004348685.1 Nonomuraea deserti | reverse complement strand
GGGGCGTGACCGCGGTGCTCGTGCTGAGCGAGCAGGCGGGCGTGCGGGCGGGGGAGCCGGCGTCCTACCCCGCGCTGGTCGCGGTGCCGGTGGCGTTCGCGGCCATGGTCGTGATGTCCCTGGTCACGCCGGGCCGGGTGCCGAGCGGGGTGGGGTGGATGATGGCCAGGATGCACGTGCCCGAGGCGAGTGCGGGCCCCCCAGACTGCCGCTCGTCGCAGCCCGGCGACCGCTCGTCGCATTAGCACTCTCCGTATGGCGATGACTACAGACCGTTCGACGAGCTGTCCGTAAACGGGGTTTCGCCCGCATGATCGCGACCGTAGTGTTTCGGCATCGGATAGCCACCCCGGCGCATTGGGGGGACGAGCCGCAAGGGCTCACAGCAGATCTGATGCGCCGGATTCACCGGCGACCGCGCAGGTCGCCGCGGCGGCCGGGCCCTGACCGGGGGGTAGGGCCCGCCACGCCGTTCTGTGAGGGGGCGCCCGCTGTGGCCGCGAGAGCCGGCCCCGCGATCCGGGCCACGGGGGCGCCGGATCCCGCGAGCGGGCGCCCTATCACGGTCCGTGGCCCGGTTACGGTGGTGTCCCGCTCCGGCTGCCGGTGGTGTCCGCGCCCCCGCGCGCGGCGGGGCCCGCCCGGGCCTTGACGGCGCTCAGCCGTCGCGGAGCTGCTTCAGCAGGGCGATGTCCTCGGCGTGCTTGGGCGCCTTGCCCGGCGTCTCGATGCAGATCGGCACGCCCGCCACCGCCGGGTGCCGCATCAGCTCGGCGAACGGCCGCGCACCGATGAGGCCGGCCCCGATGTTCTCGTGGCGGTCCTTCTTGGCGCCGCAGGCGTCCTTCGAGTCGTTGGCGTGGATCAGCTTGAGCCGCCCGGGAGCGATCGTGTGCAGGGCGTCGAACGTCTCCCGCACCCCGCTCTCGGCCGCCAGGTCGTGACCGGCGGCGAAGGCGTGGCACGTGTCGAGGCAGATGCCGGCCCGCGGATGCCAGTCGAGGGCCGCGAGGTAGGGCCCGATGTCCTGGACCGTGGCGCACAGCATGGCGCCCTGGCCCGCCATCGGCTCGAGCAGCAAGTCGGGACCGCCGTCGGGGATCTCGTCGAGCAGCGGCAGCAGGTTTTCCCGCGTCTGGCGCAGCGCGTCGTCGCGGGACTGCGTCACGGCCGAACCCGTGTGCACCACGACCCCCTTGGCGCCGGTCGCCACGCCGCGGCGCAGCGTGTGGCGCACGATCGCGATGGAGTTGGCCAGCGTCTCGGGGCTGGGCGAGCCGAAGTTGGCGAGATAGGGCACGTGGATGAACGTGTCGACGCCCGACTCCGCCAGCTTGGCATCCTGCTCGGGCCTGCCCTCGGTGAGCGCCCACCCGCGCGGGTTGGTGACGAACACCTGGATCATCTCGGCGCCGATCTCCGCCATGTATTTCAGGCCGCCCGTCGCGAGGCCGCCCGCCACGGACACGTGTCCGCCGATCAGGGATTTCAGGGTCATGATGACCGCCAGTGTAGGCGCAGTGGCGGACACTTCCCGTACGCCACCACGGCGCTCCGGTCAGGTGGCCAATGAGCGGGCCAGTGAGGCGGCCCGGTGCGGCGGCCCGGTGCGGCGGCTCGCACAAAGGTTGCTCCAAGAGGCCCTCCTGTCCCCTTTGGCGGGCACGCGGGCGGGTAACGCCTCTTTCGTTCGCCAACGCAGGCCAGACGGGGGAGAGCCCATGCGTGCCATCGCCATTTCCGCCTTCGGAGCCCGGCCGGAGCTCGTCGAGCTGCCGGAGCCCGTGCCAGGACCCGGTGAGCTGCTGGTCCGCCTGCGGGCCGCGGCCTACAACCCCGTCGACACGAAGATCGCGAGCGGCGCGATGATGGGGTTGTCGCCCAGGTTCCCGTTCATCATGGGGCAGGACGGCGCCGGCGTCGTGGAGGCCGTCGGGCCCGAGGTCACCGCGTACCGGCCCGGTGACGAGGTCTACGGCCGTTTCAGCGACCCGGCTCGCGGGCTCGGCGGCTACGCCGAGTACGGCGTGGTGGCCCAGGACGGGCCCGTCGCCCGCATGCCCAAGGGCCTGCTGCCCGAGCAGGCCGCGGCCGTGCCCACGGCGAGCGCGACCGCGTGCGCGCTGGTCGAGTCCGCGGGCCTGGCCGAGGGCCACACGGTGCTGATCGTCGGAGCGACGGGAGGCGTGGGCCAGGCGGCCACCCAGCTCGCCGCCCTGCGCCGCGCGTACGTCATCGCCACCGCAGCGCCGGACGCGGAGGACCTCATGCGCGACCTGGGCGCCAACGAGACGGTCGACCACACCAGGGGGGACGTGCCCGGACAGGTGCTCGCCGCCTGGCCCGGCGGGATCGACGCGGTGTTCGACCTGGCCACCCCGGCCGACGCCGTCGACGCCATGGCGGGCGTGCTGCGCCCCGGCGGCGTGATCTGCAGCGTCATCCACGCGCTCGACCCTGACGCCCTGGCCGCGAGAGGGCTGCGCGGCGTCAACGTGGTCAACCGGGTCACCCCGGAGGTGCTGACGCGCCTGGCCGAGCTGATCGACGGCGGCGAGCTGCGCGTGCGGGTCGAGTCGCTGGTGCCGCTGGAGCGGGCGCCGGCCGCGCTGCGCGACATCGCCGCAGGCCACGCCAGGGGCAAGACCGTGATCACGATCTGACCGGGCCCGGGACTTGGAGCATGACACAAAAGTCCCGGCCATCGGGGGCGGCCGGTTCGGAGTTCTCACGGATGGACCGGGCACGTAGCGCATGTGTGTACTTCAGACATGCCCGACACGCTCACCGCGCTCGACGCCTTCAACGCACGGCCACCTGACGAGGCCGAGCGGGACCTGCTCGCCTGCTGCGCCTGCCGCGCCTTCGCCGCGAAGGTCGCGGGCCTGCGACCGTACTGCGGCCTCGGCGAGCTGCTCGCCGCCGCGGACGCCGCCGTGCGCGAGCTGGAGTGGTCCGGCGTGCTGGAGGCGCTGAGCGCGCACCCGAGGATCGGCGAGCGGGCGGCCGGGGCCGGCACGGAGGCGGCCTGGTCGCGGCAGGAGCAGTCAGGGGTCGATGACGCGTCGCGCGCGGCCCTGGCCGAGGGCAACCGGGCCTACGAGGAGCGCTTCGGGCACGTCTACCTCGTCTGCGCCACCGGCCTCACCGGCGCCGAGCTGCTCGCCAAGCTCACGTCCCGGCTGCGCAACGACGAGGAGACCGAGCGCGACGTCGTACGCGCCGAGCTGGCCGCGATCACGCGGGTGCGGCTGCGCAAGCTCATGGGGGAGGGGAGATGAGCTTCTCCACGCACGTGCTGGACGCGGTCACCGGGCTGCCCGCCGCGGGCGTCCGCGTACGCCTGGAGCACGACGGAACCGTCCTGGCCGAGGGGCGGACCGACGCCGACGGCCGGATCAAGGGGTGGGAGCCGAGGACCGGGGTGCACCGCGTCGTCTTCGACACCGGCGGCTACCTGCCCGAGACGTTCTATCCCGAGGTCGTCGTCACCTTCACCGTGACCGACCCCGGCCGGCACCACCACGTGCCCCTGCTGCTCAGCCCGTACGCCTACTCCACCTACCGAGGGAGCTAGATGGCCGTCAAGCTCGGGCCCAACCGCTACGGCAAGGCCGAGACGAGGCTCGTCCACGTCGTCAAGGACGGCCCCGTGCACCACATCAAGGACGTCAACGTCAGCACGTCCCTGTCGGGCGACATGGAGGCCGTCCACCTGACCGGCGACAACGCCGCCGTGCTGCCGACCGACACGCAGAAGAACACGGTGTACGCGTTCGCCAGGAAACACGGCGTCGGCCAGATCGAGGAGTTCGCCCTCCTGCTGGCCGGGCACTTCGCCGGGTCGCAACCCTCGATCCACCACGCCAGGGTGGAGATCGAGGAGTACGCCTGGCGCCGCGAAGGGCCGCACTCGTTCGCGCGGGAGGGTGGCGAGGTGCGCACCTGCGTCGTCCACCGCGACCGCGACGGCCGCGCCACCGTGGTGTCCGGGCTGAAGGACCTGGTGCTGCTCAACTCGACGGGGTCGGAGTTCCACGGCTACATCGCCGACGAGTACACCACGCTGCCGCCCGCCACCGACCGTGTCCTCGCCACCGCCGTCGAGGCCCGCTGGCGGCACGCCGCCGACACCCCCTCCTACGGCTCGTCGTACGAGCGGGTGCGGCGATGCCTGGTGGAGGCGTTCGCGGACACGCACAGCCGCTCGCTGCAGCAGACCCTGTACGCCATGGGCGAGCGGGCGCTGACCACCTGCGAGGAGATCTGCGAGGTCAGGCTGGCCCTGCCGAACAGGCACCACTTCGCCGTCGACCTGTCGCCCTTCGGCCTGGACAACGACAACGAGGTCTTCTTCGCCGCCGACCGCCCGTACGGCCTGATCGAGGGCAGTGTGCTGCGTGAGGACGCGCCCGACGCCGGATTCGCCTGGGAGTAGACACCGATGGACTTCTTGCGCCCCACGACGTGGGAGGAGGCGCTGGCCGCCAAGGCGGACCGGCCCGAAGCGGTGCCCATCCAGGGCGGCACCGACGTGATGGTCGAGCTCAACTTCGACGTGCGCAGGCCCGCCGCGCTGCTCGACCTCGGCCAGGTGGCCGAGTTGCGCGCGTGGGGCATGGTGGGCGGCTTCTGCCGGGTCGGGGCCGGGGTGCCGTACACGACGATCATCGAGGAGCTGGGCGGGCCGCTGCCGGGGCTCGCGCAGGCCTCGCGCACGGTCGGCTCGCCGCAGATCCGCAACCGCGGATCCGTCGGCGGCAACCTGGGCGCGGCCTCTCCCGCGGGCGACAGCCATCCGCCGCTGCTCGCCGCCGACGCGGTGGTCGAGGTGGAGTCGCGCGACCGGGGCGTCAGGATGGTCCCCGCCACCGCGTTCTACCTCGGGGTCAAGCGCAGCGCGCTGGAACCGGACGAGCTCATCAGGGCCGTGCACGTCAGGCCCGCCACGGGGCCCCAGTACTTCTCCAAGGTCGGCACCCGCAACGCCATGGTGATCGCGGTGTGCTCGTTCGCGATCGCGCTGCACCCGGGGGAGCGGCGGGTCGGCACGGGGCTCGGATCGGCGGCGCCCACGCCGCGGCGGGCGTACGAGGCCGAGGAGCTGCTGGCGCGGGAGCTCGACTGGCAGGCGCCGCTCGACCCGGCGCTGCTCAGGAGGTTCGGCGAGCTGTGCGCCGCCGCCGCCGCGCCGATCGACGACGTCCGCGGCACCGCCGCCTACCGCGTGCACGCCATCGGTGTGATGGCCCGCCGCACGCTCACGTGGGCCTGGAACGACCATCTGGGAAGGAGGGCCGCCTGATGCGCGTCACCTTCACCGTCAACGGCCGCGAGGAGAGCGCCGACAACGTGTGGGAAGGAGAGAGCCTGCTGTACGTGCTGCGCGAGCGCCTCGGACTGCCCGGCTCCAAGAACGCCTGCGAGCAGGGCGAATGCGGCTCGTGCATGGTCTATCTCGACGGCGTGCCGGTCTGCGCCTGCCTGGTCGCCGCCGGCCAGGCCGAGGGCCGGCAGGTGCGCACCGTCGAGGGGCTGGCAGAGGGGGACCGGCTCGACGCGGTGCAGGAGGCGTTCGCGGAGTGCGGGGCGGTGCAGTGCGGCTTCTGCACGCCGGGGTTGATCGTTCAGGCGCACGACCTGATCGCGCGCGTCGAGCGGCCGTCGGACGCGGAGATCAGGGAGGCGCTGGCGGGCAACCTCTGCCGGTGCACGGGCTACGAGAAGATCCTCGACGCGGTACGGCTGGCCGCGCGGCGAAAGGCGGCCACGTGAGCGACCCCCGCACCGGCGCCGTGCCTCCTGTCATCGTGATCGAGAACGTGCACGTCGCGCCGGTCACCGGCCCCGAGATCCCATCCGGATACATCAGGATCGAGGGGGATCGGATCGCCGCGCTGGGCGCCGGGCCCGCGCCCGCCGCCCCGGGTGCGACCCGGATCGACGGCTCCGGCTGCCTGGCCACGCCCGGCCTGGTCAACACCCACCACCACCTCTACCAGTGGGCCTCGCAAGGGCTCGCGCAGGACGCGACGCTGTTCGAGTGGCTGGTGTCGCTCTATCCGGTGTGGGCCGCCATGGACGCCGAGGTGGTCAAGGGGGCCGCCGCCGCCGGGCTGGGCTGGCTGGCGCTGTCGGGCTGCACCACCTCCAGCGACCACCACTACCTCTTCCCCAAGGGGAGGGGCGACCTGTTCGCGGCGGGCATCGAGGCCGCCCGCGAGATCGGCGTCAGGTTCCATCCGGCCCGCGGCTCCATGGACTTGGGCGAGTCGAAGGGCGGGCTGCCGCCGGACGTCGTGGTCGAGGAGCTGGACGAGGTCCTGGCCGCCACGGCCGAGGCCGTCGACGCCCACCACGACCCGTCGTTCTCCTCCATGCTGCGGGTCGCGGTGGGGCCGTGCTCGCCGTTCTCGGCCAGTGCCGAGTTGATGACGGAGTCGGCGGCGCTGGCCAGGTCCAAGGGCGTTCGCCTGCACACCCACATCGCCGAGACCCTGGACGAGGAGGAGCACTGCCTGGAGCGGTTCGGGACGCGGCCCGTCGACTACGTGGAGAAGCTGGGCTGGCTCGGGCCCGACGTGTGGTTCGCGCACACCGTGCACCTGAGCGACGCCGACATCGGCAAGCTCGCCGCCACCGGCACCGGCTCCGCCCACTGCCCCTCCTCCAACGGCCGGCTCGGGGCGGGCATCGCCCGCGTGTCCGAGATGTTGCGCCGCGGCATGAACGTGGGGCTCGGCGTGGACGGCAGCGCCTCGTCCGAGCTGACCCCGCTGGCGGGGGAGATGCGGCAGGCGCTGCTGTTCCAGCGGGCCCGATACGGTCCCGGGGCGCTCACGGCCCGGCAGGCCCTGGAACTGGCCACCCTGGGCGGCGCCCGCAACCTGGGCCGCGCGGACGAGCTCGGCTCGCTCGAGCCGGGCAAGCTGGCCGACGTCGTCCTGTGGCCGGTCGGGTCCTTCGCCGCCGCGGTCGCCGACCCGGTCTGCGCGCTGGTCTTCGGGCCCGCGCCGCCGCCGGCGCTGGTGCTGGTCGGCGGGCGGACCGTGGTGGCCGGCGGCGAGCTGAAGACCGTCTCCCAGGACGCGGCCGGCCGCGCGGGCGCCGCCGCCCGGCGGCGGCTGGTGCGGCTGGCGGAGGAGCGCGGCGTGCGCCCGGCGAGGCACGTCCATGAAGACTTCACGGCGTGAGCGGCAGCTCGTAGCGGCTCACGAGGGTGACCGGGCCGTCCGGCTCGCGCTGGCCCGGCGCGCCGCCGACCGCCACGTCCCCGCAGTGCGCGTACCCGGCCGTCCCGTCGTCGTCCCACAGGCTGTCGGACCAGTCCAGCGTGACGGTGGCGGCCACCGCGTCACCGGCGTGGACCAGCCAGGTCTCGCCCCGCGCGACGGCCGGCTCGATCCACGCCCGCCCGAACCGGTCCGGCCACTGCCGTACCCCCCCGAGCGGCGAGCCAGGCGGCGCACTCGTCCAGCACCGCCAGGACCTGATCCTCCTGGCCCTTCTCCGCTCGCCGGCAAACGGGGTTCCACTCGGTTGTCATGGGTCAATGATGACTATGGTGTGGGAGACATCCGGAAACGAGCACCCGCACGAACGAGCATCCGGAAGGCGGTCCCGTGGCGGCGGAACTCCCAGACGAGCGGCTGGCCCGGCTCAAGAGCACCTTCGCGTCGATCGACACCGACGGCGACGGCTACATCAGCGAGTCCGAGCTCAGGCGGCACTTCCCCGACCTCCCGCCCGACGCCCTCGGGGCGATGAGCCAGGAGGCGGACGTCGACCAGGACGGTCGTTACTCGCTGGAGGAGTTCATCAGAGCGGTCTCCTAGGGACGGTCCGGCACGCGCCTGCCGATCCCCCGGGCAGCGTATGGGGTGAAGGGCCCGGGATGTGATGATGATGAGTCACGCCTTCCCGCCCGCTCGCACCGGGCAGGAAGGCGTGTCAGAACATTGTTCACCATCATGTGGGAGTTCGTTGTGGTTCAGCCTGTTCTGGTCGCTCCGGACAAGTTCAAGGGGTCGCTGACGGCGGCGGAGGTGGCCTCCCGGGTGTCGGCCGGGCTCGGCGTTCCCACGGTGGAGCTGCCGGTCGCCGACGGTGGCGACGGCACGGTCGACGCCGCCGTGGCCGGCGGCTTCACGCGGGTCACGATCGAGGTGACCGGCCCCACGGGTGAGCGGATCCCCGCCTCGTACGCCTGGCAGGCGGCCGGCACGGCCGTGGTAGAGCTGGCGGAGGCGTCCGGGCTGCGCCGGCTGCCCGGCGGGCGCGAGCCCCTGACGGCCACCAGCTACGGCACGGGCGAACTGGTCGCCGACGCCGTACGCCGCGGCGCCAAGCGGGTGGTCCTGGGGCTGGGCGGCAGCGCGTGCACCGACGGGGGAGCGGGCATGGTGCAGGCCCTCGGCGCGCGGCTGCTCGACGCCGGTGGCGACGAGCTCCCCCGCGGCGGTGCCGCGCTCGCAGAGCTCGCCCGCATCGACATGTCCGGTTTCCTTGACGTGTCCGGCGTGGAGTTCGTGGTGGCGAGCGACGTGGACAACCCGCTTCTCGGCCCCCACGGCGCCGCCGCCGTGTACGGTCCGCAGAAGGGCGCGACCTCCGACGACGTCAGGACCCTGGAGGGCTCCCTGTCCCGCCTGGCGGCGGTGGCGACCGCGACGCACGGGCTCGTAGGCGCACCCGAGCGCAGGAGCTCGCGACGAGCGAGCGAGGAACGAGCCAACGAGGAGCGAAGCGGGCGCGACCATGGGCACGAGCATGACGACACCCCTCGGGCCATGGGAGTGGCCGGGGCGCCGGGGGCG
>NZ_SMKO01000291.1 GCF_004348685.1 Nonomuraea deserti | reverse complement strand
CGGAACGCCCTCGCCCAGGTGCTCACGCACCGCCGCCAGCCTGCGCAGATCCTCCTTCATGTCCGGCTGACCGACCTTGATCTTGACCCCGCCGATGCCGCTCTCGATCGACTGCGTGGCCCGCGCCATGACCTCCTCGATCGGGGCGTGCAGGAAGCCCCCTGAGGTGTTGTACGTCCTGACCGAGTCGCGATAGGAGCCCAGCAGCTTCGCCAGCGGCAACCCCGCCCGCCTGGCCTTGAGGTCCCAGAGCGCGATGTCGATCGCGGCGAGGGCCTGGGTGGCCACGCCTGAACGCCCGACGGACGCGCCCGCCCACAGCAGCAGGTCGTAGATCTTGCCGATGTCGGACGGATCCTGACCCAGCAGGTTCTCCGCGACCTCCTTGGCATGGGCGTACTGCGCGGGGCCGCCCGCCCGCTTGGAGTAGCTGAAGCCGGTGCCGCGGTGGTCCTCCTCCGTCGTGATCTCGGCGAACAGGAAGACGACCTCGGTCATCGGCTTCTGCCGGCCGGTGAGGACCTTGGCGTCGCTGACGGGAACGGCGAGCGGGAGCGTGACGGAGGAGAGCGAGACGTGGCGGATCTGGTCGGCGGCCATGGCGGTCCCAAGGGTCGGCTTGCTGGAGTCGTTTGTCATCATACGAGTTCATAATTTGTATGACAACTGGGCAGGTGTCAGCCGAACTTCGATAACGTCGCGTTCATGCGGCTTCATGTGGGATGCGCGATGTGGAACCACGCGCGCTGGCAGGGACGGCTCCTGCCCGCCGGGCTTCCTCCCGGCGAGCGGCTGCGCGCCTACGCGACCTGGTGCGACGCGGTGGAGGGCAACACGACCTTCTACGCCACCCCGTCGAGGAGCACGGTGGAGTCGTGGGCCGGGCAGACCGGCCCCGGCTTCCGCTTCGTCGTCAAGCTGCCCAAGACGATCACCCACGAGCGCCGCCTCGCCGGCGCCGAGCAGGACCTTCACACGTTCCTGGAGGCGATGGAGCCGCTGGGCTCGCGGATCCACGCGCTCTGGCTGCAGTTGCCCGGCTCGTTCTCGCCTGCCGACCTCGGCGCCCTCGCGGCCTTCCTGCACCGGCTGCCCCGCTCGCGCAGGTACGCCGTCGAGGTGCGGCACCGCGCGTTCTTCGAGGACGAGCGGTCGCAACACCTCCTCGAACGGCTCCTGGCCGGCTTCGACGCCGAATGGGTGCCCTTCGACACCACCGTGCTCTTCCAGAGCCCGCCCGCCAGCGACGCCGAGCGCGACGCGTGGACGAAGAAGCCGCGCGTGCCGCGCCGCACGCGCGCCCTCACCGCCCACCCGATCGTGCGCTACCTCGGCAGGGACGACGAGGCGCGCACGATCGACGGCTGGGCCCCGTGGGTCGGCACGGTGGCGGACTGGCTGCGCGAGGGGCGCTCGCCGACCGTGTTCATCCACACGCCGGACAACGCGGACGCCCCGGCGCTCGCCCGCCGCTTCCACGACGAGGTACGCGCCCGCGTGCCCGAGCTGGAGCCCCTGCCGGAGCCGATGCCCAGCGAGCCGCTGACCCTCTTCTGACGTGGACGACGTGGACGAACGCTACGTCCCGCTCGGCAGGACGACGTGGTCCAGCGTGTACGGCGTGCTCTCCAGCGCCTCCGACATGATCGCCTCCATCACCGGCAGCGGGACGAGGCAGTCGGCGCAGGCGTCCGCGCCCCGCCACCACCTCGACCACCACCCGGTTCTGGCCGGTCAGCGACCAGTGCAGCGCGTAGCCGTCGGAGGCCATCAGCGCGCGGAACTTCTCGAACGCGCCGTCCAGGACCGCGCTCTCCCCGGCCGGGCTAGCCATCGAGGTCCTCGACCCGGGCGATCGACGGGGTGTCGCCGCGCATGCCGAACGTCTCGATGACGGTGGAGACGCCCGCGTTGTTGGCTCCGGCGACCATCACCGCGATCGAGGAGGGCGTCTTCAGCGCGGGCACCCTGTCCGGGGTGTCCGAGGCGCTCGCCTGGTCGGGGATGGCGTCCGGGTGGCCGGCCGGCAACCGCCAGCGGGTGTGCCGGGAGAGGGCGTCCTTGCCGACCGCGGCGAGTTCGGACCGGGAGTTGACGGCGTTGTCGAAGACGAACCGGCGCACGTCGTCCTTGCTCCAGCCGGCCTCGCCGAACAGGGCCGCGTGTTCGGGTCCGAGCACGACGAGGGCGCTGCTGGTCTCGTGGACAGGGAGCCGGTCCTGCGGATGCGGCGAGGCGGCCGGCCGCGTTACGCGGCGGCGACCGCCAGCAGCAGCTCCGCCAGCTCGCCCGGCGCGGTGACCATCGCCTCGTGGCCGGTGGCGATCTCGTGGACCGGCCAGCCGCGGGCGGCCGCCCGCTCGGCCTGCGGGGTGAACACCCGCATCCAGTCGGTGCACTCGATGAACGCCGCAGGCACCTGCTCCCCCTTGCCGGTGAGCCGCAGCGGCTCGGTGTAGGTGAGCCACGGGTGCGGGGTGAGGCGTGGGGCCAGCCAGTCGAGGTCGGCCTGCTCGGTGACGCCCAGGACGCTCAGCGAGCGTACGGGGATGAGCCAGCCGAACCCCGGCCCCGCCACCGACTCCCGGTAGTGCCCGGCCACGGTGGCGGGCAGCAGGTCGATCGCGGCCTCGCCGTCCTCGCCGACGAAGGCGTCGAGGTGCACGCGCCTGGCCAGGCGCTCGCCGATCCGGTCGGCGACGCCCGTGACGACCTGCCCCGCGTAGCTGTGCCCGACGAGCACCACGTCCCGAGCGTCGTGGGCCTCGATGAGGGCGACCACGTCCTGGACGTGGGTGCCGAGCCCGACCTGCGGGTGCAGCACGTGCGCGCGGTCGCTGACGCCGGTCAGTGTCGGGGTGTGGACCTCGTGGCCGGCCGCGCGCAGCAGCGGGGCCACCCGCTGCCACGCCCAGCCGCCGTGCCAGGCCCCGTGGACCAGCACGAAGGTGCTCATGCGCGGACCCTTCCGTACGGGCGGGCGGCGGGCCAGGTCATGTGTTCTCCATGACGATCATCCCGGCTCCTGTCATCGAGGCGGGTACGAAGTAGTGCCGGTGCCTGACGACGACCTCGGGGGTGAGCGCGCCGCGCATGACCAGCCACATGATCAGCTCGGCTCCCTCACCGCCGAAGGTCTCGACGTACTGCTCCCTGCTCCAGCCGGCGAGCTTGCCGGGATCGTGGGCGATGTCCTCGAGGAAGCGCCGGTCGGCCTCCGGGTTGACGAACCCGGCGCGGGCCCCCTGGAGCTGGTGGGACAGGCCGCCGGTGCCGAGCACGACGAACCTCTCGTCGCTGTCGTGGCTCTCGATCGCCCTGCCCAGCACCTTGCCGAGCGCGTAGAGGCGGTCGGGTAGCGGGATCGGGTACTGCAGCACGTTGACGAAGATGGGCACGACCTTCACCGGCCACGCCTCCGGCGGCCTGCCCCAGAAGAGCTCCATGGGCACCTGCAGCCCGTGGTCGACCTTGATCTCCTGGATGATCTCCGGGTCGAAGTGGTTGTCCACCAAGGTGTCGACCAGGTGCCAGCCGAAGTCGGCCGCCCCCTCGAACGGGGGGATGGCCCGCGGCCCCCACCCCTCGTCGACGGGGTGGTACTCGGGGGCGCAGCCGACCGCGAAGGTCGGCACCCGATCGAGGAACAGCGCGTTGAAGTGGTCGTTGAAGACGACGACCGCGACGTCGGGCCGCTGCTCGCGCACCCACTCCTGGGCGGGCACGTAACCGTCGAAGAACGGTTTCCACTCGGGCGTGTCGCGCAGGCCCTTGTCGAGCGCCGCCCCGATCGAGGGAACGTGTGACGTTCCGAGCCCTCCGACGATTCTCGCCACGTCTCACACCTTCTTCCCGAGCCTGTCCCGCAGGAACGACTCGTGGTCCATGCCGGCCTGGTGGGCCCCGATCTCGGTGATGCGCACGGGATCGACCGCGGAGATCTTCAGGATGAAGAACAGGTTGCCGCCGAGGCGCACCATCTCCGACCAGTCGCGGGACAGCACCGCGGCCTTCTCCTCGTCGCTCAGGCCGAACCGGTCCAGGTAGGCCGGCTCGTCGGCCTGGAACGCCGCGCGGTTGGCCGGGTCGCCCAGTCCCATGGCCATCTTGTTGATCCGGTAGCCGCGAAGCCGGCGCTCGCGATCGAGGAGGGGGGTGTCGGGTATCCGGTCCGCTTCCCCGCCCATGGGCTTCTCCCTTGTCTCGGCGGTGCTCGACACGTCAGATCGCCGGCGGCCGGCTCAGGCCGACGCCGCCCGCCAGCCGCCGTCCGCGTAGACCTTGCGGGCGACCTCGGCGTACGGGACAGGGCTCACGGTGGCGCTGATCTCGGCCTGGCCGTGACCCTCGACGGTGAGCTTGTCCGAGCCGCCGTCGGGCTCGCCCCACACCAGCGACACCTGGGCGCCGGGCTCGGCGTGCTCCTCGGCGAGCATCGCCAGGGTCAGCATCTTGCGCTCGTTGGCGCTGTAGCCGATCCACGTCGAGATCCCGCCCGGCTCGCCGTGCACCTTCACCAGGTCGTACGGGTGCATCGAGTAGACCGCGGACGGGAACTCGAACCACTTCGCCGGGAGCCCGTGCTCGAGCTGGCTGTTGACGGCCTTGAGGAAGTCGGCGTTGTCCAGCGCCAGGGTGACCTTCTTGCGGTGCGGCCCGGCCGCCTTGGCCTCCAGCGCCTCGCGGCCGACGAAGTCGTGGTCGAACTTCACGAACGACCCGTAGCCGAGGTCCCACGGCGTCAGGTAGTAGTCCTCGATGTCGTCCGAGACGAAGCTGCCGCCGATGGAGGCGGCGGCCTCGTAGCTGGTGTCCGGCAGCCACTGGCGGTAGGCCTTGAGCGCCTCACCGGTGTAGATCGCCGGCAGGGGCGACGGGATCCATCCGGACTCCAGCGTGTTGGAGGAGTAGGCGCGCCCGCCGACCAGCCGCATCCCGTGCTCCTCGCCGGCCTCCACCAGCGCCCGGTGCACCTCCTCGCCCTCCGCCCACGGCCCGAACAGCTCGTACCCGGGCTGTCCCGCCATGCCGTGACGCAGCGCCCGGACCTGCTTGCCCGCGATCGTCATCGTCGTCATGTGGAAGAACTTCAGGGCGGGCGCGGGCTCGCCGATTGCCTTCTCGATCACCTTGACCGCGTTCGGCCCCTGGATCTGGTACCGGTAGTGGGTGCGGTTGAACGGGTCGGGCCGGGCCGCCGAGCGCTCGTCGAGCGTGACCGTGACGTCGTAGCCGCCGGTCTCGGCGTGATAGCGCACCCAGTTGAGTGCGGGGATGCGGCCGACCAGGTTGAAGGTGGTCTCCGCCAGGTGGAAGAGGATGCCGTCGCCGATGACGTAGCCGTCGGGGGTGCACGGCACGAACTGCTTGGCGGTGTCGACGGGGAACCTCGCGAAGCTGTTGACGCCCAGGTAGGACAGCAGCTTCAGCGCGTCGGGCCCCTCGACCAGCAGCTCGGCCATGTGGAAGGACTGGTTGAACAGCACGCAGGTCCGCTGCCAGGCCAGCTGCTCGTCACGCCAGTTCGTGTACTCGGGCGGAACCCCGGGATAGACGTTCGGCCCGGCCTGGAGATTGCGGAGATGGTCCGCCACAGTGGCCGGAACGCCGTTGAGAACGTCTTGGAGGCTCTTGCCGGGCATGGGGTGTCTCCTTAACTGGGGGCTGCTCGCGAGGCGTCGCCGCGCGCGGGAAGAGGCGCGCGGGGCGACGCGCGTGCGCTGGGCTCCGTGCACGTGGGCGTTCGCTGGGGGCCTGGTCATCGCGGCCTGACCTGGATGTTACGCAGCCCCTGCCGGGCCATGGATTGCGCAATTGACGGCTCTTGAGGGGGTGCCGGTCCTAGGCGGCCTACGACAAGTGACGTAGGCCGGGGCCGGTCGCGTCCCGCCCGTCGGGCCGGGAGGAAGGCGACGCTCAGCGCGGGGGATCGACCGGCCCTTCACGCATGGCGACGCTCAACGCGGGGGATCGACCAGCCCTTCGCGCATGGCGACGAGCACCGCCTGGGTGCGCGAGTGCAGCCCGAGCTTGCCGAGCAGGTTGCTGACGTGGGTGCGTGCCGTCCGCTCGCTGATCACCAGCTTGGCGGCGATCTCACGGTTGGAGCGGCCCTCGGCGATGAGGACGAGCACGTCGCGCTCCCGGCTCGTCAGGCCGGCCACGCCGCTGTGCGGGGAGCGCATCTTCTGCGCCAGCCGCCGCGCCACGGCGGCGTCCAGGTAGACGTCGCCGTTGGCGGCGGCGTAGATCGCGGCGGCGACCTCGGACGGCCCGGCGTCCTTGAGCAGGTAGCCGGCGGCGCCGTTGGCCAGCGCGGCGTGGATGCGCTCGACCTCGCCGAAACTGGTCAGGATGACCACGCGGACGGCCGGGAACCGTTTGACGATCTCAGCGGTCGCCTCGACGCCGTCCATCTTCGGCATCATGAGATCCATCAGCGCCACCCGGGGCAGCGGCTGCTGCCTGACCTTGAGCGACTCGAGGAGATCGACCGCCTCGCGGCCGTTGGCCGCCTCACCGGCGACCTCGACGTTCCGCAGAGCGTCGAGATAGGCGACGACGCCGCGCCGGACCACGGCGTGGTCGTCCACCACCAGGACTCCGATGGTGCTGTTGTCCGAGGGGAGGGTCATGGCTCCTCAGCGTTCTCGCGGGCGCGGGCAGCGTCGTCAGTGGTGTCGGGAGCGGTGTCGCGGGCGCGGGCAGCGTCGTCAGTGGTGTCGCGAGCGGTGTCGCGGGCACGGGCGAACACGTCCCGGTGCAGCCCCGTCGGCAGCGAGGGCGGCAGCGGGAGCACGAAGCGCACGGTGGTTCCTGCGCCGGGGCTGGAGAGGATGGCGAGGTCGCCGGCCCACCGGCCGGCGCGTTCCTTCATCGCCGTCATGCCGAAGCCGCCCTCCTCCCCCGGCAGGTCAGCGTTCTGCGCCGGCAGGCCGCACCCGTCGTCGGAGACCTCGCCCGTCAGCCACCGCTGCGAGCGGCGTCCGGTCAGCCCCAGGTCGATGGTGACGCGGGAGCCCTGCGCGTGCTTGACGCTGTTGTGCAGCGCCTCGGCGATCATGCGGTAGACGTCCTCGCGGAGCTCGGACTCCAGGTCGTCGAGCTCGTGGCGCTGGTCGGTGATCGAGACGTGCACGTCGAGGCCGGTCCTGCCCATGGTCGACTCGGCGAGGGCGTCGAGGGCCGCCGACAGCCCCTGGTCGGCGAGCGGGATGGGGTGCAGGTCGGTCACCATGGCCCGCAGGTCGCTCAGCACCGCCTTGGAGACGTGCCCGAGTTCCCCGGCCACGCGCATCACGTACGCCGAGTCGACGACGGTGTCGCGCCCGGACAACATGCTGAGCGACTCCGCCTGCATGCCCATGGAGAAGACCTGCTGCACCACGGAGTCGTGCAGGTCGCGGGCCAGGCGCTGGCGTTCCTCGCGCCGCGCGACCTCCCGCTCGCGCTCCAGCAGCGCGGCGTAGTCGACGGCCTGCGCCGCCTGCTCGGCCATGGCCAGCAGGAAGTCGAGGGCGGTCCGGCCGATCTCCTGGCCGGGGGCGAAGAAGGCGTTGAGGATGCCCACGGGCTCGCCGCGCACCATCAGCGGCACGCTGGCGAACCAGTCCCACTCCGGCGAGCGCATGTAGTCCTTCAGCGCCCGCCACGCGGGGTCGGACATGATCGTCACGTAGCGGTTGGGCACGACGACCGGCTGCCGCGAGGTGAACGCGTCGATCATGCGCAGGTCGGCGCCGGCCTCGCGGCACTCGAGGAGCATGTCGAAGAAGTTCTCCGCCTGGCTGAACCCGGCGGTGCCCATGACCTGGAAACGTTCGCTGGTGGCGTTGACCGTCAGGATCTGCACTCCCGCCAGGGCGTCGGCCTCCAGCACCTCTTTCGCCAGGGCCTCCAGCGTGCTGCCCAGCGACCGTTTGGCGGCCACCCGGCTGGCCGCGCTGGCGATCGCGGCGAGCCTGCGCTGGTGCCGCCGGCTCTCCGTGACGTCGCGGAACGCGACGATGCGCTCGTCGCGGCCGGGCAGCCGGCTGGTCCGGAACGCGAACTCGCGGCGCGGCCCCGGCTCCGCCTCCCACACGGTGACCGTCTCGGCCCCGGGATCCTCGCCGTCCTCGTCCGCGTCACGCGGCGGGAACGGGGACGCGGCGCCGGCGACGTGCGCCGGGTCGAGCCCGCAGAGCGACAGCGCCGCCGGGTTGGCCTGGACGAAGCGGCCGTCGGCATCGATCACCGCGAGACCGTCGGGCGTCCGCTCCAGCAGCGCCCCCGCGTCGAGCGGCCGGCGCCCGCGCGGCGCCGGCCGGGCAGGCCGCCCGGACCTGACGTCGTCCACCATCGCCGGCGCCCTCCTCGCTGGTACGCCACGTCACCGATCCCCATGATGCCCTCGTTCCAGGGCAACGGCACTATTTCCACCAGGACGGCCTGCGGGGATACGCCATTTGACGTAGGCGGCGGCTCCGCGGGAAACGCGGTGACGGGGCGGCGCCGGCGGCGGGGGTGTCCCGTCACGACGGGCCGCGGGAGCGCCGTCGGCGGAACGCGAGCCCCCGCCTCAGGAACCCTGACGTGCCGGACCTTTCGCCGGTCACCCGCACTACGTCACTTGTCGCGTCCCGGCTAGGACGACCGCAGGCCCAAGTGCCGTCATCCGCGTCATCCCCCGGACCAGGCCGGAATCTACTGTCTGTTGCGGATGCCGGTGCCCGGCGTCCCCCCTGGCGACCGCGTACGGCGGCCGCGCACGCGCACGAGCGCGGTTCCCGCTCGGCCGCCCGCCCCGACGAAAGGTCCCCTCACCATGCCTCCTGCACGTCCGGCCCGCACCGCCGGCC
>NZ_SMKO01000290.1 GCF_004348685.1 Nonomuraea deserti | reverse complement strand
CTCTGGATGTTGCCGATGAGCGCCACGGTGATCGTCGGCTTCGCCGTCACCCCGGTGCTGGCCCGCCGGTTCCGCCCGGCCTACGTCATCGCGGGCGGGCTGGCGGTCGGCGTGCTCGGCATGCTCCTTCACGCCGTAGATCGCGGGCAGCACCGCGGCCATCGAGAGCACCACGCTCACCAGGTCGAGGCGGCCGGAGCCGGGATTGCGGTATTCCGGCAGCAGGAGCGGCCCGGCCACCAGGAGCACCACCATGACGGGCACGTTCACCAGGAAGACCGACCCCCACCAGAAGTGTTCCAGCAGCACGCCGCCGACCAGCGGCCCGATCACCATGCCGCCGATGAACCCGGTCATCCACAGGCTGATGGCGCGGGTGCGCTGCCCGGGATCCCGGAACATGTTGCTGATCAACGACAGCGTGGACGGCATCAGCGTGGCGCCGGCGACGCCGAGCAGGCCCCTGGCCACGATGAGCGACTCCGCCGTCGGCGCGTACGCCGCGAGCGCCGAGGCACCCGCGAACGCGGCGCCCCCGAACAGCAGGATCTTCCTGCGCCCGACGCGGTCGCCGAGCGTGCCCATCGTGATGAGGAAACCCGCGATGAGGAACCCGTAGATGTCGGAGATCCACAACAACTCCGCGCCGGTCGGCCGCAGATCCTCCGTCAGCGCCGGCACGGCCAGGTGCAGGACGGATATGTCGATCGACAGCAGCAGGGTGGGGAGGATGAGCACGGACAGGCCGGCCCATTCCCGCCAGCCCGCCTGTGCGGGAGCAATCTTATTCATGTCGGCCACGGTAGGACCTCAAGTCGAGTTGAGGTCAAATCCGCTCACAGGTTATAACCTGTGACGCTTATCTCCCTCTATAACCACACATGTCATGCCGCAAGATGATGAAGTGGACATGTACCACTAGGGCTGGGTGCGTGCGGTAGTTATAACGTGCCCAAGGAACGAGGCAGGACGGCGATGCACGAACCGGCGGCCGAGGACGGGCATCGACGGCACGCGATCGCCGTGCTGCTGGCCCTGCCCGCCGGGCACATCACCGACCGCTACGGCGAGCGGCGCGTGGCCGTGACGGGGTCGCTGCTGCTGACGGCGTCCAGCGCGGCGTTCCTGGCGCTCGGCCACACCGTCCCCTGGGCTCGTCACGGCCGGGATCCTGCTCGGCACCGGCCATCTGGGCTGCGTCATCGCGCAGCAGGCGCTGGTGGCCAACACCACCAGGCGCGGCGGCCACGACGCCGCGTTCGGCCGATACACGTTCGCCGCCTCGCTCGGGCAGGCGGCGGGACCCGTGCTGATCGCCGTGTTCGGCGGGGAGCGGGCCATCCCGGACACCGGCCGCATCTTCCTGTGGTCGTGCGGCCTGTCCGCCGTGCTCGTCGCGCTGTCGGCGGCGCTCGCGCGCAGCCCCTGCCCCGAGGCCGGCGAGCAGGACGCGGGCGGCGATGTGCGCTCCCAGCTGCGCCGTCCCGGGCTCGCGCACGCGCTGGTGACGAGCTGCGTGGTGCTGGCGGCCGTCGACATCACGCTCGTCTACCTGCCGGCGCTGGGCACCGAGCACGGGCTGACCGCGGGGACGATCGGGCTGCTGCTGACCGTGCGCGGCCTGGGCTGGGCCGGCGTCGCCGCCCGCCGCCTGCCCGTCGATCCCTGACCGGCCAGGCGGCGGCGCGTGTTCAGCGGCGGGTCACCAGTCGCCGCCCTCCTCCTCGCCGCCCTCGAAGAACTCCTCGACGACCTCCTCCACGACCTCGCCCGCCACGAGACCGCCGACCACGCCCGCCGCGCCGGCCGCGGCGACCATGCCCAGGCCGGGCCCGCCGTGGTGCCCCTCGTGGTGACCGTAGCGCTCGTGGTGACCGTGGTGACCGCCGTGCCCGGCGTACTGGGACAGGCTGTCGAGCCAGCGGCCCAGCTCGCCCGCCCAGTCGGTGACGAGGGCGTCGTCGTGGCTGACGTGGAAACGGCCGATGGCGTCGCCGGAGGAGTAGCGGCCGGCGCGCTTGTCGGCCTCCAGGACGACGTGCAGCCCCGCCGCGTCGGCCACGAAGGTCACCTCGACCTCGCCGACCAGCCCGGAGTAGGGTCCGGACGGATAGAACTCGATCTCCTGGTAGAACGGCAGCTCCTGCCGCACCCCGTGGAGGCGCCCCGCCTCCAGGTCGGCCGCCTTGAAGCCGAAGCCGAGCTGCAGCAAGGCCTCCAGGATGCGCAGCTGAGAGGGCAGCGGCTCGACCGCCACCATGTCGAGGTCGCCCTTGTCGACGGCCTTGGCGATGGCCAGCTCGGTGCGCACCCCCACGGCCATGCCGGTCAGCGGCTGCCCGCCGATCTCGCTGATCGGCGTCTCCCACGGGACGGGGAACCGGAAACCGACGACCCGCTCCTCGCCCTTGGCCAGGGTGAAGGGACCGGAGACCTCGGTGCGGGAGAACTCGCCGAGCCCCGCCTGCTCGCCCTCGCCGTGCTCGATCTCGACCCGGGCCACCAGCCCGAGCGTGATGTGCTCGATCTCGGCATCGAAGTCGCCGCCTTTGAGCCGTACTTCCCCTTCCAGCGTGCCGCCCGGCCGGGTCCGGGCGGTGGACAGAACGGTGTCCACCGAGGGCGCGCCGACGCCGAAAGCACCCAGCATCCGTTTGAAGACCACGACTCTGTTCTCCCTGTTGCAAGATCGATTGTGTGCCGCTGGCCCAACGATCTGCGCCCGGCCGGAGTTCCGCTGCTCGAGCAGGTGCCGGAAGCGTCCCTGATGTCTGTTTCATCGCGCCTTCGCGGCACTGCATCACGCTTGCATCCCGCAAGAGGCCGTCCCGCGTGGCCCGCAACCGACATGCGCTGAGCCATGCTTGTATATGGCGGATCATTGATGTTTCATTTTTCGTTGACCGGGATTGGCGGGCTGACAGTGGGTCGTGCGAGACACGCACATGGCGACGCGAGGGGGCAGATGAGATCCCTGCGGGCTCTGCGGTGGCTGCCCTTCGCCGTCATGTTCTGCGTCGCCGTCCTCGACGTGCTGGCGGGCCCGACGCTCATCTTCCTGCCGCTGCTCACGCTGGGGCCGGCCTTCGCCTCGCTGTCGGGCGGGGTGCGGCGGACCTCCGCGGTGGGCGCGGTGGCGCTGGCCATCTGCCTGTTCCTGGCGTCCTACAACGACCTGGTGCTCCACTGGCAGAACAACCTCACGGTCGTCAGCATCGCCGGCGTGACCGCGGCCAGCATGCTGGCCGCCCACCTGCGACTGGAACGCGAGCGCGAGCTGGCCAGCGTCCGGCAGGTCGCCGAGGTCGCCCAGCGGGTGCTGCTGCGGCCGGTGCCGCGGCGGGCGGGAGACCTGCAGGTGGCGCTCTCCTACACCTCGGCGGCGGCCGAGTCCCAGATCGGCGGCGACCTGTACGAGGTCGTCACGACGCCGCACGGCGTTCGCCTGCTGATCGGCGACGTCCAGGGCAAGGGCCTGGCCGCGGTCGAGACGGCCGCCTGGGTGCTCGGCGCGTTCCGCGAGGCCGCCTATGACGAGGCCGAGCTGACCGACATCGGCGAGCGGCTGGAGGTCAGCCTGACCCGTCATCTGGACGACGAGCAGTTCGTCACGGCGACCGTCGCCGAGGTGCACGCGGGCGAGATGACGCTGGTGCACTTCGGCCATCCGCCGCCGCTGCTGATCAGGCCCGACGGCACGTGCGCCACGATGGAGCCGCCCGAGCAGGGGTTGCCGCTGGGCCTCGGCGCACTCGACGCCGCGGCGGCCAAGCCCCACCGCATCCCGTTCGGCGAGGGCGACCGCATCCTGTTCGTCACCGACGGCGTCATCGAGGCCAGGAACGCGGCGGGCGAGTTCTACCCGCTCACCGACCGCGCCGGTCTGCTGACGCTCCCGGACCCGCAGGCCGCGCTGGACGTCCTGCGGGCCGACCTCGTGGAGCACGCGGGCGGACCGCTGCTCGACGACGCCGCGATGTTGCTGCTGCACCGCCGCGGCTCGTGAGACCGGCGTCGCCGAAAGACGCCGAACGATAACGATTGACTGTGAACCATCCGCTCGATGCGCCCCGTCTCCCCAGCCCGTGGAACGCTACTGGCGGCATGTCGACGGGAGGATCGGTGAGGGTCGGGTGACTTCGGGTAACCGGGGATGGATGAGGCGACGGCTCGGGCGGGCGGCCGCCTCGGCGGCGGCCGCCACGGCCGTGACGCTGGCCGTCACGAGCTGCTCGTTGCTGGGCCAGGCCCCGCAGCAGCGGCCTCCCTCCGTGCAGAAGACCACCGCCGCACCCCAGGCGTCGCCGAGCGAGAGCGGCGTGGCAGGGAAGCCGCCGCAGGTGGAGGACGGCTGGCCGCGCTGGGGGTTCACGCACACCGGCGTCAGCGCCAACAACATCACCCCGGAGTTCGAGCAGCGGGTGACCGGCCGGTTCGCCGAGACCCCGATGCTGCAGAACCAGCACATCATGGGCTTCGGGGCCTTCAACCCCGAGCCGCGCCCCGGGCAGTACGTCTGGGAAGACCTCGACAGCCGGATGAATCTCATGAGGCAGTCGGGTGCCACGCCGATCATCACGCTCTGCTGCGCCCCCGACTGGATGAAGGGCGGCCCCGAGGGCCCGACGTCGGAGGAGGGCTGGGCCGAGCACCTGGAGGACGCCCCCTACCCCGAGCACTTCGACGACTTCGCCAAGCTGTCGGCGGCCGTCGCCACGCGGTACAAAGACGTCAAGTACTTCATGGTGTGGAACGAGTTCAAGGGTTTCTGGAAGGACCACTCCAAGCCCGCCGACTACAAGGGGTACACCGAGCTGTACAACAAGGTGTACGACGCGGTGAAGGCGGCGCGGCCCGACGCCCAGATCGGCGGCCCCTACCTCGGCTTCGACAGCAACAAGGGCGGCGACACCGAGCTGCGCGGCGAGTGGGGCGTCGTCAACCAGCACGTCCTCGACGCCTTCAACCACTGGTTCGAGCACAAGAAGGGCGCCGACTTCGTCGTGGTCGACGGCGCGTCGGTGACCGACGCCCACGAGCTGCTGCCTGACGAGTTCGGGGCGCTGAGCAAGTTCAGCGCGGTCACCCAGTGGTTGCGCGACAAGACCGGCGACCTGCCGGTGTGGTGGTCGGAGTGGTACTTCGTGCCGGAGGACGGCACCACGTGGCCCGAGCCCAAGCGGCTCGCCGTGCAGGCCGCCTCGATGATCGAGTTCGCGCGGAGCGGCGTCACCACGGCGCTCTACTGGAACCCGCAGGCCAAGGAGGGCCGCTGCCCGGCCTGCCTGTGGGAGCCGCGCACGGGGGCCGAGCAGCCCACGGCCAGGCTGGTGGCCGGCTTCACGAAGTGGTTCCCTGCCGGGGCCGAGCTGGAGGCGGTCACCTCCTCCGACGCCAAGGTCAGGGTGCTGGCCCAGCCGGAGCAGCTGCTGCTGGTCAACACCTCCGACGGCCAGGTGACGACGACCGTCGACGGCACGCAGTTCACGCTCAAGCCGTACGAGATCAGGTGGAGCGGCCGCTAGCGGCCGGTGCGGCGTCTGCTAGATTCCTGATCGAACCGCTCAGTTCGATCAGGATGAAGGCAGACGTGACCGACGCTCTGGCAGGCGACCTCCCCAGCGACCTCCCCACCGGCCTCGTGCCGCCCGCCGGCACGCCGGCGGTGACGTTCACCAGCGGCGGCCACGCGCTGCTTGGCGTCCTGCACCTGCCCGCCGGGCCCGGGCCGCATCCGATCGTGGTGCTCCTGCACGGGTTCCCGGGCAACGAGCGCAACTTCGACCTCGCGCAGGCGCTGCGCCGGGCGGGCTACGCGGCCCTGGTGTTCCACTACCGCGGCTCGTGGGGCGTGGGCGGCTCGTACTCGTGGGGCAACGTGCTGGAGGACGCCGCCCGCGTCACCCGGGCCGTACGCGAGGACGCCGTGGCGGCCGCGCACCGGCTAGACCCCGGGCGGCTGGCCCTGGTGGGCCACAGCCTCGGCGGCTTCGCGGCTCTCATGACGGCCGCCGCCGACCCCGCGGTCCGGGCCGTCGTCTCGGTGGCCGCCTTCGACCTGGGCAAGGCGGCGGCGGCCTGCCGGGCCGATCCCGGCGCGCGGGCGGCGTACACGTCCGCGTGGGACGGCGAGCTGCTGCCGCTCCGTGACACCAGCGGCGCGGCCCTGGTCGCCGAGATGGAGGCGGCCGGCGAGGCGTGGAGCCTGGCCGGGCTGGCGCCCCGCCTGGCCGACCGGCCCGTGCTGCTGATCGGCACCGGCCGCGACAGCGTCACGCCGGCGGAGACGCATCACCATCCGCTGGTCGAGGCCTACCGGGCGCATCCGGTGCCCGGGCTCGAGCACCGGCTCTATCCGACCGACCACGCCCTGTCGGACCACCGGCTGACCCTGGCCCGCGCGGTCACCGGCTTCCTCGACCGCCGCCTGGCGGATTAAAACGTGTCAATAGCAAGGAAAGGCCTCTTGACCATCTGCTGCCGCCACAATACCGTCCCGGTGAGGCCGATCCAGGTAAAACGTTTTGCGCGGTGAAGCCGCGTCGGAGGGCAGCACCATGGCCAGCACCAGGCAGGTACGCGTAGGGCTCGTGGCCGGCGGGCTGGGGGCCTACTGGCCCCAGTTCCCCGACCTCCTCCCCCAGCTCCAGCGCTCGGCGGCGCGGGTCTCGGAGCGCATGCGGGAGCTGGACGCGGAGATCGTCGACGTCGGGTTCATCTCCGACGCGCAGGAGGGGGCGGCCGCGGCCGAGAAGCTGCGGGCCGCCGACTGCGACCTCATCGTCGGCTTCCTGACCACGTACATGACGGCCACGATGCTGGTGCCGATCGCGCAGCGCAGCGGCGCTCCCGTGTTGCTGATCAACCTGCAGCCGACCGAGTCGATGGACCACGCCACGTTCGACACCGGCCAGTGGCTGGCCTACTGCGGCGCCTGCCCGCTGCCCGAGATGGCCAACGCCTTCCAGCGGTGCGGCATCCCGTTCCGCTCGGTGTCCGGCTACCTGGAGGACGAGCGGGCCTGGAAGCGCATCGGCGGCTGGGTGCGGGCGGCCGCCGCGAGGGCCGCGCTGCGGCACGGGCGGCACGGCCTGATGGGTCACCTCTATCCCGGCATGATGGACGTGTCCACCGACCTGACGCTGGTGAGCGCGAACTTCGGCGGGCACGTCGAGGTGCTCGAGTTCGACGACCTGCGGGTGCGCGTGGAGAAGGTCACCGACGCCGAGGCCGCGGCCAAGCGCGCCGAGACCGAGAAGATCTTCGACTTCGCCGACTCCGTCAACGAGACGGACCTCGACTGGGCCTGCCGCGTCTCGGTCGGCCTCGACCGGCTCGTGGCCGACTTCGACCTGGACAGCCTGGCCTACTATCACCGCGGCCTGGACGGCGAGACGCACGAGCGCCTGGGCGCCGGCATGATCCTCGGCGCCTCCCTGCTCACCGCCCGCGGCATCCCCGCCGCCGGCGAGTACGAGTTGCGCACCAGCCTGGCCATGCTCGTCATGGACCGGCTCGGCGCGGGCGGCTCCTTCACCGAGTTCCAGGCGCTCGACTTCCACCGCGGTCACGTCGAGATGGGCCACGACGGGCCCGCCCACCTCGCCATCAGCGCCAGGAAGCCGCTGCTGCGCGGCCTCGGCGTCTACCACGGCAAGCGCGGCTGGGGCGTCTCGGTCGAGTTCGACGTCAAGCACGGGCCGGTCACCGCGTTCGGGATCATCCAGCGCCGCGACGGGCGCTTCGCCTTCCTCGCGTCCGAGGGCGAGACCGTCGACGGGCCCCACCTGCAGATCGGCAACACCACCTCCCGCGTCGACTTCGGCCGCGACCCCGGCGAGTGGACCGACGAGTGGAGCGCCACCGGCATGTCGCACCACTGGGCCCTCGGCACGGGCCACCGCGCGGGCGAGCTCAGATCCCTGGCCCATCTCCTCGACCTCGAGTTCGTCCAGATCTAGCCGGTGAGCAGCCCGGCGGGCACCGCGCCGGCCAGCGCCCGGTGGCCGGCGGGGTTGAGGTGCAGGTGGTCGCCCAGGTCGAGCGCGGCCAGGAGCCGCCGGGGCACGGCCGGGTCGCGGGCCGCCCGGTCGAAGTCGACCACGGCGTCGAACCTCCCTCCGCCCCGGATCCAGTCGTTGACCGTCTGCCTGGCCGCCTCGCGGTGGCCCGGGGCGTCGTCGTACGGGATGTTGCCGCCGAAGGGCGTGAGCGTGCCGCCGTACACGCGGATGTCGTGCGCGTGCGCCCGGACGATGATCTGCTCGTAGGCCGCGATCAGGTCCTCGGCGACCCGCTTCTGCGCCGGGCGGGTGGCCGGCGCGGTGCCGATGTCGTTGACGCCCGCCAGCACGATCAACCACCGGACACCGCTCTGGGCGAGCACGTCGCGGTCCAGCCGGGCCAGGCCGCTCGGGCCCAGGCCGTCGTCCAGCAGGCGGTTGCCGCCCGCGGCCTGGTTGGCGACGGCCACGCCCGCGGCGGCGCCCAGCCGGTCGAAGAGCCGGTCGGGCCAGCGGTCGTTGCGGTTGGTGGTGGAGCCCCTGCCGTCGGTCAGCGAGTCTCCCAGCAGGACGAGCGCGGCCGTGCCCGGCTCGGACCACACCTCCAGGGCGCTGAGGAAGTACCAGTGGTCGACGGGGGTCGCGCCCGGCAGGTCGGCGGCGGTGACGTGGTCACCCGCCGCCAGGTAGGAAGTGGTCCTGGAGCCCGGGTGCGAGGTGACGTCCTCGGAGGCCTGCCCGCCGGCCAGATGGAGGGTCACGGTGAGGACCGAGCCGGGCGCCGGGGCGAGGTCCAGCGGGTCGGACACGACCTGCGCCCCGACCGGCACCACCGCGAAGGGCCTGCCGGAGAACGTCACCGGCCGCGCGGTCCCCGGCCGGATCGCGCTCACCCCGGCC